>NZ_JBEZFA010000031.1:0-1424 GCF_040649215.1 Micromonospora sp. NPDC049044 | reverse complement strand
CCATTCGGGCTCTGCTGCCACTTGTGATACAGCTTCCCGTCACCACCGACGACGAACAACTCCATCCGACCATCCGCCGCCACATCGACCACCGGATGGCGCAGGGCCGTACCGCCCAAACTCACCCAGTCGCCGAAGCCGCCGTTCGGCTTCGTCTGCCACACGCTGTGCACGGCGCCGGCGCCACGTACCGCGAACGCCTGGAGCCGTCCATCGGCGTTCGCCCCCACAGCGAGCTGGTCCTCGACGCGGTCCTCACCCCAGGCGGCGAGGGCGAGCGTCGCACCATCCGAGGCCTGACCGTAATAGCGGTCCGGATAGCCGGAGATCTGCACCCGCTGACAGATCTCGCCGATCGGGGCGGTCAACCAGCCATTGTTCGGGTAGTTGCTCTTCATCGCGCTGAGGAATTTCCTGGTGGAGGAGACCGGGTCCAGGATCTCCGCCGGCGAACCCCAGCCCTGGCTGGGCCGCTGCTGGTAAAGGCCGAGACTGTCATCGGCGCCGTAGTCGAGATTGCGGATGCCGGTCTCCACGATTGTCGTGGTGATCGCGATGCTGGCCGCCCGCATCGGCAGATTCTGGGACTTGACCACCGAGACGATGACGCGAACGCAGGCCGCCCGCGTCGCATCGAGATAGCCGGCCAGCTTCCCGTTCAACAGCGGGTTCACTCGGGCGGCGAAGGCGACGTCGGCAGCGGTCGGGCTCGCGGCGGTGCAGTTGGGCACAACAGCGGCGTGCGCCGGGCTGGACAGCACGGAGGCGGAGCCGGCAAACGAAGCGACTGTCAACGCGGCCACGGCAAGGGCATAGCGCAGTTTCCTGCTCATAAGGACACTCCAGGGGCGAGGTTGAGGGCCGGGCTACCGGCCAGGACCGGCCGGTCGCCGCTGGGGGTACGGCGACCGGCCGGAGTTTGGAAAGGGGCGTCACCGGCTAGCTGAGGCTGGCCCAGTCACCCCAGGCACCGTTGGCAGACGTCTGCCACATCGAGTAGAGGGCGTTGTTGCCGCCGATCACGAACACCTGCAACCGACCGTCGCGATTCGAGCCGAGTACCAGGTCGCCGCTGAGGTCGCTGCCGCCACGGCTGAGCCAGTCCGACCACGGGCCGTTCGGGCTGGTCTGGAACTTGTGGTAGAGCTTGCCGTCACCGCCGACGGCGAACAGCTCCATCCGGCCGTCCGCCGACGAACCGACCACGGGTGTCTTCAGCTCGCTGCCGCCCATCTTCTGCCAGTCCGACCACGGCCCGTTCACGCTGCTCTGCCAGATCGAGTAGAGGGCGCCGTCACCGCCGATGACGAAGACCTGAGACCGACCATCAGCGTTGCGCCCGATCGTCAGCTCGTTGGTGAGGTTGGTTCCGCCGCGGCTGACCCAGTCCGACCACGGGCCGTTCGGGCTGGTCTGGAACTTGT
>NZ_JBEZFA010000030.1:70323-94279 GCF_040649215.1 Micromonospora sp. NPDC049044 | reverse complement strand
GCGGCCCGGTCGGTGCGGCCCGGTCGGTCGGTGCGCGGGTCGGTCGGTGCGCGGGTCGGTCGGCGCGGGGCGGTGGCGTCAGCGGCGGTTGGCGGAGTTGCGCTTCTTGCGGAGCTTGCGGTCGTCACGCAGCTCGACGTACGGCTCATCGTCGACGGCGTGCCCGGCCGCGATGGCCCGGCTCCGCTCCAACTCGGCGTCGAACTCGGCACCCAGCAGGATCGCGATGTTGCTCAGCCAGAGCCAGACCAAGAAGACGATCACCCCGGCCAGTGCCCCGTACGTCTTGTTGTACGAGCCGAAGTTGCTCACGTAGAGGGCGAACAGACCGGAGATCACCAGCCAGATCACCACGGCCAGCACCCCACCCGGGCTGACCCAGCGGAACCCGCCGTGCCGGGCATTCGGCGACGCCCAGTAGAGGATCGCGAACATCAGGCTGACCAGGATCAGCAGCACCGGCCACTTGGCGATGTCCCACACCGTGACCGCTGTCGCGCCGAGGCCGACCACGTCCCCGACCGCCTCGGCGAGGCGGCCGGTGAAGACCACGATCACCGCGCTGACCAGCAACAGCACTCCGATCACCGCGGTCACGCCGAGGCGGATCGGCAGCGTCTTCCAGATCGGCCGACCCTCCGGCACGTCGTAGATCGTGTTCGAGGCGCGCATGAACGCCCCGATGTAGCCGGACGCGGACCAGAACGCGGCAAGCACACCGATGATCGCCGCGAGGCTGGCCAACCCGCCGTTTTCCTGGGCGGTGCCGATCGCACCGTTGATGATCTCCTGGATGCTGTCGTCGGGCACGGCCTGGTTGACGGTGTCCCGGACGCCGTCGGTGGCACTCTCGCCGAGCAGACCGAGGATCGAGATCAGCACCAGCAGGCCGGGGAAGATGGACAGCACCCCGTAGTAGGTGAGCGCCGCCGCCCAGTCGGTCAGGCTGTCGTCCTGGAATTCCCTTACGGTGCGCCGCAGCGCCGCCTGCCAGCCGCTGCCGGGCAGATCGGTGGGGCTGTCCGGCCCCGCGTCCGGGCCGACCGGCGCGCTGGCGTCGGTGCGCGCCCGGCCGGCGGCAGAGTCGTCCGAGGTCATCGCCTCTCCTCGTCGTCGGTGGTGTCACCTCCGACATGCCCCGTCGACGGGCGCCGGTAACCCCTACCGGTAGAGCAACCTGCTCATTCGGCGCGCGGCCACCCACAGGCCGACACTCATCATCGCCAGCAGGTAGAGCACGTCGAGCAGCCCGACCCAGCCACCGCCGCCAAGCGCGAGGGCGCGGATCAGGTGCACCGCCCGGTACAGCGGGGTGATCTCGACCAACCAGTGCAGCAGTGTCGGATAGGCCTGCGCCGGCACGAACGTGCCGGAGAAGAGGAAGAGGGTGAACTGCGCGGAGGCCAGCAGGTCGAAGTCCTGCCAACTGCGCATGAAGGTGGAGATCGCCATGCCGAGCGCCCCGAACGTGAACCCGACAAGCACCGCGGCCGGGAGGGCGGCAACCGCGCGGGCGACACTTGTCAGGTCAAACCCGACCATCACCGCGAGGAAGGCGGCTGAGTAGGCGCTGCCCCGCAGCATCGCCCAACTGAGCTCACCGGTGGCGATCTCGAACGGCCGGACCGGGGTGGCGATCATCCCGTCGTACAGCTTCAGGTACTTCAGCTTGCCGAAGAAGTTGAAGATGGTCTCCGAGAGCGCCCCGGTCATCGCCGATGAGGCGAGCATCGCCGGGGCCACGAACTCGGCGTACGACACCAGCCGCCCGTCGGGCAGCGGCAGGTCACCGACGAGCGTGCCGACGCCGACGCCGATGGAGAGCAGGTAGAGCAGCGGCTCGACGAAACCGGAGAGCAGCAGCAGCCAGTAGACCGACTTCAGCGCCGCGACGTTGCGCCCCACCACCGACGCCGATCGCCGCGACGCGGCCATGACGTCCACCAGTCGGGGCAGGATCAGCGTGAGCACGGCAGCCTCTCTGCTTGGTCGTCAGACGACGGGTTGGTTTTCAGACCACGAGCTTGCGACGGAACGCCCGCACCGCCAGCAACCAGCCGGCGACCGCCCAGGCCGCCAGGTAGAGCAGGTGCCCGACGATCGACCACTGCGGGGCAACGCCGAGCGTGGCCGCGCGGCACAGGTCCACGGCATGCCACAACGGCGTCGCGTACGCCAGCCAGCGCAGTGCGTCGGGCAACGACTCGACCGGAAAGAACACCCCGGCGAAGAGCGCCATCGGGATGACCGCGAACCGGAACAGCATCGCGAGCCAACTGTCGTGCGACACCGACGCCGTGTACGCGAAGGTCGGCGTGGCGACGGCCAGCCCGAGCAACGCCACCACCGGCAGGGTGGCCACCGCCCACGGCGACCGCAATGCGCCGAACAGCCCGGTGACCAGCAGGAACGCCGTAATGGTGGCGAGCGACCGGAACAGCACGAAGGCCAGGTGCCCGGCCACGATGTCGCCCACCCGCAGCGGCGCGGCGCTCTGCGCGTAGTAGGTCTTGACCCACTGGAAGTTGCTGAACACCGGCCAGGTCGATTCACCGATCGTCGCTTGCAGCGCGGTCGAGGCGATCAGCCCGGGGACCAGCCAGTCGAGGTATCGCACCCCGCCGACGCCCTGGTCGATATAGGCGCCGACACCAAGCCCGAACCCGAGGACGGTCAGCACCGGCAGCAGGAACGAGGAGAACACCCCGGCCCGCCAGGTGCGTCGAAGACCCACCAGGTAGTGCTCGAACACCGCCCACGCCGGCACCCATGGCAACCGCGTCGATCCCGCCACACTCACCCGACCACCCCCCACCACGACCCTGTCTACCCCCGGGGTACGACAAACCGTCGGTCACCCTACGACGACCCCGCCGACGTGTCGCCCGGGTTTCAGCGGGTTGATCGACTCGGCTTTCAGGAAGCCGCGGTGTCAGAGCCGCCCCGATGCCCCGACTTCCTGAAAGCCGAGTCGATCTGGACGGCGTGGCCGCCAGCTACCGGCCAACCGCGTCGGACTCGACGAATGCGCGCCACGCGTCCGGCGGGAAGACGAGCGCGGGGCCGGTCGGGTCCTTGGAGTCGCGGACAGCGACGAACCCAGGCAGGTTGCTGGCAACCTCCACACAGGCGCCGCCGCTGCCGTTGCTGCGGGTGCTCTTGCGCCAGCGGGCGCCGGTCAGCTCCATGTCTCCGCCACTTCCGTGATCAGGTCGAGGGACTGCTGCTGCGATAGTGCCTCACCCCGGATCGACTCCCACACCTCGACCATCTGCCGAACGTACTCGGACCGGTCGATCACCTGCCCGTGGCGCTGCCCGTCCAGGTAGACGACATCCTCGCCGGTGGCTGCGGTGGCGATCACGAAGGGACCATCGAGCCCAGCGTACGCACCGGCCGACAGCGGCACGACCTGGATTCGGACCCGGGGCAGGGCCGAGCCGAGCTTCACCAGGTGCCGCAACTGCTCGCGCATCACCTCCGGCCCGCCGACCCGGCGGCGCAGCGCGTACTCGTCGACGACCAGGCTGAGCAACGGTGGCCGGTTCCGGGTGAGCACGCCCTGCCGGTCGAGCCGGGCGGTCACCTGTTGCTCGACCTCGTCCGCCGCGAACAGCCCGGCCCCGGCCAGAATGGCGCGGGCGTAGCCCTCGGTCTGCACCAGGCCGGGCACGTAGAGCGGCTCGAACCACCGTAGTGCGGTGGTCTCCTGCTCGATGCCGGCCCAGTCGCGGAACCACGGCACCACCGCCTCCCGGCTGATCCGCCGCTGGATGCGCTCGAACCGACCGTCGGCTGAGAACACGGCGTCACACCGGCGGGCGAAGTCCAGACTCGGCCGGCGCTCGGATGTCTCCACCTTGGCCACCAGCGCGCCGGAATAGCTCAACGCCTCGGCCAGCGCCGTCTGTGACATCCCACTGGTGGCCCGGGCCAGCCGCAGCTCCTCGGCGAAGTGCTCCAGCATTGACGAACTCTCCACGGACAACCCCCGTACATTCCCGTACCGGCCGGGCCGATCGCCGTACGCGCTGGTCGTCGGCGTGCGGAACCTCCCACCGTAGTCGGATCGTCACCAGACTGTCACGCAGCGGAACCGCTCACGGGATCGGACGGCGGGCGGAACCAGGCCGGGAGCGCCCCGTGACCCCCGATCCGGGGCGCTCCCACCCACCGATGGAGGATCCCGTGCGACTCACCTGGCCGGCTGATCACGGTGGCGGGCACTGATGCCCCGGTACCGCCCACACGTGGCGGCCCGGCCGTCCTGGCGCTGCCGGGTGTGCGGCGCGGCGTGGCCCTGCTCGCCGGCCCGCTTGGCGCTGCTCGGCGAGTACCGCGAGGATCGGATCGGCCTGCTCGTCTACCTCGCCGCGGTGCACCACGAGGCGGCCGGGGATCTCCCCGGGCACGACGGGCTGACCGACCGCTTCCTCACCTGGGCCAGAGCCCGCTGAACTGTGGTCGTCGGCGGCTCGGCAGGCCGTCGGGCCCCCGTGGTCAGTCGACCAGGGTGCGGCCGGTCAGGTGCAGGAAGACGTCCTCCAGGCCGCTGCGCCGGACCAGCACGTTCGCCGGTTGCAGCCCCAGCGCGGCGACCTCGGCGACCGCCTCGTCGCCGTCCGACACGTAGAGCAGCACCCGGTCGGGCAGCACCTCGACCCGCTCCCCCAGGCCGTCGAGCTTGCTGGCGAACGGCTCCTGCGACTCGGCGGTGAAGCGCAACTCGACAACCTCGCGGGTCGAGTGCTGCTCGATGAGCGCCCGGGGCGAGCCCTCCGCGACGATCCGCCCGCCGTCCATCACCACCAGCCGGTCGCAGAGCTGCTCGGCCTCGTCCATGTAGTGCGTGGTGAGCACCAGCGTGACGCCCTGCTGCTTGAGCCGGAACAGCCGCTCCCACACCAGGTGCCGGGCCTGCGGGTCGAGCCCGGTGGTCGGCTCGTCGAGCAGCACGATCTCCGGGTCGTTGACCAACGCACGGGCAATTGTCAGCCGCCGCTTCATGCCACCGGAGAGCGGCTCGACCTTGCTGTCGGCCCGCTCGGTGAGCTGGACGAAGTCGAGCAGCTCGGCGGCGCGCTCCCGGGCCGCCCGACGGGAGATGCCGAAGTAGCGGGCGTAGACGGTCAGGTTTTCCCGGACGGTCAGCTCCGGGTCGAGATTGTCCAGTTGGGGGCACACACCGAGGCGAGCGCGGATCGCCGGCCCGTCGCGCACCGGATCCATGTCGAGGATGCGCAGCTGGCCACCGCTGGGCGGGGAGGTGCAGCCGACCATCCGCATGGTGGACGACTTGCCCGCGCCGTTGGGCCCGAGGAAGCCGAACGCCTCACCCGAGCGCACCTCGACATCGATGCCGTCCACGGCGGTGAACTCGCCGAACCGCTTCACCAGCCCACGAGCCTGAATCAGTGGTCGCCCCGAAGTCACCGCCCGACCCTAACCGCCCGGTGCGACAACCCTCCACGCAAATACCCGCACCCGGCGAGACGCCGGCCGCCCCGCCCGAGCCCACCACAACGAAACGCCGATCGATGCCCCACAGCTCGCTCAATTGACGTGTATCGTCCCCTCGTGTCGCCCATCAGCACACCCGATGGTTCGTCTCCACCCGCCCGACCAGCCAACTCTCCCGCCGACGAGACCGCGGCGAGCCCCAGCGGTGGCCCACCCCGACCGCGATCGGGAGCAGAGCCGGCGCAGCGCGGGCCTGACGTCACCGAGCGGGCGACGCGGGATTTGGCCGCCCAGTTCGAGGACGAGAAGCCGGGCCGGGTGCTCTCCGGGCCGGCGGGTCTGCTCCTCACCGCTGCCGCGCTGGCGGTCGGCGCCCTCGCCCTGTGGCAGGTGTTCCGCCCCCTGTCGCAGGGCAGCAAGTATTACCTGATCATCTTCCTGGCCGGCGTACTCCCGTTGGTTTTCCTGGCCTACCCGGCCGGCCTGCGGCTGCCGACGTGGCGGCGTCGCACGGCCCCCGCCACCGAGGATGACAACCCGGCTCTGCCGGCTCCGGCGTCGACGCGACCCACAGTCATCGACTGGGTTCTGGTCGCCCTGGCGGTCGCCGCCTGCCTCTACCCCGTCCTGCCGATCCGGATCGGCGGCGGTGGCGGTGGCTACAACGCGTTCCTCGACCGGCAGGGCCTGCTGTCGCCGACGGATCTGGTGCTGGGCACCGTCCTGCTGCTCCTGCTGCTCGAAGCCTGTCGACGGACCACCGGTTGGATCCTGCCCGCGGTCTGCCTGCTCTTCCTCGGCTACGGCTACTACGGCGGGTTGCTGCCGCAGTCCTGGCCGGTCGCGCACGCCGGGCTGGACTTCGGTCAGCTGGTCGACGCGTTCTACAACTCCGACAGCGGCTTCTACGGCACGCCGCTCGACGTGGCCGCCTCGTACATCGTGCTGTTCACCATCTACGGCGCGGTGCTGGAACTGTCCGGGGCGGGGCGGTTCTTCGTCGAGTTGTCGGCTGCGGCGTTCCGGCGCTCGCGTACCGCCGCCGGCCGGACGGCGGTGGCCTCCGGCTTCCTGCTCGGCACCGTCTCCGGCTCCGGCGCGGCGACGACGGTGAGCATCGGCGCGGTCACCTGGCCGCTGCTGCGCCGCGCCGGCTACCCGCCGGAGCGGGCCGGCGGCATGCTGGCGGCGGCCGGCGTGGGCGCCATCCTCTCCCCGCCCACCCTGGGGGCGGCGGCGTTCATCATCGCCGAGTACCTGGGCGTCTCCTACCTACAGGTGTTGGGCTGGGCAACCGTACCGACGGTGCTCTACTACCTCGGCATTCTGCTCGCCGTGGAGATCGACGCTCGCCGCTCCGGCGTACGCCAGGTGGCGGTCGACGTCGGCTCGCCCTGGCGTCTGCTGGGCCGGTTCGGCTACCACTTCGCCTCGCTGATCGCCATCATCGCGTTCCTCGCGGCAGGAGTGTCCGCGACGAGGGCCGTGGTGTTCGCCACCGTCCTGGCCGTCGCGCTCTCCTTCCTGGACCGCGCGCACCGGCTCACCCCGGGCCGGCTGGTGACCGCGCTCGTCACCGGCGTACGCGGTGTCCTCGCCGTCACCGCCGTCTGCGCCGCCGCCGGCATCATCACGGCGACCACCACGAAGACCGGCCTGGGGCCGCAGGCGGCGGCGCTGCTGATCGGCGGCGCGCAGGCGGCCACCTCGGACCCGACGCTGGTGCTGGTGCTCACCGCGCTGCTCGCCGCCGTCGCGCTCAGCCTGCTGGGCCTGGCCGTGCCGGTCACCGCGTCGTTCGTGATCGGTTGGGTGATCGTCGGCCCGGCCCTGCTCGACCTGGGCGTCACCGCGCCGGCGGCGGCGATGTTCGTCTTCTACTTCGCGGTGCTGTCCGAGGTGTCCCCGCCGACCGCGCTCGCCGCGGTGGCCGCCGCCGCGGTCACCGGCGGCCGGCTGGTGCCCACCATGTGGCAGACCCTGCGGTACGCGCTGCCGGCGTACCTGACCCCGATCGCGTTCGTCATCACGCCGGCCGGGCTCGGCCTGCTCGGCATCGGTGGCGTCCAGCGGATCGCCTTCGCCGCAGTGGTCACCGCGCTCAGCGTGGCGGTGCTCGCCGTCGCCGCCGGTGGTTGGCTGCCCGGCGTGGGCCCGGCCGGTGCCCCGGAACGGGTGCTGGGCGTCCTCGCCGGCGTCACCCTGCTCTGGCTCGAACCCGTGCCGGTAACTGTCGGCGCGGCGCTCGCCGCCGTCGCGGTGGCGGGCGTCCTCGTCCGACGCGCATCCGCCGGCCGACCATCGTCCAACCCTGTGGAGGAGAAACTGTGAGACGAATCGACGTACGGCTCGCGGCGGGTCTCAGTGTGCTCGCCCTCGTCGCGGGTTGCGGAGGTCAGCAGGGCGGCGCGGCCACTGACGACGCGGCGCGTGAGGTCACCTGCGAGGTGACGAAGGAGACCCGCGTCGGCATCGCCACCGGCAACGCGACAGGCGTCTACTACGTGGTCGGCAACGCCCTGGCCGGGCAGTTGTCCGGGGCGACCGGCGGCAAACTCAGCGGCACCGCCGCCGAGACCGGCGCGTCGGTGCAGAACGTCGAACAACTGGTCGCCGGCCAGTACGACGTGGCGTTCTCGCTGTTCGACACGGCGGTCAACGCGGTGCAGGGCCAGGGCAGCTTCACCACGCCGCAGCCGGTGCAGGCGTTGGCCCGCATCTACGACAACTACACCCAGGTGGTGGTCCGCAACGACTCCGGCATCACCTCGGTGGCCGCCATGCGGGGCAAGCGGATCTCCACCGGCTCGCCCAAGTCCGGCACCGAGGTGATCGCCAACCGGCTGTTGGAGGCCGCCGGCCTCGACCCGGCCAAGGACATCCGCGCGCAGCGACTGGACCTGACCAAGACGGTCGAGGGGGTCAAGGACGGCAGCATCGACGGCTTCTTCTGGTCCGGTGGCCTGCCCACCGGAGGTCTCACCGACCTGTTCACCACTGCCGGCGACTCGGTGAGGTTCGTCGACCTCTCGTCGTTGCTGCCGAAGATGGCAGCGCTGAGCCCCGGCTACCAGGAGGGCACGATCGGGCGGGACGCGTACCGGACGGCTACCGACACCCCGACCATCGTCGTACCCAACGTGCTGTTGGTCCGCAAGGACCTGGACGCCAACGTCGCCTGCGCGATCACCCGGACGGTCTTCGACAAGCGCGACGCCCTCGCCCAGGCCAACCCGGCGGCCAAGGGGATCTCGCTGAAAACCGCCCGCCGGACCCTGCCGGTGCCGCTGCACCGAGGCGCGGAGAAGGCGCTCACCGATCTCGGCGCGAGCTGACCCGCCCGGTCAGACGTCGCCCGGCGCGGTGGCGGCGCGGGCCACACCGACCAGCCGGTCGGTCTCGGCGAGCAGTGCCTCGTCGTCCGCCGGAGTGCCGGGGTCGAGTCGGACAGTCCAGGTGAGACCGTCGACCCCGGCCACCCGCCGGGCCGCTACCCGCGCCGCGCCGCCGGGCACCGGCTGGTGCTCGGTGTACGCGACCGAACGGGTCACCCGCGCCCGCACCTGGTGCGGCAACTCACCCGGGTCGAGCAGCAGGTAGGTCTCCGTCGGGCCATCGGCGACCACCGTGTAGCCGTCGCGTTCGACGACGGTCTCGGCGGGCGTGACGGCCAACTCCCGGCCCGACCAGACCGCCTTGAGGATGGCGTGCCAGCCGAGCCGGTGCCCCCGACCGGGCAGCCACAGCCCGAGGTTGCTGGCGACCACCACCCCGTCGCCCTCGCCGTTGCCGGCAGCCGCCCAGGCCAGCACCCGCTCGTCGGGGGCCAGCGGCGGCCGGTCGGCCGGTGGCAGCTTCGGCTTGCGGCTGAACAGTCCCATCTAGAGGCCTCCCGCAGCCTGCTCGCGCAGCGCCCGGGCGTGCTGCTCCAGGGACAGCAGCTCACCGAAGGCGGCGAAGTACTCGTCCTTGTTGTTGACCGGGTTGATCCGCTGGATGCGCGACTTGAGATCCCGGACGCGGGCGGTCACCGACCCGAACTGCACCCGCGCCATGGTGATCGACACGTAGCGCGGGTCCGGTTCGCCGTCGATGCGCAGCGGCTCCACCGCCAACTCGCCGACAAGCGCCGCCGCGGCAAGATCGTCGCAGGCGTCCCGGACCGACTCGATCCACACAGCGCCACCGGTCGCCGAGGCGGCTCCCCCGGCCGTCGCGATGGCGGTCCGCACCGCGACGTGCACCGGGTGGCGGTATTCGGTCGACTCGACCGCGTCGAACATGGGCCCGGCCAGGACCGGCTGTTGGAGGGCGAGCTTCAGCGCCTCCCGTTCGACCATCGACTGCGGGCTGTCCACGGCCGGCTCGGGACGAGCCGGGGCGGGCCGGGTGGAGGCGGCGTCGCGGCTGCCCGGGCCGGTGTCGCGGGTGCCGGGTGGCGGGGTGTTGGCGGCGGCGAGCACCGCCCGCTGCACCGGCTCGATCTCCATCCCCAGGTCCATTGCGAGTTTGCGGACGTACTCCGGGCGCTTCTCCCGGTCCTTGAGTCGTGCGACGAGCGGCGCGGCGTGGCGCATGGCCTCGACCCGGCCGTCGACGGTGTCCAGGTCGAAGCGGCCGATCACGTGCCGCAGCGCGAAGTCGACGAGCGGCTCGCGGCGGGCGACCAGATCCCGCACCGCCAGGTCTCCCTTGGCCAGCCGCAGGTCGCACGGGTCCATGTTGTCCGGGCTGACCGCGATGAACGTGCGCCCGACGAACCGCTGATCGTCCTCGAAGGCGCGCAGCGCGGCCTTCTGGCCGGCGGCGTCACCGTCGAAGGTGAAGATGATCTCGCCGGCCACCTCGTCGCTGTCGAACAGCAGCCGCCGCAGGACGGAGATGTGGTCCGCGGCGAAGGCGGTGCCGCAGGTCGCCACCGCCGTGGTCACCCCGGCGAGGTGGCAGGCCATCACGTCGGTGTAACCCTCGACGATGACCGCCCGGCCCTGCTTGGCGATCTCCCGCTTGGCCTGGTCGATGCCGTAGAGCACGTGCGACTTCTTGTAGATCGGCGTCTCGGGGGTGTTCAGGTACTTCGGGCCGTCGTCGTCGTCGAAGAGCTTGCGCGCGCCGAAGCCGATCACGTCGCCCGCGAGGTCGCGGATCGGCCAGAGCAGCCGACGGCGGAACCTGTCGATCAGGGTGCCGGAGCGGGACTCCCGGGACAGCCCGGCGGTGACCAACTCCTGGTGGGTGAAACCCTGCTGGCGCAGGTGCTTGGTGAGCAGATCCCAGCCCTCCGGCGCGAAGCCGCAGCCGTAGCGCTCGGCGGCGGCCCGGTCGAAGCCCCGTTTGGCCAGGAACTCCCGGGCCGGCCGCGCCCCGGCCGTGCTCAGCTGCGCCCGGTAGAACTCGACAGCGGCGGCGTGCGCGGCGACCAGACGCTGCCGTTGCCCCTGCTGGGGGCGGGGGCGCGGGGTGCCCTTGTCGTCCTCGATGTAGCGCAGCTGGATGCCGGCGCGGCCGGCCAGCCGCTCCACGGACTCCACGAAACTGAGGTGGTCGGCGTCCATCAGGAACTTGATGGCGTCGCCGCCGGCCCCGCAGCCGAAGCAGTACCAGACGTTGCGGGCCGGGGAGACGTTGAACGACGGACTCTTCTCGTCGTGAAACGGGCACAGGCCCTTCAGGTTGCCGCCACCTGCGGACTTGAGGGTGACCGTCTCGGAGATCACATCCCCGATCGAGGTGCGTTCCCGGACCAGTGCGATGTCCTCGTCCCGGATCCGCCCAGCCATACGCCACCCCCTCGGCGTACATCCTGCCCTGCCGGACCGACGACACGCCGGCCGGGGGATGCCGGTGTGGCGGGCACCGCTGCCGGCTGGGCGGTTCCGGCCCGCGGGCCGGGCCTCGTGCGATCAGGCCAGGCCGGCGCAGGCCGTCTGGATGGCGGCGCTGAGGCCCGTGTCGCCGCAGTCGGTGGCTGCCGAGGTACGCGCCACGACCTGCCAGCCCTTGGCATCCTGGTGCAGGAACACCTGGCCGTCGGGAATCTCCCCCTGCGGGGCGACAGCCATCAGCCGGGCGTAGCCGTTGCGGCAGGAGAACACCGCCACGTCCTGCACAGTCTGCCCGCTCAGGGCCGCTCTGGTGGTCGCGAGCAGGACCTCCGGGCGGCAGGACGGGGTGTCGGTGACGTGTTGGTCGTCGAGCCGGATCGGCTTGGCGGTGGTCGGGGCCGGGTCGACCGCCCGACCGGCTCCCGCACCGGGCCGCGCCGGGGCGGAAGCCGGTGGCGCGGGGACGCTGGAGGTAGGGGCGGTCGCCGGCGATCCGGAAACGGTCGGCTCCGGCGCGGCGACCGGCCCGTTCGAGGTCGGCGTGGGAGCACTGGCCGCGCCGCCGGTGCGCTCCTCGTGCGCGCATCCGGCCGCCGGCAGGGCCAGCGCCACCGCCACCACCAGGTACGCGCCACTGCGTCGGATCGTCATGATCGTTTCTCCCTCGCGTCGGACTGCCGTCCGGGGCGATGCCCGGTGCTGGTCCGACGCTAGGAAAGCGGCCTGCGTGTGGTCTTGACGAAACCTGGAAGCGCAGGTCGCCGGCTGCTCAGACCAGCTGCGTACCGGTCTCGATCCGGTCCGCCACAGATGCCGCCGCGCACTCGCACCACCACCGCTCGTGCCAACCCGGCGCTTCGCGGGCCTCCCGGGTGCCGAGCCGCCGAAAGGTCGCCGCAGCGGTGTCCCACACCCGGTGCGCCGACTCGACGTCACCCAACGCGGCGTGCGCCGCGCCGAGGTCGCGCAGCGTGCGCGCCGCGCCGAGATCATGGTGTAGCTCGACCCAGCCGTCATGGGCCAGCCGGAGGGCCTCCAGGGCGACCTCCGGCCGGCCGGCCGCCAGGTGCAGTTCACCAATGGTTCGCTGGACCAGCGCCGTGCCGAACCGGTCGTTCAACCGACGGCACGTCGCCAGGCTGCGCTCCAGCGGTGCCAGCGCCCGACCCACGTCCCCCTGCCGGAGCCACACCTTCGCCAGCGCCTGCTCGGTGTAGCAGGCGAGCAGCTCGTCACCGCTCGCCACGATCAGCTCGTGGGCCCGGACGCACCAGCGCTGCGCGTCGTCCAGCTCACCCCGGGCCCGGTGCACGAGGCCGATCCCCCGAGCAGCGATGGCCTCGCCCCGGACGTGACCGAGCCCCCGGTAGGCGTCCATGGCCAGGCTGATGTAGCGCATCGCCTCATCGTCGTCGCCAAGCTCCCGCAGGCAGTGACCGATCCCGTAGGTGGCGTGCGCGGCCGCGTTGTCGCCGCCGATTCGGTTCAGCACGTCGGCCGCCGCGGTCAGCAACGGGACGGCCTCCCGGTGCCGGCCGACCTCGCGCAGCACGGCGCCCAGCCCGCTGCGCGCCGCCGCCGACCCGTGCTCATGACCGGACGCCTCGAACAGCTCGATGGCGCTCCGGAAATTCTGTTCGGCCTCGACGAACCGGTCCTCCTTGTGGCGCAGCAGCGCGATGCCGCAGGCGATCACCGCCTCGCCGACGGAGTTCCCGGCAGCCCGGGCCGCCGCGGCCGCCGCCGCGTGGGTGCGCCCCCAGCCGACAAAGTCGTTCCGGACCGCGAAGGACGCGTAGACCAGCGCGTCGGCCAGCGCGCACGCCGCCACGTCCATGCCGAGCTCCGCGGCCCGCTCTACCGCGACGACAAGTGTCGACGCCTCGACATCGAGCCAACCGGGCAGCTGGTGGTCCGTCGGGAGCGGAACCGTCGGCACGTCCACCGGCTGCGGCCGCTGCCGATAGAGCGGCGGAACGGCGTACGGCTGCCGCTGGTTGAGCCGCTCCGCAAGGTCGGTGGCGGTTGCCAGGACCCGGGCCACCGCGGCGCGCAGCGCGCCGTCGGCGTCCTCCTCGACGGCGCGTTCCCAGGCGAACAGTCGAACCAGGTCGTGCATGTGGTAGCGGAGCAACCGGTGCGTCGGGTCGGGCAGGGCGGTCACCAGCCGGGCGTCGGCGAGTTGCTCCAACAGCTCTTCGGCCTCGTCCACCGAGCCGCCGATGAGCGCCGCCACCAGCCACTCCGCGAAGCTCGGCACCCCGAGGAAGCCGAGCAGCCGCAACGCCCGGCGGGCCGCCGGGTCGAGCGCCTGGTAGCCGATTCCGACGCTGACCCGTACGGCCAACCCGTCTGTGGCCATCTCGTCGAGCCGCCCACGTTCGTCCCGCATCCGCTCCGCCAGGCGGGCGATCCGGCGGTGCGGTCGCGCCGCGATCCGCGCGCCGACGATCCGAAGAGCGAGTGGTAGCCCCGCGCACATCTCGACGAGGGCGTCCGCCGCCTCCGGTTCCGCCGCCACCCGGGCCGGCCCGATGATGCGATCCAACAGGTGGACCGAGTCGGCCTGATCCAGCAGCGGCACCTCGACGTGTCCGGCACCCGGAACGGTGGTCAGCCAGGCCCGGCTGGAGACGATCAGGGCGCTGCCCGGGCCGCCGGGCACCAGGGGCCGGACCTCCTCGGCGCTGACCGCTGAGTCGAGCACGATGAGGAGACGTCGACCGCTCAGCATGGCCCGGTACTGCCCGAGCTTGTCCGCCATCGTGGGGAGTTGGTGGATGTTGGTGGCGCCGAGGGCGCGCAACACCCGGTCGACCGCCTCCCCCGAGTCACGGCCGCGACCACTGAGGGTGACGAAAATCTGACCATCCGGGTACGCCTGCCGCAGCAGATACGCCAGTCGGATGCTGAGGGCCGTCTTCCCGACCCCACCCGGGCCGGAGAGGATCAGCACGGGTGCGGCGGCCCCCTCGTCACCCCGACCGTCGGGGCGCAGGACGCTCAGCGCGCGGGAGATCTCCGATTCGCACCCGACATGGTCGGGCAGGTCGGCCGGGAGTTGGCACCCGAGCCCCCCGCTGGTGGGCTGCGGATGCTCCGGTGCGGTCGCGACCGGTGTCGGCACGACGGCCGACGGCTGCGCCGGAGCCGGCGTCGGCGTCGGGGTCGCGAGCGCTGCCGGTGGCCGTAGGGTGCCGCGCAGGATCTCCCGGTGCAGGTCCTGAAGGTCCGTGCCCGGGTCGATCCCGAGATCGTCGGCGAGCCGGGCGCGGGTCCGGGTGTACACCTCGAGCGCCTCGGCTCGGCGTCCATTGAAGTAGAGGGCTCGCATCAGGCTCAGCGCCAACGGCTCGATGAGCGGGCTCCGATCCATGGCCACTGTGAGCCGCTCGGTGACCGGGCCGGGCCGGCCATGGGTGATCTCACTGTCGGCCCAGTCGAGCAGGACCCGGGTGAGTTGCTGACGCAGCCCTTCCCGGATCCGGGCCGCCCAGTCGCCGGGCAGGCCGTCGAGGGGCTCCCCGCGCCACAGGTCGATCGCTTCCCGCAGCAGAGCGGGCCGGTCCGGATGCTCCACCGGCAGGCCCTGCGCCTGCTCGGCGAGGCGGCGTAGTCGGTACAGGTCCACCCGGTCCGGGTCGGCGGCGAGCAGATAGCCGGTCTGACTGCGCCCCACGGTGATCGGCGCCGTCTCGGCCGACCGGGCGGTGGCCAGGATCCGCCGGATGCGGGTCAGGTAGGTGTACAGCACGCCGCGTGCGTCGGCTGGCGGCGTCTCGTCCCAGACCCGGTCGACAAGGGTCTCGATCGGCACGCTTCGACCCGCGTCAACGGCGAGCGCGGCGAACACCAGCCGCTGCTTCGGCGGACCCAGCTCCACCGATCGTCCGTCGACCACAACCTGCAGGTCACCCAATATACGTAGTTCCACGGCTTCGCCCCCGAGCCCGTAGTGCCTACACGGCCCGGAGCGGGCCGCTCAAGTTGTCAAGAATCCGTTCAGGTTCGCTACCGGATCCGGCTGCGAGGGTCTTCCCAGCCAGCCACCGCCGAACCGCACGCGACACCACTCAGCGGTGCCACGGCTCTCGTGTCCTCATCAGAAGGGAAGGCTGCCGGCCGACAACCGCATAGCAGGACCATCTGGGACCGACCACTGCGGACGGAACCCACGGTGACGCCTGCGTCGCGGATCTTATCCGGACGCGTCGACTTCAGCCAAGAGTCTCGATGCATTCCGGTCCGGCGCCACCACCCCCCACTCATCCACCCTGAAGGGAAAAGTTGTGCAGTCACGATTCGGCCGTACTCGCCGAGCGAGCGGCATCGTCGGCGCGCTGGCCATGATCGCCGCGGGACTGGTCGGCCTGTCGCCGGCCCCGGCGCAGGCCTCCACACTCGAAGGACCCATCGATCGCGGCGAGATCATGCGCCGCGCCCAGAACTGGGTGGACCGCGGCCTCACCTACAGCCAGGCGCAGAGTGAGCCGGCGTCCGACGAAGAGGGTTCCCACAGGTACCGCCGGGACTGCTCCGGACTGGTTTCCATGGTCTGGCACCTGGACAAGAAGCCGAGCGGTTGGGACTACAACACGGACGATTTCGAGGGGTCCAACTCCCGCTGGTTCACTCTCGGCAGCAGAGACGACTGGCAGCCCGGCGACGCGATGGTGCGCTCGGGCCACATCGAACTGTTCGCTTTCTGGGCCGACCGGAACGACCACAGCAAGGGCGCCTACGTCTATTCGTTCAACAGAGACGGCGAGACGGTCCAGAACCCGCGCGAGAGGAGCAATTTAGGCAACCTGGGCTTCAACAGCGCGGGTGACCTGGCGAGTTTCAAGCCGATCCGCCGTACCGGTCTGATCGCCTCCCCGTCGGCTCCCGCGAAGCCGCAGGCCACGAAGTTGTCGGTCGCGCTGAACGCGGACGGCCGGATGCAGGCGTTCCAGACCCGTGGTTCCGGCGCGGTGTACAGCACCTGGCAGTCCGCCCCCAACAGCGTCTTCGGCGCCTGGGCCAACCTCGGCGGCAGCGCCCTGAAGTCGCCGACGGCGGTGACGAAGGCGGACGGCCGGATCGAGTTGTTCGCGATCGGCGGCGACGGGAAGCTCTACGACAAGTGGCAGAGCACCGTGAACGGCCCGTTCTCCGACTGGACCAGCCTCGGCGGCAGTGCGCTCAGCAGTGACCTGAACGTCGCCACGAACGCCGACGGGCGCCTGCAGGTCTTCGTCATCGGCGGCAACGGCAGCCTCTACAGCATCTGGCAGACCACCACCAGCGGCCCCTGGTCGGCCTGGGCCAACCTCGGCGGCACCGACCTGCGCTCGCTCAGCGCCGTGAAGAAGAAGGACGGCCGGATCGAGCTGTTCGCCATCGGCGGCGACGGGAAGCTCTACCACAGGTGGCAGAGCACGGCCAACGGGCCGTTCTCCGACTGGACCAGCCTCGGCGGCAACGACCTGACCACCGAGCTCGCCATCTCCGCCAATGCCGACGGACGCCTCCAGGTCTTCGTCATCGGCGGCAACGGCGCCCTCTACAGCATCTGGCAGACCACCACCAGCGGCGCCTGGGCCGACTGGACCAACCTCGACGGCACCGACCTGAGCGCCGTCCGGGCTGTCACCAAGGCCGACGGTCGGATGGAACTGTTCGCGATCGGCGGCGACTCAAAGCTCTACCACAAGTGGCAGACCACAGCGAACGGGCCGTTCTCCCCCTGGACCAGCCTCGGCGGCAATGGCCTCACCACCGACCTCGCCATCTCCGCCAACGCCGACGGACGACTCCAGGTCTTCGTCATCGGCGGCAACGGCAGCCTCTACAGCATCTGGCAGACCACCACCAGCGGCTCCTGGTCGGACTGGACCAACCTCGGCTGACCCCAGCACCACCCGCGGGGGGCACCGGCCGCGCCGGTGCCCCCCGCTCCACAGCAGATCACCGGTCCGCCTCCGGCGGAGCCGCGCCCTCGTACGCCCCGGTAGCCCTCGAAAGGAACTTCTTCCATGCGTGTTTCCTCCGCCCCGCACCTGCCGAACCAGATTTCCCGACGTGGCGTCCTGGCCGGTCTGGCCGCCGTTGTCGCAGGCGGCGTCACCGGGCTGACCTTCGGATCCCCGGCGGCCGCGGCCGTCTACCGCCGTGGTGTCGACTACTCGTGGGGTCGCCCGAGCATCAGCGGCCTCAAGGCCGCCGGTTACACCTTCGCCTGCCGATATCTGAGTGACAGCACCGATGGCAAGAACCTCACCCGCGGTGAGGCGGACGCCCTCATCGCGGCCGGCATCGACGTCGTCTGCAACTGGGAGTACACCGCCAGCGAGGCGCTGCAGGGGTACGCGAAGGGGGTGGAGAACGCCACCAAGGCGCAGAGCCAGGCGCTGGCCTGCGGCATGCCGGCGGGCAAGCCGATCTACTTCAGCGTGGACTTCGACGCATCGGCGTCGCAGCAGACCGTCATCAACGCCTACTTCGACGGGTTGGCCTCCGTGCTGGGCCGGGCCCGGGTCGGCGCCTACGGCGGCTACTACGTGATCAAGCGACTCTTCGACGCCGGCAAGATCCGCTGGGGCTGGCAGACGTACGCCTGGTCGTCCGGCCAGTGGGACAGCCGGGCACAGCTGCGGCAGGTGGAGAACAACGTGACCATCGCCGGAGCCCAATGTGACCGCAACGAGGCCTGGGCCATCGACTTCGGCCAGTGGGGTAGCCGGCCGTCCGCCCGGTCGTTGGCGGTGGCGTTGAATGCCGACGGCCGGTTGCAGGCGTTCCAGACCCGCGGCTCCGGCGCGGTGTACAGCACCTGGCAGACCTCCCCGAACGGCGTCTTCGGCGACTGGGCCAACCTCGGCGGCACCCACCTGCAGGCCCCGACCGCGGTGACGAAGGCGGACGGCCGGATCGAACTGCTCGCCATCGGCGGCGACTCGAAGCTCTACGACAAGTGGCAGCGCAGCACGAACGGGCCGTTCGCCGACTGGGCCAGCCTCGGCGGTAACGATCTCACCACCGACCTCACCACCGCCACCAACGCCGACGGACGCCTGCAAGCCTTCGTCATCGGCGGCAACGGCAGCCTCTACAGCATCTGGCAGACCACCACCAGCGGCCCCTGGTCGGCCTGGACCAACCTCGGCGGCACCGACCTACGCTCGCTCAGCGCCGTGAAGAAGAAGGACGGCCGGATCGAACTGTTCGCCATCGGCGGCGACGGGAAGCTCTACCACAAGTGGCAGAGCACGGCCAACGGGCCGTTCTCCGACTGGACCAGCCTCGGCGGCAACGACCTCACCACCGACCTCACCATCGCCGCCAACGCCGACGGACGCCTCCAGGTCTTCGTCATCGGCGGCAACGGCGCCCTCTACAGCATCTGGCAGACCACCACCAGCGGCGCCTGGGCCGACTGGACCAACCTCGACGGCACCGACCTGAGCGCCGTCAAGGCCGTCACCAAGACCGACGGTCGGATCGAGCTGTTCGCCATCGGCGGTGACGCCAGGCTCTACCACAAGTGGCAGAACACGGCTAACGGCCCGTTCGCGGACTGGACCAGCCTCGGCGGCAACGACCTCACCACCGACCTGGCCGTCGCCACCAACGCCGACGGACGCCTCCAGGTCTTCGTCGTCGGCGGCAACGGGAGCCTCTACAGCACCTGGCAGACCACCACCAGCGGTCCCTGGTCCAGCTGGGCCAACCTCGGCTGACGGGCACCATCGCGGGGTCACCGGTGCGGCCGGGTGACCCCGCGCTCACCGGTTCCGGCCCGCCGGCCGGGCCCACCCGGGGACCATGACCAGATGCGCAGGGTACGGACCGACCGCCCGCACGTGCCGAGCTGGTTGGGCACGTGGTTGGGGCTACGCGGCCAGGCCCCGCGGACGGACGAGGCCGGCCACCGGCACGCCACCTGGCTGGAACTCTTCCTCGACCTCATCTTCGTGTACGCGCTGGCAGCGGTGACGGCCCGGCTGGGCGACGACCCCTCGCCGTCGCCGAGGGCGGTGCTGGCCGTCATCGGGCTCTTCGTGGTGATCCAGTGGGCCTGGCTGGGGCAGGTCTACTACGACACCCGGTTCGACCCGGACGACGCGCTGCACCGGCTGCTGGTGCTCGTCGCGTTGGTCGGCGCGGGCGCGATGACGCTCGGGGTCGACGAGGTGCCGGAGAGCGTGCTTCTGCCGGTCGGGTACCTGATCGTGCGGGGCGTGCTGCTCCTGCTGTACCTGCGGGCCCGTCCGACCAGCCCGATGGCGCGTACGGTGACGACTGTCTACCTGATCGGCTTCGGGTCCGGTTGGCTGCTCTGGCTGGTGTCGCTGACCGTGCCCAGTCAGCTGCGCCCGGTGCTGTGGGTGGTCGCGATGGTCATCGAACTGAGCACGCCCTGGGTCGGCGTACGCTGGCTCAACCGCTGGCCGGTGGACAACCGGCACCTACCGGAACGGATCGGCCAGTTCACCATCATCGTGCTGGGCAGCGCGCTGGCCAGCCTGCTCTTCGCCGTGCCGGACCATCCCCCGCCACACATGATCCTCACCGCCGCGTTGGCCTTCCTGATCCCGGCGGCCGTCTGGTGGGTCTACACCACGTTCGTCACCACCCGCCTGCTCCAGCGCCGGCTGCGCGGCGGGCAGGCGTACAGCTACCTGCACATTCCGCTCGGCGGTGCCCTGCTGCTGCTCGGCTGGGCGCTCGGACAGGTGGTCCGGCTGATCGACAGCAACGCTGACCACCTGCCACTGGAGCTGCGGCTGCTGCTTGGCGCATCGATGGTGATCTGGACGCTCTGTGGTCTTGCCCTGTACTGGCTGTGGACCCGACCCAGCGCCGCCCGGTTGGCAATCGCCGTCTACGGCGTGGTCTCGGTCTCGCTGATCACCACGACGGTGCGCCAACCAAGGGTGCTGCTGTCGCTGCTCGCCCTGGCGGTCGTCGGTTATGCCGTCCTGGTCAGCCGGCGACTGGCCAGAGCCGGCGCGGCGAACCGCACACCCGAGGGATGAGCAACCCTCAGGCGGCGGTGGCCTCCTCGGCGGTCACCTGGCTGTTCCAGTCGGCCTTGGTGGAGCGCCAGCCCTCGTCGTCCATGCCACGCCGCCAGTAGCCGGAGATGGAGAGTTGACCGAGCGGGATGCCCCGCTCGCCGCGCAGCAACCGGCGCAGGTCCCGGACGAAGGCTGCCTCGCCGTGCACGAACGCGTGCACCTGACCGGCCGGGAACTCCAACGCCCGTACCGCCGCGACAAGCGCCGCACCGACCGGGCTCTCGCCCCGGTGCACCCAGGTCACCTCGATCGCGCCGGGGCTGAGCAGCTTCTGCTCGTCGGCCGGGTCGCCGATCTCCACGAAGACGTGGGCCGGCGCGCCCAGCGGCAGCCGTTCGCATGCGGCGGCGATCGCCGGCAGGGCGCTCTCGTCGCCGACCAGCAGGTGCCAGTCCGCGTCCGGGCTCGGCGCGTACGCCCCGCCGGGGCCGACGAAGTGCACCGGGTCGCCCGGCCGTAGCGCGGCGGCCCACGGGCCGGCCAACCCCTCGTCGCCGTGGTACACCACGTCCACGGTCAACTCCTCGGCAAGCGGATCCCACCGCCGTACGGTGTACGCGCGCAGCCGGGGCCACTGCTCCCGGGGCAGGTCCCGACGGATCGCGGCGAGATCCATCGGCTGCGGATAGACGACGCCGGGCTGCGGGAACACCAGCTTGATGTAGTGGTCGGTGAACTCACCCACCGGCAGGTCGGCCAACTCGTCCCCACCGAGGACGAGCCGGACCAGGTGCGGGGTGGGCCGCTCGGTGCGCAGCACGCGGACCGACGTCACTGCTCTAGGCCGTTCGGTCATGTTGGTTAGGCTAGCCTAACCAGCTCGGGCCGCCAATCGAGGTCCCGCCAGGCCATCTGCTCCGGGACCGCTCTCCGCCGGGCAAGCAGATGCCGGGCAAGCAGATAGGCGTTGAGCCCGTCCTCGAGTGTGCGAGCACGGTCCGACAGGGCGCCGTCGGCCGCCGCCCGGATGGCCCCGTTGAGACCGGCCGACTCAATGTCCATCCACTGGCTCGCCGCGGCCGCGTCGGTGAAGGCCGTGGCGCCGCCTCGGCCCGTCGTTTCGCGACGCACCACCCGGAGCGCCGCGGCAACCTGTTCGATGTACCACTCGATCAGCCGGTCCAGCCCGGCAGTCCGGTCCGGCACCGGATCAGTGGTCCGCGCCCGCCGCTCGGCAAAAAGGCGCAGCAGGTCGTGATAGCGGAAGCGGCCCTTCGCGCAGACCTGCACGAGGTTGCCGTCCACCAGTTCGTGCAGTGCCTCCTCGACCAGCGCCTCGTCCTCGCCCACCATCCGAGCCGCCGCAGGCAGGCCAAAGTGGGCGCCGGGCAGAAGCGCCGACATGCGAAACGTCCGGGCCGTGGCAGCGGGGAGCTGCTGGTAGCTGAGGTCGAAGCTGGCTTCCACCCCCACGTCGCCGATCCGGAGCACGTCCAGCCGCACGTGGCGGTCGGCCAGCTGCTCCATCACCGCCCGCACCGTCCAGGACGGCCGGCTCACCAATCGGCTGCCCGCCACGCGCAAGGCGATCGGCAGGTGCCCACAGGCGCGCACAACGCCGACGGCGGCCTCGTGCTCCGCCGCCACGCGGGCCGAACCCACCGATGCTGCCAGCATGTCGATCGCGTCGACGGCCGAGGGCACGGCCAGGTCGACGATCACGGCACCGGCCAGGTCGGCGAGCCGACGACGACTGGCGACCAGCACCGCGCTGCCGCCAGTTCCTGGCAGTAACGGCCGCACCTGCGCCGCATTGCGCGGGTTGTCCAGCACGATCAGCATCCGGCGGTCAGCCAGGACGCTGCGGAACAGTGCCGAGCACTCCGCCTCGTCGCGTGGTATCCGGCGGGCGGGCACGCCGAGCGCGCGCAAAAAACCGGCCAATGCGTCCAGCGGCGACACCGGGAGGCGACCGAAGCCTTGCAGATCGATGTACAGCTGCCCGTTCGGAAACGACGGCCGCAGCAGCTGTGCGCTGCGCAGCGTCAGTGCCGTCTTGCCGACCCCGGCGGCTCCGGTGATCACACAGGTTGTCACCGACTCCGGCAACGGTCGCTGCGGATCTCGACCGAGCAGGTGCAGGAGATGGCGTATTTGCTCCGCCCGCCCGGTGAAGTCCGCGGGCGGCGCGGGAGTCTGCAAGGGCACTCCCCGTGGCGTGGGCGACCCGGTTTCGACCGACCCCCGCCGGCCCGGAGGTCCGAGCACCGACCGGTACGCCTCGACCAGCTCCCGGCCGGGATCGATGCCGAGGTCCTCGGACAGCCGTCGGCGGACGTCCTCGTACGCCCGCAGCGCGGCAGCCTGTTGGCCAACCCCGGCCAACGTGGAGATCAGCTGGGCTTGCAGTGGTTCGTGCAGGGGATACTGGCCGGACAGTTCCCGCACGGTCCGCAGCGCTCGGTCGAAGCGGCCGAGCGGCCCGGCCAGCTTGGCGTGGCGGATCGTCGCGGCGATGCGCTCCTCCTCGACCGCGATCAGCAACGAGTCACCACGCAGCTCCGGCACGTCCGCGAGCGGGCTGCCGCGCCACTGTTGGATCGCCTCGTCGAGCAGGGCGAACGCGGCTGGCCCGTCGTCGTGCGCATCGGCCCGTGCCAGCAACTCCTGCCCCATCAGTAGGTCGAGCTGCTCGGTGGCCACGGTGAGCCGGTAACCGCCGGGCACCAGCGCCAACGGCTGACGAACCCGTTCCGTGGACCACCCGCTCTCCAGCGACCGACGCAGCCGGCTGACATAGGTCTGCACCAGGTTGACCGCGGTGGAGGGCGGCTGCGCGCCCCAGAGCAGGTCGATCAGTTCGTCGCGGGACACCGCCGCGTTGGGCGTCAGGGCCAGCCGGGCGAGCACCACCCGGTGCCGGCCGGCGCCGAGTGGCACGGCCGTGGACCCTCGATACAGCGAGAGAGGACCGAACAGCTTGATTGTCGGCGACTCCGCCCGATCGTCGTTCGGGCCGGCGGCGGCCAGCGCCGAGTCCCGCAGAGTCGCGGCCTCGTGGTCGGACAGTCCCAAAGCCACGCTGAGGGCGCGTATGGAGCGCGGTCTCGGGCGGCGGCTGCGCCCCTGTTCGAGGTCGCGAATAGTCGCTGCGCTCAGCCCAGACCGATCGGCCAACTCCTGCTGCGTCAGGCCACTCCGCTCCCGCAAACGCTGCAAATATCGACCGAAACCGACGTCTTTCCAATAAAATTTATCTATCAAAATGATCACCCCCGTGAATCGACGCCATTCTAATACGGGGTCTGTTCCGGCGCGGCCCCGTCGTCGGCGGGTCATCGACTTCATTCCGGAGATGGCGGAAACCGGGTGTCCGCCTCAGATGGCGGACACCCGGTTTCCGGTGCTCGGGGAGGTCAGCTGTTGAAGGGCACCGCGGAAAGGAGCGCCTGCGTCCACCCCGAGTCGTCCACCGCGCCCAGACCGAAGAGGTCGCCGCCGCTGCCGTCGTAGGGGTTGCGGTCGGTGTAGCGGAAAAGCCCGCCAGTCCCGGTACGACCAAAGTACGTACCCGCGCCGGGCGAGACCAGGTGGGTCATGCCCTGCCAGGTGCTGTCCTTCAGCTCACCCGAGGACCAGGAACCCGCACCATTGATCTTGTACGACAGG
>NZ_JBEZFA010000030.1:0-70225 GCF_040649215.1 Micromonospora sp. NPDC049044 | reverse complement strand
ATTGATGCCGTACAGACTGCCGTGCCCGTCGTAGCTGAGCTGGGTGTGCGTCCACCCACCAACCTTGATCCTCGACGGCTTCTCGAACGCCACACCCGTCTTGTTCGTAATGATGTTGACCCGGTGCAGATCACCAGCGGTCGACGTCACCAACAGCGTGTTGTAATTCAACGTCGCCAACGCTTTCGGCGTGAAACCCAGAGGCTCCTCCGACAGCACCGTCTTCAACCGGCGGCCCGTACCCGACTCGATCTCCGAGTACGTCAACCTGCCATCGGCCAGCACCCCGTACACCGACACGGCGGGCGGGGTCCAGAGCGCGTCGACGATGATCTGCCCGTCCGAGGCCTGCCCCTGGTACCTGTCCGGATAGGCCGAGACCTGCACCCGCTGGCAGACCTCGCCGATCGGCTCGCTCGCCCAGGAGTTGTTCGGATAAAGGCTGATCATCTTGTTCAGGAAGGCATTGGTCGCCCACGTCGGGTCCAGCCGCTGCGACTCGGACCCCCAGGAGTCCTGCTGCTGGAACAGGCCGAGACTGGTGTGGTCGACCTTTTCCGCCACGTTCTGGATGGTCGACTCGACGATGGTGGTGGTGACGGCGATGACCGCGGCGCGCTCGGCCAACCCCCGCGCCTGTACCGCCTGCACCACCTTGCGGGCACAGGACACCCGGTAGGCGGTCATGTAGCCGTCCATAGTGCCGCTGAGCCGGCTGTTGAGGCTGGTGGCCAGCGAGGCGTCCGCGCTGCTCGGTCCGCTCGTGGAGCAGGGAGCCGTCGCGTACGCCGCAGTCATCGACGCGGCCGGGAACTCGTCGCCAACGGCCGGCGCGGGCGAGGCCGCCGCGGCGGATTGGGCGGCAGGAGCGACGCCGACGGCCAGCGCCAGCACGGCACACAGTCCGCCGAGAATTGTTCGTTTCATGCAGATCCCCCAGATCGTCGATTGTTCGCACTGGGGAAGAGCATGATGTCGGTCGTTGTCTCGGCGCTGTTGTCAAGCTGTCCGTACCGCTCCCGCACAACCCCGGCCAGCAGGTCGACCGATCAGCGCCTGACGAGCCTGGTGTGCCAGGTCACCGCCGCCGGGTCGGTGAGCGAGGCGACCTGGTCGATCACCACCCGCAGTCGGGCGGTGTCGTCCGGGGCCGCCCGCCACAGCGGGGCGAAGATCGGATCGAGCCCGTCCGGCGCGCGCCGGAGCAGCGCGGCCACCAACTCGGCAAGCATCGTCCGCTGCCGTTCGTAGCGGCCCCGGAAACCCGACCGCCGCATCACGTACCGCAGGGCGATGCCCTTGAGCAGCGCGCACTGGGCTCGGACCAGCCTCGGCACCACCAGGTCGGCGTCGTAGCGGCGGTGCGGGCCGGGACCGGAGCGCTCCTCCGTCGCGGCCACCGCCGCCGCCACGAACCGGCCGGTCAGCCCGCTTGTGGTCGCCTTCAACGCGACCTGGGCGCGGTGGCTGCCGTCGTAGTCGGCGAGCGGCGCGAGCAGCGGGTCGGCGAGCAGGTCCACAAGCACCTCGGCCAGGTCGGCCGCGGACTCACCGGAGTAGGCGGCGGCCACGTCGGCGCAGAGCGCCGCCCGCTCGTCGGCGTCCGCGAGCAGCGGGCCCAACGTGACGTACCCGCCGTGGATGCCGTCCTCCACATCGTGCACCGAGTACGCGACGTCGTCGGCCCAGTCCATCACCTGCGCCTCCAGACAGCGCCGGTCGCCGGGCGCCCCGGCCCGGATCCAACCGAAGACCGGCGCGTCGTCCGCGTACACCCCGAACTTGCACTGCCCGGGGCGGCGCGGCCACGGGTACTTGCCGATCGCGTCGAGCGACGCGCGGGTCAGGTTGAGGCCCGCCGGCGAGCCGTCCGGGGCGAGCACCTTCGCCTCCAGCCGGGTCAGCACCCGCAATGTCTGCGCGTTGCCCTCGAAGCCACCGCAGGGCGTGGCCAACAGGTCCAGCGCGGACTCGCCATTGTGCCCGAACGGCGGATGCCCCAGGTCGTGAGCGAGCCCGGCGACGTCGACCACGTCCGGGTCGCAGCCCAACCGGGCACCCATCTCCCGGGCGATCTGCGCCACCTCGAGCGAGTGCGTCAGCCGGGTACGCAGGAAGTCGTCAGTCCCGGCGGTGTGCACCTGGGTCTTGGTGGCCAGCCGCCGGAACGCCGCCGAGTGCAGCACCCGGGCACGGTCGCGCTCGTACGGTGAGCGGCGGTGCCCGGTGTCCTTGGGCGCCTCCTCAACCAGCCGCGCATCCGGCTCACTCTTCACGCAGCCGCCGCTGTTCGCGACTGCGGGGCTCGCAAAACCGGCTCACTCCTCGCGCTCACGCAGGACGCAGAACTCGTTGCCCTCCGGGTCGGCGAGCACCGTCCAGTCGACGTCGCCCTGGCCGATGTCGACGTGCCGGGCGCCCATGTCGACGAGCCGCTCGACCTCGGCCTCCCGGTCGGCGGGCCGCAGGTCGAGGTGCAGCCGGTTCTTGCGTTCCTTGCCCTCGGTCACCGGACCGAAGAACAGGGCGGGAGACCGATCCGCGGACTGGCGGATCTCCACGCCGCCCGGCTTCTCGGTGACGATCTGATAGCCGAGCGCCTCGGCCCACCAGCGGGCCAGCCGTGCCGGATCACGGGCATCGACGGTGAGGCTCTCCCAGACGCTTGTCATTCAGTCACCTTTCCCGTTCGACGGCCTACACAATCAGCCGTTTGCGAGCGAGCCAAGGCTACGCCCGTCACGGCCTGTCGACGTGCCCCCGACGCGTCGGCGAATCGTCCACAACCGCCGATCGGCCTGGAGTTGTGAACCGATCGCCCTGGGTTACGGGCTCGCGGGCGGCGGTGGCCACCGGTAGCGTTCCCAGCGCGGAACGTGACGAGCCGACCGACACGCAGATCCCGACCGGTAAGGGAGCAGCTCGTGGACGCAGACACCGTCCTGGGTACGGAGCTACGCGGACTGCGTCGACGCCGACCGGAGGTCGCCGGGACGGTGCTGGCCGGCACCGACGGGTTGCTCATCTCCAGCGACCTGCCCAGCACCGACGCCACCCACCTCGCCGCGCTGGCCGCCGCCAGTTTCGGGCTCGGCCACCGGGTGGCCGACACCGTCCGGCGGGGCGAGTTCCGGGAGTCGGTCGTCTGCACCACTGCCGGCTGCGTGGTGACCTACCCGGCCGGGCGCACCGCCCTGCTGACCCTGGTCACCGCGTCGGCGGTGGAGGATCTGGAGCCCCTGCACGAGGAGGCGCGGGCGGTGGCGCGGCGGACCGGCTCGGTGGTGGACACGCGCACCACCGGTGGCGGCGGTGCCTCCGCGGTTCCGGACGGGCACGCGCCGCTCGCCGTGCGTACCCCGATGGCGACCCTGCCCACCCAGTTGCGCCGCGCGACGCGACCGACCTGGCGGCGCCCACCGATCTGATCGTCGGTGCCGGCGGCGGCCGGGTCGCCCGGTCCGCCGCCGGCCCCCGTCAGCGGCTGTCCGAACCCTGGGTCTGCACCGCCGCCCGGCCGGCCTCCAGCCGGGCCACCGGCACCCGGAACGGCGAGCAGGACACGTAGTCCAGGCCGACCTCGTGGAAGAAGTGCACCGAGTCCGGGTCGCCACCGTGCTCGCCGCAGATCCCGAGCTTCAACCCGGGGCGGGCGCCCCGGCCCTCCTCGGCGGCGATCCGCACCAGCCGGCCGACGCCGTCCCGGTCGATCGACTCGAACGGCGAGATGCCGAAGATGCCCAGCTCCAGGTAGCGCCAGAAGAACGCTCCCTCGACGTCGTCCCGGGAGAAACCCCAGGCCATCTGGGTCAGGTCGTTGGTGCCAAAGGAGAAGAACTGCGCCGCCTCGGCGATCTGGCCGGCGGTCAGCGCGGCGCGGGGCACCTCGATCATCGTGCCGATCAGCACCTCGACGCCGCTGTCCCCGACCACCTCGGCGATGATCTTCTCGGCCTCGGCGCGAACCGTCTCCAGCTCCTGCACGGCACCGACAAGCGGCACCATGATCTCCGGGCGGGCGGTGCCGCCCGCGCGGGTGACCGCGACCGCCGCCTCGGCGATGGCCCGGACCTGCATCGCGAACAGGCCCGGGATGACCAGGCCGAGGCGGACGCCGCGCAGCCCGAGCATCGGGTTCTCCTCGTGCATCCGCCGCACCGCGGCGAGCAACGCCTCCTCCTTGGCGACGTCCTCGCCGCGCTCCTGGGCGACCGCGACGTTCACCGCGAGCTGCTCAAGCGGCGGCAGGAACTCGTGCAGCGGCGGGTCGATCAGCCGGACGGTGACCGGCAGGCCGTCCATCTCGCGGAAGATCTCCTCGAAGTCGGCCCGTTGCAACGGCAGCAGCGCGGCCAGCGCCTCGTCCCGCTCCCCCTCGGCGCGGGCCAGGATCAGGCGCTCGACCAGCTCCCGCCGGTCGCCGAGGAACATGTGCTCGGTGCGACACAGCCCGATGCCCTCCGCGCCGAAGCGCCGGGCCCGGGCCGCGTCCGCGCCGGTGTCGGCGTTCGTGCGGACCGCCAGCCGCCGCTTCCCGTCGGCGTGCGTCATGATCCGGTGTACGGCCCGGACCAGCGCGTTGTCGATGTGCTCGGGGTCGAGGCTGCCCTCGAAGTACTGCACCACCTCCGACGGCATGACCGGGACCTCACCCAGGTACACCTTGCCCGTGGTGCCGTCGATGGACACGACGTCGCCCTCGTTGACGGTCTGCCCGGCCACTGTGAACCGCTTCGCCGGAACGTTCACCTCGATCGCGTCGGCACCGGAGACGCAGGTCTTGCCCATGCCCCGGGCGACCACCGCGGCGTGGCTGGTCTTGCCGCCCCGCGAGGTGAGGATGCCCTTCGCGGCGATCATGCCGTTCAGGTCGTCGGGGTTGGTCTCCCGGCGGACCAGGATCACCGACTTTCCCTCGGCGGCCAGCTCGACGGCCCGCGCGGAGGTGAAGACCACGGTGCCGGACGCCGCGCCGGGAGAGGCGCCGATGCCCGTGGCGACCGCCTCGAACTCATGATCGAGCTGGAAGCGGGGGAACATCAGCTGTGCGAGCTGCGCGCCGTTCACCCGGTGCAACGCCTCGTCCAGGTCGATCAGGCCCTCGTCGACGAGTTGCCCGGCGATGACGAACGCGGCGGCTGCGGTGCGCTTGCCGACCCGGGTCTGCAACATCCACAGCTTGCCGCGCTCGATGGTGAACTCGATGTCGCAGAGGTCCTTGTAGTGTTCCTCCAGCCGGGCCATGATGCCGAGCAACTCGTCGTAGGAGGACTTGTCGAGCTGCTCCAGCTCCTGCAGGGGCACCGTGTTGCGGATGCCGGCGACGACGTCCTCGCCCTGCGCGTTGGCCAGGTAGTCGCCGTAGATGCCCTGCGCACCGCTGCCCGGGTCACGGGTGAACGCGACGCCGGTGCCGGAGTCCGGGCCGAGGTTGCCGAAGACCATCGTCACCACGTTGACAGCGGTGCCGAGGTCGGCCGGGATGCGCTCCTGGCGGCGGTAGAGCACCGCGCGCTCGGCGTTCCACGACTCGAAGACCGCCCGGATGGCGAGGTCGAGCTGTTCACGCGGCTGCTGCGGGAACTCCCGACCGGTGTGCTTCACGAAGATCTTCTTGTACGCGTCGACGAGCCCGCGCAGGTCGTCGGCGTCCAGATCCAGGTCGTTGGCGGTGCCCTTGGCGTGTTTGGCCTCGTCGAGGGCGTGCTCGAACTCCTCGCCGGGTACCTCGCAGACGGTCTTGCCGAACATCTGGATGAGCCGCCGGTAGGAGTCCCAGGCGAACCTGTCGTTGCCTCCGGCCTGCGCGGAGAGGCCGACCACGCTCTGGTCGTTGAGGCCCACGTTGAGGACTGTCTCCATCATGCCGGGCATGGAGAACTTCGCGCCGGAGCGGACGGACACCAGCAGGGGGTCCTGCGGGTCGCCGAGGCGTTTGCCCATCGCGCGCTCCAAGGACTCCAGGTGCGCCTCGATCTGCCCGGCGAGTCCGTCCGGCTCCCGTCCCGTGGCGAGGTACGCCTGGCAGGCCTCGGTGGTGATGGTGAAGCCGGGGGGAACGGGCAGGCCGAGATTGGTCATCTCGGCGAGGTTCGCGCCCTTGCCGCCGAGGAGGTCCTTGAGATCCTTGTTGCCTTCGGAGAAGTCGTAGACGTACTTGTGATCGACGGGTTCTTGCGCTGCCACCAAAGCCTCCACACACGCGCCGGATGGACACTTAACGAAGGTTCAGTTTTTTCCTACCCCGGGACGGACCACCGGTAATCCCGGAGTCGACGCCGATCGGTGGGCGAAGGCTAAACGACCATCAGGTGAGCTGGGACCGTTCGGTGACAATTGGCACAGCCATCACGACTATCCGTGTTCGTACCGTTTTCTGGGAACGCTTCCATGCGCACCAACACGCATCGCCACCGAGCGTCGTACGCTGGATGGCACGCCAACCGGTGAACCTCACTTTTGCCATAACCGACGCGAATACACCCCCGGAGTCGCCGCCGTGTCGACCGCCCCCTTCCCCGGCCCCGCCGCCACCCCCGCCGCCAGCCCGGTGTCGTTGCCGGCGGTGGCACCCGACGCGGCCACGCTGGCCCGCGCGGCCGAGCGGGCCGCGCGCGAGGCGCTCGCCCCACCGGCCCCGCACCGGTTGGCCGACGTGGTGCCAGCTCCCCGGCAGGTCCAGCCGGACCCGACCGGAGACTGGACACTGCGCGCCGAAGCGGTAATCGTGGCCAGCGCCGACCCGGCCGCGCTGGCTGTCGCCGAACAGCTCGCCGAACTGCTGCGCCCGGCCACCGGCTACCCGCTGCCGGTCACCGACGCCGCCGCGCCGGCCCCGGCCGACGGCATCGCGCTGGTGCTGGACCAGACCGCCGCCGACCTCGGCCCGGAGGGCTACCGGCTCGACATCACCACCACCGGGGTACGCGTCACCGCCGGCACCGCCACCGGGCTCTTCCACGGCGTGCAGACACTGCGCCAACTGCTGCCGCCGGCGATCGAGAGCCCGGTCCCGGTCACCGAACGGTGGACGCTGCCCGGCGGGACCATCACCGACGCGCCCCGGTTCCCGTACCGGGGCGTGATGCTCGACGTGGCACGACACTTCTTCGCCGTCGAGGACGTGCTGCGCGTCGTCGACCACCTGGCCCGCTACAAGATCAACCACCTGCATCTGCACCTCACCGACGACCAGGGCTGGCGGATCGCCGTGGACTCCTGGCCGGCACTGAGCGCCGTCGGCGGGGCCACCGAGGTCGGCGGCGGCCCGGGCGGGCACTACACGAAGGCCGACTACCGCCGGATCGTCTCCTACGCGGCCGACCGGCACGTCACGGTCGTACCGGAGATCGATCTGCCCGGGCACACGAACGCGGCGCTCGTCGCGTACCCGGAGCTGGCCCCCGACAAGGTCGCGCCGCCGCCGTACACCGGCACCGAGGTCGGTTTCAGCTACGTCGACCCGACCGACGAGCGGACGTACGACTTCGTGAGCGACGTGCTGCGTGAGGTCGCCGCGCTCACTCCCGGGCCATGGCTGCACATCGGCGGCGACGAGGCGTTCAAGGTCAAGGGCGAGGTCTACACCGGTTTCGTCGAGCGGGTGCAGCGCATCGTCGCCGACCTCGGCAAGACCGTCGTCGGATGGCACCAGCTCGCGCCCGCCGGCCACGTCGACGGGCGGGTCCTGCAGTGGTGGGGCACGGGCGATGGTGCGGACCAGGTGACGGCCGACGCGGTACGTCGTGGCGCGCGGCTGATCGTCTCCCCCGGCAACCGCGCCTACCTGGACATGAAGTACGCGCCGGACACCCCGATCGGGCTCGACTGGGCGGGGCTTGTCGACGTGCGCACCGCGTACGACTGGGATCCCGGCGCCCACGTCGCCGACGTTCCCGACACCGCCGTACTCGGCGTGGAGGCCCCCCTCTGGACCGAGACGGTCACCTCGCTCGCCGAGATCGAGTTCATGCTGCTGCCCCGCCTGCCCGCCATCGCCGAACTCGGCTGGTCACCACGCGCGACCCACGACTGGTCCGGGTTCCGCGACCGGCTGGCCGGACACGGCCCACGCTGGGCCACCGCCGGGATCGCCTTCCACCGCGCGCCCGAGATTCCCTGGCCGGTTGCACCGACCATCCCCGGCCAGCGCCCCGCGACGCCCTGACCTCAGCCTCGGTGCGCCCGTGAGCGCGGTCGGGTCCGGCACGCGAAGCCCGCCGGGACGGCACTGAGCGCTCGGCCGGGGCCAAATCCGCCAGCGAGGTCGGGCACCAGACTGCCCCCGAACGGGCCCGGGCCCGTTCGGGGCAGGCGCTTCGGCACGTCCCGATCGCCGCCGCCCCGGGCCGCCTACCTCTGCGCGCACGTCCTTTGGAGCTGATGCCGCAGACGAATCAGTGGAGCGCCGTCGCACGATCCGACGCCACGCACACCCGCACCACAGGGGGCCTTCCCGGTCCGGCTCGCGTGGTAGAACCGCCGGATGGATCAACGGACCGACCCGCTGACCGGGCTCGACGATGTCCCGTGGGAGTCCCTGCACCACGCGTACGGGCCGGCCGTCGACGTACCGGACCAGTTGCGGGCACTGCGCTCGGCGGAGGTGCCGGTCCGACGTGGTGCGTTGTCCGAGCTGTTCGGCAACGTCTACCACCAGGGCTCGCGGTGGGGGGCGAGCTGTCAGGTGGTGCCGTTTCTGGTGGCGCTCGCCGACGACCAGGACACGCCGGAGAGGGCGGCGGTGGTCGACCTGCTCCGTTCGGTGGTGCTCGGCGACCGGCGCGACGACGAGCTGCCCTTCGATCCGCAGCGGGCCTTCACCGCCGCCGAGGGGGTCACCGACGAGCAGGCGGCGCTCGTGGAACGGCATCTGGAGACCGAAGACCTGTTCGACCACGAGGAGGCCGCGGAGCTGGCCGACAGCGTGGTGGTCCGCTGGGAGGCCGACGCCTTCCATGCCGGAGCCCGATACACCGACAGGTACGTCCGCTGGCTCACCGATCCAGACCGGCAGGTGGCCGGATACGCCGCAGAACTACTCGCCTGGTTCGCCCTCGACGAGGCCGCGTTGGCCGGGCTCATCGCGATCCCGGACGATGACGCCCGCGCCGCCGTCCGCGCCAGCGCCAATCTGGCCCTCGGCCACTGTCGGGGCGGGTCGGAGCGGATCGACGCACGCCTCCGCGAGCTGTTGTCCGCGAATACCGCTGTCGTCCGGGTCACGGCGGCGGTCGGGCTGACGTACCGGCTCGGCGACCTGCTGCCCGACCTGGCCCTCGACGTCCTCACCGACGCCCGTTACTCGGACTTCGACGCCGCCGTACCCGGCTGGGACCGGTCCGTGCGCGGGTTCGTGGCGCTCGCGTTGCACCGAGTCGGCCTCGGCTGACGTGACGACAAACGGGGTTCAGGAAGGGGCGCGTTCCGGGGCGACGGTCGTCCGATCCGGACGTCCGACTGCCGCAAGCATTCACCCCACGGCCGATGCTGTTGCGAGCACCGCCGCGGCACCCTACGCGGCCACCGTGAGACCGCCGCGGCACCCTACGAGGCACCGTGAGACCGCGGTGACACCGCCGACTGGCGGTGATCCGTCCACGACATCAGCTCCAAAGGACGCGAACCAGAGAGCCCGACCTCCACGACGGCACGGCCACGAGCGCCGCCACGAGGAGATGATTCGTTTACAGCATCAGCTCCAAAGCGCGCCAACCAGAGAGCCCGACCGCTCGCGCCACGCCGGCCGGGGCGGGCCACGGCGGGGACCGGAGCACAGCCGCAGCGGGGGGCGAGGCCGCGCGCAGCGTGGCAGGCGCGGTCCGGCGTCAGCCGCCGGAGTCGTCCATCTCGGCGCCCTCGGGGACTGTGTCGTCGTCCCGGCTGGCCAACCAGCCGTCCGGCAGGGCGACCTTGCCCGGCGAGTTGGTGCGCCCGCGCGGCTGGCCCAGCGCGGTCACCGGGAACGGTTCGGTCGGGTCGAGCTTGCCGAGCAGGTCGTCGAGCTGGGCCAGGCTCTCGATCATCGCCAGCGAGCGGCGCAGTTCGCCGCCGACCGGGAAACCCTTCAGGTACCACGCGACGTGCTTGCGGAAGTCGGTACAGCCGTCCCGTTCGCCCCGGGCCGGATTGCGGGCACCCGCCACGAACTGGTCGACGAGCAGCTCGGCGTGCCGCCGCATGGTCACCGCCACCTCGCCCAGGGTCGGCATCCGCCGCTCCGGCCGACCGTTGAAGGCGGCCTCCAGGTCGGCGAAGAGCCAGGGGCGGCCCAGGCAGCCGCGACCGACGACCACGCCGTCCACGCCGGTGTGCGCGATCATCCGCAGCGCGTCGTCGGCCTCCCAGATGTCACCGTTGCCGAGCACCGGCACGTCGAGGGCCTGCTTCAGGGTGGCGATCGCGTCCCAGTCGGCGGTGCCCGAGTAACGCTGCGAGGCCGTGCGCCCGTGCAGGGCCACCGCTGCCACGCCGGCCTCCTGGGCGGCGAGCCCGGCTTCGACGTACGTCAGGTGGTCGTCGTCGATGCCCTTGCGCATCTTGACAGTGACCGGCACCCCGGATGGTGCGGCGGCGTCCACCGCGGCCCGCACCAGTCGGGCGAAGAGCCGGCGCCGCCACGGCAGCGCCGCGCCGCCGCCACGCCTGGTGACCTTGGGGACCGGGCAGCCGAAGTTGAGGTCGATGTGATCGGCCAGGTTGCGCTCGACGACGATCCGCACGGCGGCGGCGGTGATCTCCGGGTCGGTGCCGTAGAGCTGGAGGCTGCGCGGCTTCTCGTCGTCACCGAAGGCGATCATGCGCAGCGTCTTCGGGTTCCGCTCGATAAGTGCCCGGGTGGTGATCATCTCGCAGACGTAGATCCCGCCGCCCTGTTCACGGCAGAGCCGCCGGAAACCGACGTTCGTGATGCCGGCCATCGGCGCGAGCACCACCGGCGGCCACACCTGGTACGGCCCGAGAGTCAACGGCCGCAGCACGGGCATGGTCGAGGCAGTCACCGCACAAGTGTACGGGGCCCCGACCGGCGCTCATCGCGTCGGCCGAGGCCCCGTGCGCAGCGTCTCAGCAGCCGGGGAGGCGCTCGATCAGGTAGCGCTCGACCTGGTCCAGGGAGACCCGCTCCTGGGCCATGGTGTCCCTGTTGCGGACCGTCACGGCGTTGTCGTCCAGGGTGTCGAAGTCGACTGTCACGCAGAACGGGGTGCCGATCTCGTCCTGCCGGCGGTAGCGGCGGCCGATCGCCTGCGAGTCGTCGAACTCCACCACCCAACGCTTACGCAGCAGCGTGGCGAGGTCCTTCGCCTTGGGCGACAGCGCCTCGTTGCGGGACAGCGGCAGCACCGCCACCTTGACCGGGGCGAGCCGCGGGTCGAACCGCATGACGGTGCGCTTGTCCACGCCGCCCTTGGTGTTCGGCGCCTCGTCCTCGTCGTACGCCTCCAGCAGGAAGGCGAGCACCGCGCGGGTCAGACCGGCGGCCGGCTCGATGACGTACGGCATCCAGCGCTCACTCTTGGTCTGGTCGAAGTACGACAGGTCGACGCCGGAGTGCTTGCTGTGCGTGGAGAGGTCGAAGTCGGTGCGGTTGGCCACACCCTCCAGCTCGGCGAACTCGGTGCCGCCGAACTGGAAGCGGTACTCGATGTCGACGGTCCGCTTCGAGTAGTGCGACAGCTTCTCCTTGGGGTGCTCGTACAGGCGCAGGTTGTCCGCCGACAGGCCGAGATCGAGGTACCAGTTCCAACGCTCCTGGAGCCAGTACTCGTGCCACTGCTCGTCGGTGCCCGGCTCGACGAAGAACTCCATCTCCATCTGCTCGAACTCGCGGGTCCGGAAGATGAAGTTGCCCGGGGTGATCTCGTTGCGGAACGACTTGCCAGTCTGCGCGATGCCGAACGGCGGCTTCTTGCGGGCGACAGTCTCCACGTTCTTGTAGTTGACGAAGATGCCCTGCGCGGTCTCCGGGCGCAGGTAGTGCAGCCCCTCGTCGCTCTCCACCGGGCCCAGGTAGGTCTTCATCAGGCCGTTGAACATCTTCGGCTCGGTGAAGGTGCCCTTGTTGCCGCAGTTGGGGCAGTTCAGCTCGGCGAGGGAGGTGAGCGGCTTGCCGTGCTTCTCGGCGTACGCCTCCTCCAGGTGGTCGGCCCGGAACCGCTTGTGGCAGAACTGGCACTCGGTGAGCGGGTCGACGAACTCGGCGATGTGGCCGGACGCCTCCCACACCTTGCGGGCCAGGATCACCGCGGAGTCGAGGCCGACGACGTCGTCACGCTGCTGGACCATGGTCTTCCACCACTGCCGGCGGACGTTCTCCTTGAGCTCCACGCCGAGCGGACCGTAGTCCCACGCCGATCGGGTGCCCCCGTAGATCTCGCTGGAGGGGAAGACGAAGCCTCGACGCTTGGCGAGGCTGACGACGGCGTCGATACGGTCGGCTGGCATGTTTCCTCCTACGCCGGCTGGCGGTCGGCGGGGGCAGATGTGGATGGATCGGTCGGTTCGGGACCACGGTACGACCACCGCGGCCCTGAGCCCAGCAGAATACCGGGGGCGGGTCAGTTGACCCCGCAGACCTCCACGCCGCCGGTCTGACCGTCCCGACCCAGGCTCACCTGCTGCTGTTCCCGATCGCCACCGGAGAGCGTCACGTCCACCGGCACTGTCAGGTTGATGGTGTCGACCTCACCGAGCCGGAACCCGGTGACCTGCGGCTCGGCGGCGGCTCGCCGTTCGAACTCGGGCCGGGACTCGCGCCGCTGCGCGTCGTCGCAGAGCTGCTCGTACGCCCGCCCGTAGTCCCGCTCGACAAGCGCCTGGTAGTAGTCGCCGGTCACGGTGCGGGCCTGTTCCCCGATGGCCTGCACGCCGGTGACGGCCAGGCCGATGACGGCGCTGCCGCCCCCGCCACAGCAGAGCACCACGGCGAGCGCGCCGATGCCGAGGCCGATCCAGAGCCGGGTCCGGCGGCCCTCGGTGGGGGGCGCGGCGAACGGCGGAGCCACGCCGGGACCGGGTGGCGGGGCGGGTGCGGTCATAGGAGCAGCGTAGTGTCCGGCGGCTCAGCGGTAAGGACCCGCAGCCCGATCACTCTCGGCGATGACCACGGCCCCGCCGGGGGCGGCGGTGGCCAGCGCCTCGTAGGCGGAGGGTTCGTCGACCGACTCGGCGAGCAGCGGCACGGCGCTGACCTTGACCTCGAAGGCTCCGAGTGCCCGACGGTAGGTGCCGACCGACTCCCATTCGGTGACGAGTGACCAGTACCGGGGGTCGTCGAGCGCCCGGACCAGTTGACCGCGTAGGTAGCCGGGGCAGGCGGCCAGTGCGGTGAGGGCGGCGTGCGCCCGTTCGGTGAAGTCGTCGGCGACATCGACGTCGACCACGAACCGGTTGGTCACCAGCAACGGGGGTGCCTCCTCGTAGAGTCTGTGGGATGCAGCGTACGCAGCGCCCTCTGTTGGCCCGGTTGGCCGGGGCCAACCCGACGTCGGTGTTCCTGCTCACCCTGGTGGTGGTGCTTGTGGCGTTCTTCACGCCCGGGGTGATCGGTGGGCTGCTGACGCTCGCGCTCGCCGCCGCCCTGATCGCCCTGTTGGCGACGACCTGGGCGGTTCAGGCGCCGCAGACCCGGCTGATTCGGCTGGTGATGCTCACCCTGCTGGTGACGGTGGGCCTCGCGAAGCTGCTCTGACATGCAATCATGCGTTGTTGACAATCATTATCGTTGCCACGGACAGTTGGCGACATGAGTCACCGCACCACGATCCGTGTCCTGGCCGCCGCTACCGCAGTGCTCGCCCTCGCCGCCGGGGCCGGCTGTGCCAGCAGCGCCGGCGGCGCCGACCCCCAACGGGTCGACGTGGTGGCCGCGTTCTACCCCCTCCAGTTCCTGGCCGAGCGGATCGGCGGCGACGCGGTCCGGGTGACCAACCTGGCCAAGCCCGGCGCTGAACCGCACGACCTGGAACTCAACCCCAGTCAGGTCGGCCAGGTCAGCGAGGCCGAGCTGATCGTCTACCTGAAGGGTTTCCAGCCGGCGGTGGACGACGCCGTCGCCCAGAACGGCGGCGACCGGGCGTTCGACGTGACGAGCGTGCAGCCGCTGTTGGACGCGTCCGCCGGTGGGCACAACCACGACGGCGAAGAGGGACACGCCGACGAGAGCGGCGGCAAGGACCCGCACGTCTGGCTCGACCCGACCCGGCTGGCCGGCATCGGCGACCAGCTCGCCCAGCGGCTCGGCAAGGCCGACGCGGCGCACGCCGCCGACTACACAGCGCGGGCGGAGGCGCTGCGCGCCGACCTGACGGCCCTGGACGGCGAGTTCAAGAACGGCCTGGCGACCTGCCAACGGCGGGAGATCGTGACCAGCCACGCCGCGTTCGGCTACCTCGCCGACCGTTACCAGCTCGACCAGGTCGGCATCACCGGGCTGAGCCCCGACGTCGAGCCCGCACCGCAACGACTCGCGGACACGATCGAGGAGGCGAAGGAGCACCACGCCACCACGATCTTCTTCGAGACCCTGGTCAGCCCGAAGGTCGCCGAAACCATCGCCGGTCAGGTCGGCGCGAAGACCGCCGTTCTGGACCCGATCGAAGGACTCGCCGCCGGCAGCGACGGGGACTACCTTTCGGTGATGCGTACCAACCTGCGGACCCTGCAGACGGCCCTGGGCTGCTCGTGAGCACACCTGTCATCGCCGTCGAGCACGGGGTGGTCGGCTACGACGGCCGCCCGGTGCTCCGGGACGTCTCACTCACCGTCACCGCCGGTGAGGTGGTCGCCATACTCGGGGCCAACGGCTCCGGCAAGTCCACCCTGATCCGCGCCGTGCTCGGGCTGGTGCCGCTCAGCGCCGGCTCGGTAACCCTCTTCGACCGGCCGTTGCGCCGGTTCCGGCAGTGGGCCCGCATCGGGTACGTCCCGCAGCGCCTGGGCGCCGGCGGCGGCGTACCGGCCACCGTCCGTGAGGTGGTGGCCTCCGGTCGGCTGGCCCGCCGGGGGGTGCTCCGCCCGCCGGGTCGCGCCGACCGCGCCGCCGTCGACGCCGCGTTGCTGGCGGTCGGGCTCGCCGACCGGGCCGGCGACCCGGTGGCCACGCTCTCCGGTGGCCAGCAGCAGCGCACCCTGATCGCCCGCGCCCTGGCCGGTCAACCGGAGCTGCTGGTCCTCGACGAACCCACCGCCGGGGTGGACGCGGCCAGTCAGGAAGCATTCGCCAGCGCGCTGCGCGACTTCGTCGCCGACGGCGGGACGGTGCTGCTCGTCGCCCACGAGCTGGGCCCACTGCGACCGGTGATCAGCCGGGCGGTGGTCGTCCACGAGGGTCGCATCGCGCACGACGGCGCGGTGCCGGACCCGGCCGGCCATCACGCGGAGCCCGACCACGACCACGTGCACCCGCACTGCTATGACGAGCCCGCCGGGCTGTGGAGCAACTGACCCATGGGACTCTTCCAGTACTCCTACATGCAGCACGCCCTGATCGGCGCACTGGTGATCGGCCTGGCCGCGCCGGCGCTCGGCATCTACCTGGTGCAGCGCCGACTGGCGTTGATCGGCGACGGGGTCGGGCACGTCGCGCTTACCGGCGTCGGGGCCGGCCTGCTGCTCAACCGCTCGCCGGTGCTTGTCGCGGTGCTCGTCGCCACCGCTGGCGCGATCGCCATCGAGGTGGTCCGGGCCCGTGGGCGTACCTCCGGTGACCTGGCCCTGGCCCTGCTCTTCTACGGCGGCATCGCGGGCGGCGTGCTGCTGGTCGGGCTCTCCGACGCGACAAGCGCGAACCTCAACGCCTACCTGTTCGGGTCACTGATCACCACCTCCCGCGCCGACGTGATCACCATCGCGGTGCTCGGCGCGGCGATCCTGGTCACGATGATCGCGCTGCGCCCGGCGCTCTTCGCGGTCAGCCACGACGAGGAGTACGCCCGGGTCTCCGGCCTGCCGGTCCGCACGCTGAACCTGCTGATCGCGGTCTCCACAGCGGTCACCGTGACCATCGCGATGCGGGCCGTCGGGGTGCTGCTGATCAGCGCGCTGATGGTGGTGCCGGTCGCCACCGCCCAACAGATCACCCGCGGTTTCCGCAGCACCATGACGGCCGCGATGGCACTCGGGCTCTTCGCCGCCGGCTCCGGCATCTGGGTGGCGGCTACCGCGGACACCGCGCCGGGCGCCTCGGTGGTGCTTGTGGCGATCGCCTCCTTCCTGGTGGTCGCCGTTGCCGGCGGGGTCTGGCGGAAGCTGCGCCAGCGGTCGACGCCTGTCGCAGCGTCAACGGCGGAACCCCACGAGGTAGTGCTGGGTCGATCCTGAGCGGGGAGATGACGGTGGTATTGGTTACCGTTGCGGGATGACCAGCGCGACGGGCTATGAGGGGTTCGACGGGGCCAGCGAGTTGCTCCGCGCCCTGTCGGCGCCGATCCGGTTGGCCATCGTCAGCGAGCTGGCAAGCGGTGAGCGGTGCGTACACGAACTGGTGGACAAGCTCGGGGCCGCGCAACCGCTGGTCTCCCAGCACCTGCGGGTGCTGCGCGGCGCAGGGGTGGTACGGGGTTCCCGCCGTGGCCGGGAGATCGCCTACAGCCTGGTCGACGAGCACGTCGCGCATATCGTGGCGGACGCGGTCAGCCACGCCGGGGAGGGATCATGAGCGAGAGCGGCGCCGCGGTGCGCAACACCCGCCAGCGCTCGGCGGTCAGCGCGCTGCTTGGCGAGATGGAGGGCTTCCACAGCGCCCAGGACCTGCACGCCATGCTGCGTCAGCGCGGCGAGCGGGTGGGCCTGACCACCGTCTACCGCACCCTGCAGGGGCTGGCCGACGCCGGCGAGATCGACGTGATGCGCCCGCCGGGCGGCGAGCACCTCTACCGCAGGTGCAGCGAGGGGCACCACCACCACCTGGTCTGCCGGGTCTGCGGCAACACCGTGGAGGTGGCCGGGCCGGCGGTGGAGAGCTGGGCCGACCGGGTCGCCGCGCAGCACGGTTATGCCGACGTCAGCCACACAGTGGAAATCTTCGGCACCTGCCCCGCCTGCGTCCGCTGACGACGCCCGGCGTCGCGCCGCGGCCCACACTCCGGCGCCACGCCGGGACCAGCGCCTCAAGATCGTGCTCGATCATGGTTTCTGGGGCCTGCGGGCCACCGCGATGCCACTACATCCTGGATGATGCACGATCTTGCGAGTAGTCGACGCCCGGTCGGGCCCTCGGGCTGATTCCACACCTGTAAGAACCTGAGCGTTCGTGACACGCTGTCCGGCGTGAAAATCTATGCTGATCGCTTTCCGACCGCCGCCCGTCAGTTGCTCACCGACCTGCTCGTCGTCGCCTGGGTGTACGCGGCGGTCCGGGGCGCGCTGTGGCTGCACGACCTGGTGCAGAAGCTCGCCGTACCGGGGCAGAAGTTGGAGGGTGCCGGCGGTGGTCTCGCCGACAACCTCGCCGACGCCGGCGGCAAGGTTCGCCGGGTGCCGTTGGTCGGCGACGAGCTGACCGCGCCCTTCCAGCGGGCCGCCGACGCCGCCCGGGGGCTCGCCGACGCCGGCCGGGACCAGCAGCACCTTGTCGACCAGCTCGCCCTCGCCCTCACCGTCGCGGTGCTGATCTTCCCGCTCGGGCTGGTGCTGTTCGGTTGGTTGCCGCTGCGGCTGCGCTGGATGCGGCGGGCCGGGTCGGCAGCGAAGCTGGCCGCCGGGCCGGCCGGCCGGGACCTGCTCGCCCTGCGGGCATTGGCCACCCAGCCGCTGGGCCAGCTGACCCGGATCGCTCCCGACGTGGCCGAGGCGTGGCGACGCGGCGACGACGCGACAGTCGACGCGCTGGCCGCGCTGGAGCTGCGCCACCTCGGTCTGCGCGGCCGGACCCGCTGACGCCGACGTGCCCGCGATCCCGCACCGCCTCGGTGCGCGCGGCCGGGACCGTTAAGGTCTTCGGGTGTTCTACTTCCTGGTCGTCATCGCCGTCCTGCTGCTCGGCTACGCCGCCGTCCTGATCTCCTTCGTCCGTCGGGGCAAGAAGATCCCGCCCGCGGCCTACCTGGGTCTGGCCGCGCTCAACGGCCTGATCCTGGCGGCGGTGCTGGCCTTCGCGGTCGCCCGCTGACCGGCACCGTCACCACCCGCGCCCCCAGCGGTGGCGCGGGTGACGCCGGGCGGTGCGGTTACGGTTTCGGCGGGATGCGGCGGCGGACGTCCTCGGCGGTGGACGGGCCGGGCGTCCAGCGGGCCACCCAGGGCAGCTCGTCGGACGGGGTGAGCACACCCTCCTCCAGACCCGCGTAGCGGCCGGCGAGGATCCGCTTCGCGGCGGCGGTGTCGACCGAGTCGGTGTTGTCCCAGAGGGCCGAGAACAGGGCGTCCACCCGCACGCGCGCCTGCCGGCAGAACAGGTCCGCCAACTCCACGTTCTCCGGTCGGGTGTCGCGTTCGGCGGCGGCCCGGACAGAGACCGCCGACATCGCGAACAACTCGGCGCCGATGTCCACCACGCGGCCGAGGAACGCCTGCTTACGTTCCATTTTTCCCTGCCAGCGGGACATCGCGTAGAACGTCGACCGGGCCAGCTTGCGCGACGACCGCTCCACCTGCCGCAGGTGGGCGGCGAGCGGCCCGAACTCGGCGTACGCAGACGGGCTCTGCCCCCGGCCCACTGCCAACGTGGGCAGCCACTTCGCGTAGAAGGCACCGGCTCGGGCGCCGGCGCGTGCCTTGCGGCCCAGGCCCGCGTCCGGGTCGATGATGTCGCCGGCCACCGACAGATGGGCGTCGACCGCCTCCCGTGCGATCAGCAGGTGCATGATCTCGGTGGAGCCCTCGAAGATCCGGTTGATGCGCAGGTCACGGAGCACCTGTTCGACGTTTGCCGGGCGTTCGCCGCGGGCGGCCAACGAGTCGGCCGTCTCGTAGCCACGCCCGCCCCGGATCTGGACCAGTTCGTCGGCGATCTTCCAGGCCATCTCGCTGGCGTACAGCTTGACCAGCGCGGCCTCGATCCGGATGTCGTTGCGGTCGTCGTCGGCGAGCAGGCAGCACAGGTCGAGCATGGTCTCCATGCCGTACGTGGTGGCGGCGATGAAGGAGAGCTTCTGCGCCACCGCCTCGTGCGCACCCACCGGTCGGCCCCACTGGACCCGGTCGGCCGACCAGCCCCGGGCCACGTTCAGCGCCCACTTGCCGGCGCCCACGCACATCGCCGGGAGCGACAGCCGGCCGGTGTTCAGCGTGGTCAGGGCGATCTTCAGCCCCTTGCCCTCGCCACCGATGACGTTCTCGGCGGGTACGAACACGTCGTGGAACCGGGTGAGGCTGTTTTCCAGGCCACGCAGGCCGATGAACTCGTTGCGCCGCTCGACGGTGATGCCGGCGCTGTCCCCGTCCACCACGAACGCGGTGATTCCACCGCGCCGCCCCTCGGTGGCCGGCACCCGGGCCATCACCACCAGCAGCGTGGCCACGATGCCGTTGGTGGCCCACAGTTTCACCCCGTTGAGCCGGTAACCGGTGCCGTCCTCGGTCGGCTCGGCGACGGTGGCCAGCCGGGCCGGGTCGGAGCCGACGTCCGGTTCGGTGAGCAGGAACGCGGACACCTCGCCGGCGGCGAGCCGGGGTAGGAAGCGCTGCTTCTGCTCGGCGGTGCCGAACATCTTCAGCGGCTGCGGCACCCCGATCGACTGGTGTGCGGAGAGCAGCGCGCCGATGGCCGGGCTGACCGAACCGGCCAGCATCAGCGCCCGGCAGTAGTGCAGGTTGCTCAGCCCGAGCCCGCCGTACTTCCGGTCGATCTTCATGCCGAACGCGCCGAGGTCGGCCAGCCCGTGGAACACCGAGTCTGGAATGGACGCGTCGCGTTCGATGGCCGCGCCGTCCACCTCGGAGGTGAGGAACGCGCGGAACCGACCGAGGAACTCCTCGGCGCGGGCCATGTCGTCGGGGTCGGACCGTGGCCATGGGTTGATCAGGTCGAGTCGGAGGCGGCCGAGGAACAACTCCTTGCCGAAGCTGGGCCGGTCCCAGGAGGACTCGCGAGCGGCCTCGGCGACCCGCCGGGCCTCCTTCTCGGAGACCTGCCCGGCCTCCGTCGGCAGCGGTGCGGCGGCACCGACGGTCTGCGGTGTGGTTTCGGAATCCGGCCCGTCCGGTGCTTGTCGACCGTCCTGTGTCGTGGTCACGGCTGCCCCCTCGAACCTCGGTGCGGCTGCTCGGTGTGTGCGACTACCGTCACGCTACCCCCGGGTGTTACCCAGGGGTAGCGCTCGGTGGAGAACCGCTCGATCAGCGGCCGGCGACCTCGTCCGGGTCGTCGTCCTCGTCGTCGATGTCGTCCTCACCCCAGCTGCGGCGGGCGAACGGCAGGGCAACCCAGAACGTCAGGAACCAGAGCCCGGTCAGCGCGCTGAGCACGAAGGCGATCGGCCGGTCCAGCACGAAGTCGGTGATCAGCAGCACCGCGCTGACCATGGAGATGAGCATGAAGGCGAGACCGCCGGTGGCCATCCGGTGCGCGAAGCGCACCAGCTCCGGCTTGCGCCCCTGCCGGAACAACGCCCTGTGGAACGCCACCGGCGAAATGATCATCGCGGTGGCGGCGGCCGCCGCGAGCAGCGCGACGATGTAGACGTCCCGCTGGAACTCACTGGTCCGGGTGAACCCGTTGCTGAACGGCAGGGTGAGCAGGAAGGCGAAGAGGATCTGCACGCCCGTCTGTGCGACCCGCAACTCCTGCAACAGGTCGGCGAAATTTCGCTGCCAACGCTGCTTCTCGGTCTCCTTGGACACGCGCTACCTCCGGTGCGACGGTACTGCCGACGGTCCCGGCCGCCGGCAGCAACGCCAATGCCCCACCCGGCTGAGCGCGAAACAAGTTCACGACATCCGCTGTTCATCACCGGTTCACACCGCACCGGCCGGCTGGGTGGATGCCGGACGATGTCGGCCGCCCCAGGGTCAGGACCCGCGTCGGATCCGACCGGCGTACCGGGCCTCCAGCTCCGTGTTGTGCGCGTCGCCGTCCGGGATGTTCGCCGACAGGTAGACCGGTGGCCGTTCCCCCGCCGCCAGCAGCCGGGCCACCACCTCCACAGTCACCTGCTGGGCCAGCAGCGCCGCGGTGATCGAGGAGACCGCGCCGACCGCGCCGCCGCCGGGCAGCGGCAGCGTCGCGTCACCGTACGGAGCACCGTTGTCGAGGACGACGTCGGCGAGGTCGGCGAGCTTGCGCCCGGACGGGTGCCGGGAGGTCATCCGGCCCGAGTGCTGCGCGGAGGTGATCGCCACCAAGGCGTGGCCGCGTTGCTTGACCAGGGTGGCGAACTCCACCATCGCGCCGTTGACCCCGGAGTTCGAGGCGAGCACGAAGACGTCGGCGGGCCGCACCGGCGCCAGCTCGTAGAGCCGGTGCGCGACCGCCGGGTCCCGCTCCAGCAGCGGGCCGAGCCGCTCGGCCGGTTCGCCGCCGATCAGCACCAGGTCACGCAGCGCGATCCGGTTGGTCGGCACCAGCCCTCCGGCCCGGCCGGCGATCTCCATGGCGAGCGCCTCGGAGTGCCCGGTGCCGAACGCGTGCACCACCCCGTCGGCCTGGACGGCGTCGGCGATCAGGTCGGCGGCCCGCCCCACCGCCTCCCGCTGGCTGGCTGCCACCCTGCCGATCGTCTCGGTCACCACGGCCAGGTAGGCCTCGGCACTCACCGTCATGCGTCCTCCGTCGTCCGGTTCTGGTCCAGCCAGCGCACCGCGAAGTCGACAGCCGCGCGCTGGCGCATCAACCTGCCGGTCCCGGTGCCGACCGACCCGGTGCGAACCGCCCCGGTGGCCTCCAGGTCCGCGCCCAACGCGGCGAAGTCGTCCGCGTCGAGCCGGACGTCCTGCCACCACACCCACTCCCGGCCGCCGTCGCCGGTCCGCACCGCGGCGCCGACCCGCTCGCGGGGCGAACCCCGGCGACGGTACTCGGCCAGGTGCAGCGAGGTGCTCACGGAATGGTCCACGCCGAGCAGCAGGATGTCGGCGTCCAGGTCGTAGAGCCGGGCCAGCGGGGAGCTCTCACCGAGCATGTCGGCCAAGCCGTGACCGGCCACCACCTGCTCGGCGGCCGGGCCGAGCGCGGCGAACGACACGTGCGGATGCGAGCTGCGCAGGGCACCGGGCCAGCCGCGAACCGTCTCGGCGACCGCGCCCATGTGCCGGCTCGGGGTCACCGCCGGGTCGAAGCCCGGCATCTCGGCGCGGATCAGCGGCCACCAGTCCATCGGCACCGGCGGTCTGCGCCACTGCGCGGGATCGCTGTTCTCCGGTGTGTGGGTGGGCACGACGATCGTGCCGTCCGGACCGAGCGCGTCACGCAGGGCCAGCACCACCGCGTGCGGACCACCGCTGATGAATCCCAGCGGACGGAGGCCGGCGTGCACCAGCAGCGTCGCGCCGGGGCGTACGCCCAGCAGGCGTAGTTGCGCGGCGATCGAGCGGCGGCTGCCCGGCCCGCTGCCGTCCGTCGTCATGATGGCCCTCCCCTGCTGACCCGCACGACTCAGGCCGTTGCGCTGACTCGGGCCAGGATCGCCTCGGCGAGCGGGCCCGGGGCCGCGTCCGGGATCCAGTGGCTCACACCGGCCAGTTGCACGAAGCGGTAGTCCCCGGTGACGTTCGCCGCACACGCCTCGGCGGCGGTCCGGCCGATGGCGACGTCCCGGCCACTCCAGACGTAGGTGGTGGGCACCGTGACCGGGCCGACGCCGGCCAGGTCGGCGCGGGACATCGCCCGGTACCAGTTCAGGGCGGCGGTGAGCGCCCCCGGCTCGCGCATCGGGGCGGCGTATCGGTCCACCCGCGGTCCGTCGCCCACTCCGCCGAGCAGCTTGCGCAGCGCTGCCGCGTGCCACGCCAGCAGCACCTTCTCCGCCGTGCCCGGCTTGCGGAACAGGGTGATGTACGACGACCGGGCCTTCTGCTGGGCATCGTTTCTCAGGGCGTACGCCATGGCGGCCGGATGCGGCACCGACACCGCGGTCAGCGTGCGGACCCGGTCGGGGCGCCCGGCGGCGACCGCCCAGGCCACTATCGCGCCCCAGTCGTGGCCGACCAGGTGCACGGCGTCCAGCCCCAGGGCGTCGAGCACCGCCACCACGTCGGCGACCAGTTCGGGGATCCGGTAGTCGGCCACCGCCGTCGGCCGCGCGCCGGGCGAGTAGCCGCGCTGGTCCAACGCGTACGTGCGCAGGCCGGCCGCGTGCAGGGCGGGCGCCACGTCGTCCCATTCGCCGCTGTGCTGGGGGAAGCCGTGCAGCAGCAGGACGGGTACGCCGTCCGACGGACCGCCGGCGGTTACCTCGAACGTGAGACCTCGCGCGTCGACCCGCATGATCGTCAGCCTACCCAGCCCGCGTCCGGCTGGCCGCCCGGCGAGCTGCACGGAAGCCCTGCTGGGCCGGCACCCCTTGTCGGTGTTAGCGTCATCGAGACAACTTCACATCCGACAGGGGAGCGCACAGCGCTGAGAGTGCGGGCACGCCCGCAGACCCTCGAACCTGATCTGGGTAATGCCAGCGCAGGGAGTTCGGTCGACCTCCAGCCGCGCCGCCGTCCGGTGCCACCGGACGCGCGGCGTGCGTCTTCTCCTGGTTCGCACGCAGAACTGGGAGCAACACATGAAATCGAGCATCGACACCGGCCGCTGGCGGACCATCGACATCGTGGTCGCCTCGGTGATCGCTGTCGCCTTCGGCGTCATCTTCTGGGCCTGGGGCCTGGTCTGGAGCGCCACCGAGGGTGCGTTCGCGTTCTTCCCACCGGCGCAGACGCTGCTCTACGGCGTGTGGCTGATGCCGGCCGTGATCGGCGGCCTGGTCATCCGCAAGCCCGGCGCGGCGCTCTACTGCGAGACGGTGGCCGCTGTCCTCTCCGCGCTGCTGGGCAGCCAGTGGGCCGGCACGGTGATCCCGCAGGGCATCGTGCAGGGAATCGGCGCCGAGCTGGCGTTCGCCGCCTTCCGCTACCGGTCGTACCGGCTGCCGACGGCGATGCTGGCCGGCGCGCTCACCGGTCTCAGCGCCGCGCTTTTCGACTTCTTCATCTGGAACGTCGACTACGCGTTGGTCGACTACCGCATCCCGTATGCGCTGATCACCATCGTCAGCGCCACCGTGATCGCCGGCGCCGGCGGCTGGCTGCTGACCCAGGCCCTGGCCAGAACCGGTGTCCTGGACCGCTTCCCGGTAGCCCGCGACCGGGCCCTGATCTAACCCGGCCCACTCGTGTCGATCATGAGGTTGACGGGCGGGTGGATCTTCAGAACCACCGTCAACCTCATGATCGACCGTGCAGGGTGGAGCCCGAGGGATGGGAGGGGGTCGGGTGGGCGCGGTGGTCCTGCGCGGGTTCGGGTGGCGGCACGCCGGGCGGCGGGCCTGGGCTCTGCGCGGCGTTGACCTCCGGGTCGAGGCTGGGGAGCGGGTACTGCTGCTGGGGCCCTCCGGGGCCGGTAAGAGCACCCTGCTCAGCGCACTGGCGGGGCTGCTGCCCGACGATTCCGGCGAGCAGGAGGGCATCGTCGAGATCGACGGTCTGGACCCACGCAAAGGACGGGAACGGGTCGGCATCGTCTTCCAGGACCCGGAAACCCAGCTGGTGATGGCGCGCTGCGGCGACGACGTCGCGTTCGGGCTGGAAAACCGTGGCGTACCGACCGACGAGATCTGGCCCCGGGTGGACGAGGCGCTGCACCGGGTCGGCTTTCCGTACCCCCGGGATCGCCGCACCGCCGCCCTCTCCGGCGGCGAGCAGCAACGCCTGGCCCTGGCCGGTGCGCTTGCGCTGCGTCCCGAACTGCTGCTGCTCGACGAGCCGACCGCCAACCTCGATCCGGCCGGGGCCGACCTGGTCCGCCAGGCGGTGGCCGGCGCGCTGCACGCCGACACCACGCTGATCCTGGTCGAGCACCGGGTCGCCGAGGCGCTGCCCCTGGTCGACCGGGTGGTGGTCCTGGAACCGGGCGGCGGGGTGCGGGCGGACGGCACCCCCGATGCGGTCTTCGCCGCCCACGGTGCCGCGCTGGCCGCCGAGGGGGTCTGGGTGCCCGGTCACCCCGTCCCCTCCCGGCCGGCCACCGCCGCGCCGGGCGACCTGTTGCTCACCGCCGACCGGCTCGGCCTGCCGCCCCGGCTGAGCCACACCGACCTTGCGGTACGCGCCGGTGAGGCACTCGCCGTACGCGGACCCAACGGCGCCGGCAAGTCCACCCTGGCGTTGCTGCTCGGCGGGTTGCTCAAGCCGGGCGCCGGACGGGTCACCGCATCCGTCGAGCTGGCCGGCGCCGACCACCGCACTCCCCCGCACCGCTGGCGGGCTCCCGCACTCGCCCGCCGGATCGGGTCGGTCTTCCAGGATCCGGAGCACCAGTTCGTCACAAGCACCGTCTTCGACGAGTTGGCGCTCGGCCCGCGCCGGACCGGTCAACCCGAGACTGCCGTCAAGGAGACAGTGACCGGGCTGCTGGAACGGCTGCGACTGGTCCGCCTCGCCGCGGCCAACCCGTACACCCTCTCCGGCGGGGAGGCGCGGCGGCTGAGCGTGGCGACCGCCCTGGCCACCGCGCCCCGCCTGCTGATCTGCGACGAGCCCACCTTCGGTCAGGACCGGCGGACCTGGCGGGAGCTCGTCGATCTCCTCGCCGACCTCCGCGACGCCGGGCACGGCGTGGTCGCGGTCACCCACGACGCGGACTTCGTGGCCGCGCTCGCCGACCGAACCGTCACCCTGCGACGCGCCCCGGACCACACCCGATGATCACCATCGAGCCGATCGCCGCGCCCGGTGCGCCGTTGGCCCGCCGCAACCCGGTGGCGAAGGTCGCCGCGGCGCTGGTCTTCTCCTTCACCCTGCTCGCCACCCTGGACCCACTGGCTCCGGCGATCGCCATCGCCCTCGAACTCGCCGTGCTGCCGCTGTTCGGCATCGGCTACCTGATGCTGGCCCGGCGGGCCTGGCCGCTGCTGCTCAGCGCCGCCGGCATCCTGGTCACCCTGGTGCTGTTCGCCGCCGACCGGTCCGGCCGGGTCCTCCTGGACGCGGGACCGGTACTGGTGACCACCGGCGTGCTGCTCACCGCCCTCGGGCTGGTGCTGCGCGTCTTCGCGGTGGCCCTGCCCGGTGTGATCGTCTTCGCGACCACCGACCCCACCGACCTGGCCGACGCGTTGATCCAGAACGCCAGGGCGCCAGCCCGGTTCGCCATCGGGGCACTCGCCGCGTTTCGTCTGGTGCCGCTGCTCGGTCAGGAGTGGCAGATGATCAGCATGGCCCGCCGTGCGCGCGGCGTGGACGCGGGACGCAACCCGCTCGCGAAGCTGCGCCTGTTCGCCTCCACCGCGTTCGCGCTGCTCGTCGGGGCGATCCGCCGGGGCACCCGGCTGGCCGTCGCGATGGACGCCCGCGGCTTCGACGCCGGCACGCCCCGGACCGTGGCCCGCCACCAACGCTTCACCCGCGCCGACGCGCTGCTCATCGCCGGGTCCGCCGTGCTGGCCGGCGCCGCCCTCACGACAAGCATCCTGGTCGGCACGTTCCGCCCCCTGATCGGCTGAGCCCTCCGCCGGGCGCCCGCACGACGCCGACTCGCCCGGCACACGCCGCCCGCTGCTCGCCGCCCGCCCGCTGTCCGCAGCCCGCGCCACCCCGCGCGCCGTTCGCCGCCCCGCGCATCCTTCGCCGCCCCGCGCGTCCTTCGCTGTCCTCGGGCAAGATCGGCACAACATCAGGGATGTTGTGGTCTCGTCGGCGACCGAGGCCACTACATCCCTGATGTTGCTGTCACCCTCCGGCGCCTCCAGCGTGATGGGATGGCGCGGATCGGTCAGCTGCGGCGGAAGGCGTAGCGGCGGGTCTGGCCGGCCTGCTGGCCGCGACCGCCGCCGCCCGAGCGGTTGCCGCCACCCTGCGGCGGACCGGCCGTCGGTGCCGGCGGTCGCCCGGCTGTCTTCGGCAGACCTTCCACCGGCGGCGCGTCGACCGCCACCGGCACGTCGACCGGCAACGCCAACGCGTTGTCGACCGCCGCAGGCACGTCGACCGGCAACGCCAACGCGTCCGGGACGGCCGCCGCCGGCAGCGCCGGCTCGATCGGTTCGACGGCGAGGTCGGGGCGGGTGGGCGGGTGCGGGCCGCGTTCGGCCGCCGGGTCGATGCCGAGCGGCGTCGCACGGGGGGTACGGGACTTCTTCGGATTGCGCCTGGCAGGCATCCGGGCCTCCTTCGGTGCCGACCGGCTCGGCCGGTCCCGCGTCTCGGCGGCCGGTCGGATCGGCTGGTGACCGCCGCGGCGCGACGGTCGAACGGGAGAGAGACTGCTCACCGGGGGTCGGGTCGCGCCAGCGCCGCCGAACTGCGGGTGGGATGCGGGACGCCCGGGAGCGCACGGACCGCGACGCGGGGCGGCGGGCCGGCTCGGAGAAGGGGCGTCAGTAGCGCATGCCCGCACACTATCGGCTGGTCGTTCGTCGGCGCAGTCGATTTTCCTGGCACCATCGACGGCATGCTTATCGCGTTCTCGGTAACCCCGCTCGGTGTCGGTGAGTCCGTCGGTGACCTGGTCGCCGAGGCGGTACGCGTTCCGCGACTCGGGCCTGCCCAACCGCACCGACGCCATGTTCACCACGATCGAGGGTGAGTGGGACGAGGTGATGGCGGTCGTCAAGCGGGCGGTCGACGTGGTTGCCGCGCAGGCGCCCCGGGTGAGCGTGGTGCTCAAGGCCGACGTCCGCCCGGGGGTGACGGACGCGCTCACCGCGAAGGTGGCTCATGTGGAGGATCGTCTGGCCCGGCAAAGCTGAGCATCATTTGCCGATAACCGGCTGTCGAGACGACATGCCCACGTTTCGCCGCACCGCGATACGGTCCAAGCACGGAAGTTCGACGGCGAGAGGTGGCGGCACGAATGGCTGAGCAGGCGACGGCGCAGATCGGTGTGACCGGGTTGGCGGTGATGGGCCGGAATCTGGCCCGCAACCTGGCCCGCAACGGCTTCACGGTGGCGGTGCACAACCGGACGCCGGCGCGTACCCGGAGCCTGATCGCCGAGCACGGCGACGAGGGCACGTTCGTGCCCGGCGAGACGATGGCTGACTTCGTGGCGTCGCTGGAACGGCCCCGCGCGGTGATCGTGATGGTCAAGGCGGGTGCGCCCACCGACGCGGTGATCGACGAGTTGGTGCCGCTGCTGGAGGAGGGCGACATCATCGTCGACTGCGGCAACGCCCACTTCGCCGACACCCGTCGTCGGGAGGAGGCGCTGCGCGCGCAGGGGCTGCACTTCAGTGGCACCGGCGTCTCCGGTGGCGAGGAGGGCGCGCTGCTCGGGCCGAGCATCATGCCCGGCGGCTCCGCCGAGTCGTATGCCAAGCTCGGGCCGATGTTCGAGAAGATCGCCGCCCAGGTGGACGGCGTGTCGTGCTGCATGCACGTCGGTCCGGACGGCGCCGGGCACTTCGTCAAGATGGTGCACAACGGCATCGAGTACGCCGACATGCAGCTCATCGCCGAGGCGTACGACCTGCTCCGGGCCGGTCTGGGCGCGAAGCCGGCGGAGATCGCGGAGATCTTCCGCGACTGGAACGGCGGCGAGTTGGAGTCGTTCCTCATCGAGATCACCGCCGATGTGCTCGCGCACACCGACGCGGCGACGGGCCGTCCGTTCGTCGACATCGTGCAGGACCGGGCCGAGCAGAAGGGCACCGGCCGCTGGACCGTGCAGAGCGCCCTTGACCTGGGCATTCCGATCACCGGGATCGCCGAGGCGACCTTCGCCCGCTCGCTCTCCGGGCACGTCGACCAGCGCGAGGCGGCCCGGCGGGCGTTCCCGGACTCGGGTGAGCAGTGGCAGGTCGCCGACCGGGACGCGTTCGTCGAGGACGTCCGCCGGGCGCTGCTCGCTTCCAAGATCGTCGCGTACGCGCAGGGCTTCGACCACATCCGCGCCGGCAGCCAGGAGTTCGACTGGGACATCGACCTCGGCGGCACGGCCACGATCTGGCGGGGCGGCTGCATCATCCGAGCCCGCTTCCTGGACCGGATCCGCGAGGCGTACGACGAGAAGCCTGACCTGCCGACGCTGCTGGTGGCGCCGTACTTCGCCGAGGCCGTCGCCGCTGGCGTGCCGAGCTGGCGGCGGGTGGTGGCCGACGCGACCAGGGCGGGTGTGCCGACGCCGGCGTTCTCCTCGTCGTTGGCGTATTTCGACGCGCTGCGCGCCGAGCGCCTGCCCGCCGCGTTGATCCAGGGCCTGCGGGACAATTTCGGCGCGCACACCTACCAGCGGGTGGACCGCGAGGGCTCGTTCCACACCACCTGGGCCGGCGACAAGACCGAGTCCCCGGCGTAAACAACCCAGGGCCGACGGCCCGCACCGCAACCCACGGCCCACGGCCCACGGCCCACGGCCCACGGCCCACGGCCCACGGCCCACGGCCCACGGCAAGATCGTGCTCGATCCCTGATGTAGTGGCCTCCCGATGATGGGAGGCCACTACATCCATGTTGCGGCACGATCATGGGAGACGGCGCGGCACGGGAGACGGCGGATGCGCGGGCGCCCGTCAGTTGATCGTGGCGTGCATCTCCCAGACGAGGATCTCGGCCGGTTCGTCGGCGGTGACCCGCCGGCCGCCGGTCATGGTGAGGCGAGCCGCGTCGCCGGTGCCGAGCGGGCCACTGCCCTCCAGGGTCACCGTGCCGTTGGGCACGTAGACGTGCACGTACGGCGCGTCGGGGATGGTGACCTCCGCACCGGGGGTGAGCCGGGCGGCGTGCAGGGTCGCGTACCGGTTGCGGATCCGGATCGCGGACGCACCGTCGTAGCGGTCCATCCCGGAGGCGATCGGCACCAGGCCGCCCCGGAGGAGTTCGTCCTCGATCTCCAGCTGCTCGTAGCCGGGGTCGACGCCCTGTTCGTCGGGGAGCACCCACATCTGCACGAAGTGGACCGGGTCGGTGTGCGGTTCCTGGTTGTCGAGTCGCCAGGCGTCGTTCTTCTCCGAGTGCAGGATGCCGGTGCCGGCGCTCATCCGCTGAGCCAGGCCCGGGTAGATCACCCCGGAGTGGCCGGTGGAGTCCTGGTGTACCAGGGAGCCGCGCAGCACCCAGGTGATGATCTCCATGTCCTGGTGCGGGTGGGTCTCGAAGCCGGCCCCCGGGCGCACCACGTCGTCGTTGTTGACAAGCAGCAGACCGTGGTGGGTGTTGGCCGGGTCGTAGTGCCGGGAGAACGAGAACGAGTGCTTGGAGTCCAGCCAGGAGATCCGGGTGGCGAAGCGGTCGTCGGCGCGACGCACGTCGACCGAGGGCGCGGGAGCGGTCACCAGGCACTCCGCGTGGTGTCGGGGGTGGTGGGCGCCCAGGTCAGGGCCGGCTCGCCGGTGGCCAGTTCGGCGATCTCACCGGTGCGCAGCTGCGGCGTGTGCCCGAACTCGGCGCAGTGCTGCTCGGCGATCTCGGCACAGATGTCGGCCGCCTGCGCACAGATCGGCTCGCCCAGATCCGCGGCGTTCAACGCCATGATCATTTTGTACCGGAGATCCCGCACAGCCACCCCCACCGCTGTCGTCCCGCCACCTTCGGACCCTACCCGGCCCAATCCCCCGCCACCCCAAAACACCGAGCCCACCAAACCCAGCCCCACCCCCGCACCCCACCGTCCACCGCCCACCGCCCACCGCCCACCGCCCACCGCCCACCGCCCACCGCCCACCGCCGTCGATCATGGAGTTGTGGTGGCGAACAAAAGTCGTAAAAGCCCCTGATTCGGCCACCACGACTCCATGATCGACGGGGAAAGGGGTGGGGCGGGGGGTGCGGGGTGGGGGGTGGGGGGTGGGGCGGGGAGACGGGAGGCGCCGCCCGCGCGGGGGTGCGGGCGGCGCCTGAGGTCGAGGGGTCAGAAAATCCGGCGTCGCCTGGCCTTCTGGGGACGCATGAAGTCCGCGCCCTTGGTGAGCAGCCGGGTCATCCCGGAGGGACCACGTCGGGCCTCCAGGGTGTGGCTGAGCCGGCGTGCACCGGCAGCCGCCAGGGGTACCGCGACCGCCATCACCGCCCACTGGGCAATGCGCTTCTGGATCATGTGGGTTCACCTCCGTCAGTGGCTTCTGACAAGGGTGATACCCAGAGTGACGGGAGCGTAAGCGCGTCGGCTCAGATCACCGGGGCGACCGGGTTGGGCAGCGCCCCGCCGAAGCGGCGGTCGCGCTGCGCGTACAACTCGCACGCATACCAGAGGTGGCGGCGGTCGAAGTCGGGCCAGAGCGTGTCCAGGAAGACCAGCTCGGCGTACGCGGACTGCCAGAGCATGAAGTTGGAGATCCGTTCCTCCCCCGACGGGCGCAGGAACAGGTCCACCTCCGGGATCTCCGGGTGGTAGAGGTACTTGGCCACGGTCTTCTCGTTGACCTTGGCGGGATCCAGCCGGCCGGCCGCCACGTCGCGGGCGATCGCGGCAGCCGCGTCGCCGATCTCGGCCTGCCCGCCGTAGTTGACGCAGAACTGCAGGGTCAACGTCGAGTTGTCCCGGGACATCTCCTCGGCCGTCTGCAACTCGGAGATCACGCTCTTCCACAACCGGCCGGACCGACCCGACCAGACCACTCGGACGCCGAGGTCGACCAGCTGGTCACGGCGACGACGGATCACGTCCCGGTTGAACCCCATCAGGAACCGGACCTCGTCGGGCGAGCGCCGCCAGTTCTCGGTGGAGAACGCGTACGCCGACAGGTACGGGATGCCCATCTCGATCGCGCCCTCGATGGTGTCGAAGAGGCTGTGCTCCCCCGCCTCGTGCCCCTTGGTGCGGGCCAGCCCGCGGTCCTTGGCCCAGCGACCGTTGCCATCCATCACCACCGCCACGTGCTTCGGCACCGCCTCGGTGGGCAGCGCCGGCGGCCGGGCGCCGGACGGGTGCGGTGTCGGTGGCGTCGGCTCGCGCCGGCCAGCCTTCTTCGATCGGATCACTTGGTCACTCCCTGTTCGCGCCGTCCGCCCCGGCCTCGACGTCGCCATGTGGCCGGAGCACCACGACCCCGGTGCCGTCCGGCGGCGAGGCCGTGCCGGCCGCCGAGGGACCCCGGTCGACCAGCGGCAGCGAGCGTAGCGCGCGTTCCAGGTGCCATTGCAGGTGAGCCGCGACCAGGCCGCTGCACTCCCGGCGTACCCCGGTGTCGGTGGCGTCGGCGAGCACCCAGTCGCCGGTGGTGAGCGCGGACATCAGGTCGATGGTGGCCGGCGCGGGGTGGGCCGCGCCGGGTGGCCGGCAGTCCGGGCAGACCGCGCCGCCGGCCGGCACGGAGAAGGCCCGATGCCGCCCGGGGGTGCCACAGACCGCGCAGGCGATCAGCGCCGGCGCCCAGCCGGCGAGGGCCATCCCGCGCAGCAGGTACGCGTCGAGCACCAGGGTGGTGGCGTGCTCGCCCCGGGACAGCGCCTTCAGCGCGCCCACTGTGAGCTGGAACAGCCGCAGCGACGGCTCCCGCTCGACCGGGGTCAGCCGCTCGGCGGTCTCGGCGATCGCGCTGGCCGCCGTGTAGCGGGGATAATCCCCGAGGAACCGCTTGCCGTAGAGGTCGATGCCCTCGACCTGGCTGACGGTGTGCAGTGAGCTGCCGTGGTTGCCCTTCGGGTCACCGGCGAGTTGCAGGTCGACGTGGCCGAACGGCTCCAGCCGGGCGCCGAACTTGCTTGTGGTGCGGCGGATCCCTCGGGCCACCGCGCGCAGCCGGCCGTGCCGGCGGGTCAGCAGGGTGATGATCCGATCGGACTCGCCGAGCTTTTGCACACGCAGCACCACCGCGTCGTCGCGGTAGAGCTGTCGGCGGTACCCGGCCATCGGGCCATTCTCCCTCGGGGTGTGAAATCAGGGTCGGTTCGGGGTGGATGCGCGGACGAACCCCGATGTGCCCGGCTCGGCACCGGCCGTAGCGTGCTGGCCATGGCAACGCAATCCACCACCGACGCCCGCCGTCGTCGTGCCGCCGCCCCCATCGCCCTGGGACTGGCAACCGCCCTCATCGTGCTCGCCGGGTGCGACAACCTGGCCATGCGCCGGCTCGACTACGACGACACCGAGTCCGTGAAGATCACCACCATCAGGGTGCTGCCGGGCGCCGGCGACCTGATCGTCCGGGGCACCGCCGCCGCCGGGGAGGCGCGGATCAAGCGGGTGGTGCGCTACCAGGGCGGCGAGCCCCGGGCCCGGTACGAGATCAAGGGCAGCGAGCTGGTGCTGGACACCGACTGCGGCGACCGGTGCAGCGTCTCCTACGAGGTGGCAGTGCCGGAGGGCGTCGCCGTTGAGGGCGAGTCCGGCTCCGGCGATGTCGAGCTGAGCCGGATCGGCGCGGTGGACCTGCGGCTGGGTTCCGGTGACGTCCGGGTCAACGGCGCCTCCGGCACGGTCGGGGTGGAGACCGGGTCCGGGAACATCGACGTGAGCGAGGCCAGCGGGACGATCCGCCTGCGCGCCGGCTCGGGGGACATCACGGCGCGCCGGCTCGGTGGCGCGACGGACGCCGAGGCCGGCTCCGGCAATGTCACAGTCGAGCTGGAAAAGCCCACCTCGGCCCGGGCGCACGCCTCCAGCGGCGACGTCACGATGCTGGTGCCGCCAGGCAGCTACCAGGTGCGCTCCAGCACCGGTTCCGGCGACGCGAGGATCACCGTCACGCACGACCCGGCCGCCACCGACGTGCTCGACGGCTCGGCCGGCAGCGGCGACGTCACGATCGTCCAGCGCTGACGTCGCTCCGTGCCGCCGCAGCCCGCTGCGGCGGCACCACCGCCCGCCCGGGGGTGGCCCCGGCCGGCTGCTCGCCGGGACGGTCGCTGCGCTCGGTGTCGGGACGGTCGCGGCGCACGGTATCGGGACGGTCGCGGCGCTCGGCGTCGGGCTGGCCGGCCAGCTCGGTGGCCTGGACCGGGCCGCCGGGGATCAGCTCCGGGCGGCGACGGGCGGCGACGTCCTCGACCCAACCGACGGCCAGGGTGACCAGCCCGACCAGCGCGAAGACCAGCACCACCCGGATGGCCAGTCCCACCGGGTCCTGATGGGACCAACCGACCACGTCGACAAGCGGAGTGAGCGCCACCACGAACGGCATGTGCCAGAGATAGATGGTGAGTGCCCGCCGGTTGACCACTGTCACCACCCGGTCGGCCAGCCGGCTTCGGCCCAGCCAGGCCACCCCGGCGGGCGCTCGACCCAGCACGATCAGGATGAACGCGGCCGACCAGAGCGCGTTGCCGAGGTGGTTGTCGTTGAGGTCGTACCCGCGCGGGCCGGGATGCCCGACGATCCAGGTGCCGCCGGCCACCGCGAGCGCGAGCGCCGCCGGGTACAGCACCCGACCGGCGAGCCGGCGCAGCATCCCGGCGTGGTGGGCGAAGCCGAGCAGCCACGCTCCGAAGTAGAGCCCGAACTCGCGCAGCATCGGAGGCGCCGGGTAGATCCCCACCTCGATCGCCACCAGCAGGAGGTACGGGGCGAGCAGAGTGAGCAGCGGGGCACGCCGGAACAGCCAGAACGCGACAGGTGAGGCGAGCACGAACCACAGGTAGTCGCGCAGGTACCAGATGATGCTCAGCGCCAGGGCGCCCCAGTTGTTGGCCGGCGGGTCGGCGACCGGTAACAGCCACAGCAGCACCCGAGGGCTCATCGGCATCCCGCTGAGCAGCATGGCCGGCACGAAGACCACAGCGAGCACCCACAACGACGGCAGCAGCCGCCGCAGCCGCCGCCCGACCGCCACCGGCCCGGATCGGGTCAGGGACGCGGCCATCAGCGAGCCGGCCAGTGCGAACATCACCGACATGGCGGGGAAGACGAGGGTGAGGGTCGCCCAACCCGTGACGTGGTAGACGACAACTCGAACGATGGCCAGGAAACGGAGCAGATCGAGATACCGGTTGCGCATCAGCCTGCATCTGGGTCGGGGACGCCGGGCGTAACTCCCCTACCCTGCGCGGTGCTCGCGCGAAACAGTCACCACCCCCGGCCAAACGTGAGTCTTTCCACCCAGCTGACCGAAGATGATCATGAGGTTGCCCGGCATGCGGCCACTTAACCGCGATGACCCGATGGGCGAGGTGACGCGGCAGGCGCTCGGGTGGCGCGGCAACCCCGGCTCCACCGGGGCCCGTTTCCGGCCTGTCGACGGGCGTCCGCTCAGGCGAGGCATCCGCCGTGCGGCAGCGCACCGACCGCCTGCGGCTGCCCGGCGCTCCGACCACCTCCGTCGAGGTGGCCCACCACGCAGCCGGCGCCTGCCCGTACCGCGTAGACGATGGCGTGCCGGGGTGCGGGATCCGCCGGTCCGGCGGGCCGTACCACGATGTCGGTGAAGCCGGCGGCGGTGAGCGCCCGCTGGATCCGGTCGGCGGTCTGCTCGGGGCTGCCCGTGGCCGGAAACATCCGCCGGCGGGCCTCCTGCGCCAGGCACTCCTGGCTGACGGGCTCGGCACACTCCAGCGTCACCCGGCCGACTGCCGCGGCGACGGCAGCTGCCGCGGTCTCCGCCTCGGCGCGCTGCCCGGAGGTGAGGTTGCCGCGGCGGAGCTTGTCGTCCGTAACCCGCTGGCAGTACGCAAGGGAGTCGTCCCCGCCAGCCGGGCCAGCCCCGGCGCAGAGGACGGCAGAGGACGTGTCGACCGGAGCAGGTGGGTCGAGATCACTCTGCCTCGGTGCCGGCACCGAGGCGGTGGACCCGCCGCGTGGCGCCGAGGCCTGCGACCCACAGGCCGTGAGTGCCAGGCCGGCAAGCACGAGCCCTACCAACGCGGCCCAGGCGGGGCCGGTGACCGTAGCCTGTGGGTGCACCGCGGCAGCGTAACCGGTCGCGGTTCGGCCGGCGGCCCCGCAACCACAGTGAGGGACGATGACTGAACCACTGGACAGCGTGACGGCGCTGCTGGCGCCAGCTCACCGCGTCATCATCGTCGCGGGCGCGGCAGCCGAGTTTCTGGACCTGCCCGGCCGGGCCAGCGCACTGTGCTACGTCGGCGACGACGTCCTTTACCTGATGAGCGCTTCGGGTTCCTATCACCGCGCGCGAATAGTGCTCGAGTCGTGGGCCGCCGCCCCGCCGGACGACCGGCCGGACGTGGACGCTCAGCAGCAGGTGACACTGGCACTGAGCGACGGCACCGTGCACGTCTCCGGCATGTTGGAGTTCCAGGCCAGCCCGATCCTGACCCTCGGTCCGCCGGGCCGCTACCACGCCCGGGTCGAGGTCACCGGGCGTGCCGAGCTGCGCCGCGTCGAAGCCCGACCGGGCCACCCCACCCCCATCACGGACGTGGAACGGTTCCTGGTCCGCTTCTGGGCCGAATCATGAGGTACGGCGGTGCCCCACCCGCACCGACCGGACCGGATCACCCGCCCGGTAGGCGCTTGTGGATCAGAAACCCAGCTTGCGCAGCTGCTTCGGGTCGCGCTGCCAGTCCTTCGCGACGCGCACGTGCAGGTCGAGATAGACCCGGCTGCCCAGCAGCTCCTCGATCTGCCGGCGGGCGTTCGTGCCGACCTCCTTGAGCCGGCTCGCCTTGTGCCCGAGCACGATGGCCTTCTGGCTGGGCCGCTCCACGTACAGGTCGGCGTAGATCTTCATGACCTGACCCTCGGGGATCATCTCCTCCACCACCACGGCGATGGAGTGCGGCAGCTCGTCGCGGACCCCCTCCAGGGCGGCCTCCCGGATCAGCTCCGCGACGAGCACCTGCTCGGGATCGTCGGTCAGCATGTCGTCCGGGTAGAGCTGCGGCGACGGCGGAAGATATTTGGTCATCACGTCGACAAGGGTGTCCACCTGGTGCCCGGCGACCGCGCTCACCGGCACGATCTCGGCGAACTCCCCCAGTTGGCTCACCGCGAGCAACTGCTCCGCCAGGCGACGCTTGTCGACCAGGTCGGTCTTGGTGACCACCGCCAGTACCGTCGCCTTCAACTCGGCCAGCTCACCGGTGATGAACCGATCGCCGCGGCCCACCGGCTCGTCGGCCGGGATACAAAGGCCGATCACGTCGACCTCCGTCCAGGTGGACCGGACCAGGTCGTTGAGGCGCTCGCCGAGCAGCGTACGGGGGCGGTGCAGGCCCGGGGTGTCGACAAGGACCAGCTGCGACTCCGGTCGGTGCAGCACGGCCCGGATGACGTGCCGGGTGGTCTGCGGCTTGTTCGAGGTGATCGCGATCTTGGTGCCGACGATGGCGTTGGTGAGTGTCGACTTGCCGGCGTTGGGCCGGCCGACGAAGCAGCCGAAACCGGCCCGGTACGGCCGCGTCTCCGGATCCCGCACCGGGCTCACTCGGCCACCGTGCCGAGGACGGTGCCGTCCGGGGCGGCCACGTGGATCGGCGCATCCGCCGCGAGGTCACGAACTGCGGCATGCCCGGCGCCGTCCAGGGTCGACGCCTCGGTCACCACCACCGCGGCCTCCAGCCGACTCGCCCCGGCCGCCACCGCCGACGCGACTGCCAACTGCAACGCGGTGAGCGTCAGCGAGGGCAGCGCGACACTCGCCGCCGCGTACGTCCGGCCATCCTGATCTCGGACCGCGGCACCCTCCACGGCGGCGACCCGGGCACGGGCTCCCCGGGCCAGGACGACGAGCTTGGCGTCCTCGGCGCTCAGGGGTGCCGGGGCACCGGGGGCGGACCGAGCGGCGGGCACGGCGGGTGTGTCAGGCATCGGCGGATTGCCTCTCGTCGTCTCGGTGGTTGTCTGTGTCGTCCCCGGGGCCGGCGTGCTCGCCGCGCCCCGTGCTGTCCTGCTCCTGGCCCGGCTCCACCCGGTGCACCAGGACTGTGTCGATCCGGTTGCGCCGGCCGGTGGTGCCCTCGGCGAGCAGCCGAAGCCCGGCGACCTCGGCCTCCGCGCCGGGGATCGGCACTCGTCCCAGCGACTGGGCCAGCAGGCCGCCGACCGTCTCCACCTCGTCAGTGGGCAACTCGGTGTCGAACAACTCGCCCAGGGTCTCCACCGGCAGGCGGGCGGTCACCCGCACCGAGGAGTCCGTCAGACGTTCGACGGGTGGGCGTTCGACATCGTACTCGTCGGTGATTTCCCCGACGATCTCCTCCAGGATGTCCTCGATGGTGACCAGACCGCCGGTGCCGCCGTACTCGTCGACGACGATGACCAGGTGGTTGCGGGCCGCCTGCATCTCCGACAGCAGGTCGTCGACCGGCTTGGACTCCGGCACGAAGGTCGCCGGGCGCATCAGCTCGGCCACCGGCAACTGTTCGGCTGCCGGGTCGCCACCACGGGAGCGCCGGATCAGGTCCTTGAGGTAGAGCACACCGAGCACGTCGTCGACGCTCTCGCCGATCACCGGGATGCGGGAGAAACCCGAACGCAGGAAGAGCACCAGCGCCTGCGCGAGCGTCTTGCCCTCCTCGATCCACACCATCTCCGTACGCGGGACCATCACCTCACGGGCGATGGTGTCACCGAGTGCGAAGACCGAATGGATCATCTGGCGTTCGCCGTGCTCGACCACGCCGCGCTGCTCGGCCAGGTCGACAAGCTCCCGCAACTCGACCTGGCTGGCGAACGGCCCCTCCCGGAAGCCGCGCCCCGGCGTGACCGCGTTGCCGATCAGGATCAGCAACGAGGCGAGCGGGTTGAGCGCCCGGCCCAGCCAGCGGACCAGCGGCGCCACCGCGCGACCCACGGCGTACGCGTGTTGCCGGCCGATGGTGCGCGGCGCGACGCCGACCACCACGAAGCTGACCACTGTCATCGCGCCGGCGGTCACCAACGCGGCCCGCCAGCCGGCGCCGAAGCTGTCCACCGCGACCAGCGCCACCAGAGTGGTGGCGGTCAGCTCGGCGAGCAGCCGCAACAGCAGGAGCAGGTTGAGGTGCCGGACGACGTCGCCGGCCACGGTCTGCAGGGTGCGGGCGCCCCGCACCCCGTCGCGGGCCAGCTCGGCGGCCCGCGCCGGCGAGACCGCGGCGAGCGCCGCCTCGGTCATCGCGATCAGGCCGGCCAGCACCACCAGGCCGGCCGCGAAGACGATCAGCTGCAGGTCGGGCAGGCCGGCGGTGGCACCGGCCGCAAGTAACGGAGGAGTGGACATCACTGGGTGCGGGTCGACCGCCAGCTGGACAGCAGACGCGCCTGGAGGGCGAACATCTCCCGTTCCTCCTCCGGCTCGGCGTGGTCGTAGCCGAGCAGGTGCAGGACTCCGTGCACGGTGAGCAGGTGCAGCTCGTCGGCGGGGGTGTGCCCGGCGGTCGCCGCCTGCTTGGCCGCGACCTCGGGGCAGAGCACGATGTCGCCGAGCAGGGCGGGCTCACCACTGGCCGGCGCGGACTCCCCCGGGCCGTGGTCGACGCTGCCCTCGTCCATGGGGAAGGCGAGCACGTCGGTCGGACCGTCGCCACCCATCCAGCGATGGTTCAGCTCGGTCATGTACGCGATGTCGACAAGCAGCACGGACAGCTCGGCGAGGGGGTTGACCCCCATCTCGTCGAGGGCGTGCCGGGCGACGGCGAGCACGGCATCGGTGTCAACCTCGACACCGGACTCGTTGGCGATCTCGATGGACAACTGCTTTCCTCTGCTTTAGCGGCGGCGGCCGGCCCGGCCGCCCTGGGCGGGTCGCCCGGGCACGGCGTGGACGCCCTGCGCCTGCTGGTTCTCCCGCTCGGCGTCCCAGCGGGCGTACGCGTCGACGATCTCCCCCACCAGCCGGTGGCGGACCACGTCGGAGCTGGACAACTGGGAGAAGTGCACGTCGTCGACGTTTTCCAGGATCTCCCGCACGACCCGCAGGCCGCTGCTGGTCCCGCCCGGGAGGTCCACCTGGGTGATGTCACCGGTCACGACGATCTTGGAGTTGAAGCCGAGCCGGGTGAGGAACATCTTCATCTGCTCGGGCGTCGTGTTCTGGGCCTCGTCCAGGATGATGAACGCGTCGGAGAGCGTCCTGCCCCGCATGTACGCCAGCGGGGCCACCTCGATCGTCCCCTGGGCCATCAGCTTCGGGATCGTCTCCGGGTCGAGCATCTCGTGCAGCGCGTCGTAGAGCGGGCGCAGGTACGGGTCGATCTTGTCGTTGAGCGTGCCGGGCAGGAAGCCCAGTCGCTCCCCCGCCTCCACCGCCGGCCGGGTCAGGATGATCCGGTTGACCTGCTTGGCCTGCAACGCCTGGACGGCCTTCGCCATCGCCAGGTAGGTCTTACCGGTGCCGGCCGGGCCGATGCCGAAGACGATGGTGTTCGAGTCGATCGCGTCGACGTAACGCTTCTGGCCGAGCGTCTTGGGGCGGATGGTGCGCCCGCGACGGGAGAGGATGTTGAGCGTCAGAACCTCGGCGGGCCGCTCGGCGCTGCCCTGCTCGAGCATGCCGACGGTACGCCGGACGGCGTCAGTGGTCAGGGTCTCGCCTTTCTCGATGAGTTCGAGCAGCTCACTGAAGACCCGCTCGGCGAGGGCGTTGTCCGCGGGGTCACCGGTGATGGTGATCTCGTTGCCGCGAACGTGCACGTCACTGCTGACCGAGCGTTCGACGAGCCGGAGAATCTCGTCGCCTGCGCCGAGCAGATTGACCATGATCTTCGGGTCGGGCACGGTGATCCTGGTCTGCACCCGGGGCGGGCCGGGAGGTGGGGTGCCGGTCATAGGTTGGGCCGAAGGGCCCTGCGCACCTGCTCTCGATCTCGGCGCCGGCCCTGCTGGCACGGCGTGCGGACGTTACACCCATCGTATCTGTTGAACGTGGGCCGCACCGCGCCCATTTCCGCTGGCCGCGATCAACTCCCGGTCCGGAAGTCGTACCTGTCGAAGGTCTCCTGGTGACGGGTGAACCGGTACGTCGCCCAGTGCATCCGGACCACCGCGCCGGCCTCGTCCCGGGTCAGCCGCAGCAGCTCACCGGCCTCCCGCCCGGAGACCGTGCGGAACACGTCCGGCTGGTCCGGCAGTGCTGTGAAGATCGCCGGCGGACGTCCGGCCGGGTCGCCGGCCCCGCGCGCCCGCAGGGTGCCGTCGTGCCAGGAGAAGACGTACTCGAAGCCCTCGCCCCACCACCGGCCGAGCACTCCCCGCAGGGCCGCCGGAGCTGGCGGGCCGGGCTGCCACGGCTCGACCTCGGCCGGGTCGTGCTCGACCGCCTCCGCGAGCAGCCGGTGCGGCAAATCGAGCACCTCGGTCGCCGTCCCGGAGGAGCCGAGCACCGCGGCACCCATCGCGCCGGCCGTGCCGTCACCTCCGCGCCGGCCGTACACGGCGGCGAGGAAACCGGGCATCGCCCCGTCGTGCCCCACGTGCACCACGCGTTCGCCCTGCGGGATGAGGATCAGCCCGAGACCGAAGCCCGCGCCCCAGAGGGTCTCGTCGGTGGTGGTCACCGGCCAGCGCATCTCGTCGAGCGTGCTGGGGGCGAGGACCGCGCCGGCCGGGTCCAGGGCGGCCGGGTCGGCGAGGAAGGCGGCCCAGCGGGCCATGTCGGTGGCGGTGCTCCAGAGCTGGGCGGCCGGGCCCACAGCGCCGAAGTCGGTGGGCGGCTCCGGGTGTGCCTCGTCGGAGTACGCGTCGACCAGGAACCCGGTGGCCGCCGTCGGCCGAGGGGTCACGCCGGTGTCGGCCAGCCCCAGCGGGGTCAGGACCCGGTCGGCGAGCGACTGCGCCCAACTCTCACCGCGCAGCCGGGCGACAAGTTGACCGAGTACGGCCATGCCGAGGTTGGAGTAGTGGAACCGCCGGGCCGTCGGCAGCACCCGCTCGGCCCGGTCCAGCTCGGCCACCAGTTGGTCGTCGTCCGGCGCGCGCAGGCTGTCCCAGACATCACCGAACGGCTCGCGTTGCAGGCCAGCGGTGTGCGACAACAACCGGCGGACGGTCAGTTCGCCGTGGGCGGGGAGGTCCAGGTGCCGGCCCACCGGATCGTCCAGGTCCAGCAGCCCGTCGTCGCGGCACTGCAGGACCAGCACCGCGGTGAACGTCTTGGTGACCGAGCCGATCCGGAACTGGGTGCCCGGTTGCAACGGGCTGTCGGTGCCGGTCGCGCCGACGGTGCAGCTCCACAGCGGTCGGTCGGCCCGGTGCAGCGCCGCCGACACCGCGGGCACCCGGGCGTCGGCCTGCACCCGGCGGACCAGCCGACCCAGGCGCTCGTCCAGCCGGGCGTCGAACCCCGGACCCGCGCTCACGCCACCGCTCCACGTCGCCGCACGCGGCGCGGTAGTGCCACGCCGAGCCGTCCGGTCCGCCCGCTCACGCCAGGTTCCGGGCGAGCATCGGGCCGAGCGGCGCGCCACCGAGCAGGTGCGCGTGCACGTGGAACACTTCCTGCCCGCCGTACGCGCCGGTGTTGAACATCAACCGGAAGCCGTCGCCGAGCAGGCCCTCGTCCTCGGCCACCGCGGCGGACGTCGCCAGCACGTCGGCGGCCAGCGCCGGGTCACCCTGGGCGAGCGTCGCGACGTCGGCGTAGTGCTCCTTCGGAATGACAAGGACGTGCACCGGCGCCTTCGGGTCGATGTCACGGAACGCGAGCGTGGTGTCGGTCTCCCGGACCACGGTGGCCGGGATCTCCCCGGCGACGATGCGGCAGAACAGGCAGTCGGATCCCATCGGGGCAGTGTAAGGACTAACGGGCCGGTGCCGCTCCGGCGCAGCATGGGCCTGTTCGCAAGGGCCCCCGTGAACGCCTGCGGTAGTCGGAAGGGGCCCTTCCGACACCTCGGTCGGGGCTGGGGCAGGATGGCCGGCATGACGGATCGGGCGGTACTGGTGACCGGGGCCTCACGCGGGATCGGCCGGGCGGTGGCGACGGCGTTCGCGGCCGGTGGTGACCGGGTGGCGATCCACCACCGCGACTCGGCCGACGCGGCCGAGGAGCTGCGCACGCAACTGCCCGGCACCGGACACGTGGTGGTCCGCGCCGACCTCACCGACCCGGCTGCGGTCCGGACCATGGTCGACCGGGCCGCCGAACTGCTCGGCGGGTTGGACGTGCTTGTCAACAACGCCGGGACGTACGGCGACCGGGACGACCCGCATCCGATCTTCGGCGCCTCGTACGAGCAGTGGCAGCAGCGCTGGCAGCAGGTGCTGGCGACCAACCTGACCGGCGCCGGCAACGTCATCTGGTGCGCCGCGCAGCACATGCGGGAACGCGGCGGGCGGATCGTCAACGTCTCGTCCCGGGGCGCGTTCCGGGGCGAGCCGCACCAGCCGGCGTACGGCGCCAGCAAGGCGGGGCTGAACGCGCTGGGCCAGTCCCTCGCCGTGGCGCTCGCCCCGTACGGCATCGCGGTCGCCACCGTCGCGCCGGGCTTCGTGGCGACCGACATGGTCACCGATTACCTGCGCGGTCCGGAGGGTGCGGCGATCCGGGCGCAGAGCCCGTTCGACAGGGTGGGCCAACCGGAGGAGATCGCCGCCGCCGTGCACTGGCTCGCCTCCCCGCAGGCCGAGTGGGCCTCCGGCACGATCGTCGACCTCAACGGCGCCTCCTACCTGCGCAGCTGATCCCGCACCCGGCGGCAGATCACCTGGTCGATCAGGTGGCTGGCGGCACACGGGCGGGTAAAGGTCTCCGACATGGCCGAACCCGCGCTGCTTGACCTCACCGCCGACTACCGGGTGGCCGATGGCCACGACGACGACCCCGTCCTGCTGCGCCCGGACGGCACGCCGGTGCAGACCTGGCGGGAGGACTATCCGTACGCCGAGCGGATGGACCGCGACGAGTACGACCGCGACAAGCGGCTGCTGCAGATCGAGCTGCTCAAGCTCCAGGACTGGATCAAGGAGTCCGGCGAGCGCCTGGTGATCCTCTTCGAGGGTCGGGACGCCGCCGGCAAGGGCGGCACCATCAAGCGGTTCATGGAGCACCTCAACCCGCGCGGCGCGTCAGTGGTGGCGCTGGCCAAGCCGGACGAGCGGGAGGCTGGCCAGTGGTACTTCCAGCGCTGGCTGGCGCACCTGCCGGCCGCCGGTGAGATCGTGCTGTTCGACAGATCGTGGTACAACCGGGCCGGCGTCGAACGGGTGATGGGCTTCTGCTCCCGCAAGGAGTACCTGGAGTTCCTGCGGCAGGCCCCGGAGCTGGAACGGATGCTGGTGCGCTCGGGCATCCGGTTGGTCAAGTTCTGGTTCTCCGTCTCCCAGAACGAGCAGCGCACCCGGTTCGCGATCCGCCAGGTCGACCCGGTCCGACAGTGGAAACTGTCCTCGATGGACATCGCCTCACTCGACCGGTGGGACGAGTACACCGAGGCCAAGGAGGCGATGTTCTTCTGGACCGACACCGCGGACGCGCCGTGGACGGTGGTGAAGAGCAACGACAAGAAGCGGGCCCGCGTCGAGGCGATGCGGCACGTGCTGCACCGCTTCGACTACACCGGCAAGGACCCCGCTGTGGTCGGCACACCGGACCCGCAGATCATCGGGCCGGCCGGGCTGGACCTGGGGCCGGAGGAGGAGGTCGTGCCGGTGTTCCCGCGGCCCTGAACGGTCACCAGCGGCCGAGGCGGGTGGCGAGCACGCTGAGCGCCGCCACCCCGGCGGTCGAGGTACGCAGGACCGACGGGCCGAGCCGCACCGGCCGACCGCCGGCCTCGCGGAACGCTGTCAACTCGGCCGGGGCGATGCCGCCCTCCGGGCCGACCACCAGGACGACCTCACCGGTGGTCGGCAGGTCGGCGGTGGTCAGCCGCTCGTCGGCCTCCTCGTGCAGCACGAACCCCGCGGCGGCGCCGCCGATCCGACGGGCGACGGTGGCGGTGGACTCGTCGGGCGCGCCGGCCACCACCGGCAACCACGGCCGGCGGGCCTGCTTGGCGGCCTCCCGGGCGGTGGCCAACCACTTTTCCCTGGCCCGTACGCCCCGGTCGCCGCGCCACTGGGTGACCGAGCGGGACGCCGCCCAGGGCACGATCTCGTCCACCCCGACCTCGGTCATCGCCTGCACGGCCAGCTCACCCCGGTCGCCCTTGGCGATGCCCTGCACCACCACGAGCCGGGGGACGGGCGCGTCCGCGTACCCCCGGGAGGTGACGGCCACCTCCAGGCTGCCCCGGCCGACGGCGGTGACCACTGCGGCGGCCGTGCCGCCCCGACCGTCGGCGAGCAGCAGCTCCTCACCGACGCGCAGCCGCTGCACGGTGGCCGCGTGGTGCCCCTCCGGACCCGCCAGGGTCAACGCGTCACCGGTGGGCAGCGCCTCGACCAGGAACAGCGGCGCGGACACCTCAGGCGTGCCCGTTGAACGCGTCGCGCATCCGGGAGAAGAAGCCGCCCTGCTTGGACAACTCGGCGACCTCCTCACCGCGGGTCTTGGCGAAGTCGCGCAGCATCTTCTCCTGGTCCGGGTCGAGCTTGGTCGGCGTCCGCACGTCCAGGTGCACGTAGAGGTCGCCCCGGCCGGTGCCGCGCAGGTGCGGCACGCCCCGGGCGCGTAGTCGCAGTGTGCTGGCCGGTTGGGTGCCGGCCTTGACGTCGACGGTCTCCTCGCTGTCCAGGGTCTTGATGGTCAGCCGGGTGCCCAGCGCCGCCGCGGTCATCGGCACGGTGACCCGGCAGTGCAGGTCGTCACCCTTGCGGGAGTAGACGTCGTGCGGCCGCTCGTGGATCTCCACGTAGAGGTCACCGGCGGTGCCGCCACCCGGGCCGACCTCGCCCTGCTGGGCCAGCCGGATCCGCATGCCGTCCTCGACGCCGGCTGGGATCTTGACGGTCAGCGAGCGGCGGGTGCGCACCCGGCCGTCGCCGGCGCAGGTGGGGCAGGGGTGCGGGATGGTGGTGCCGTAGCCCTGGCACACGGTGCACGGCCGGGCGGAGACCACCTGGCCGAGGAAGGTGCGCTGCACCGACTGCACCTCGCCCCGACCGGCGCACGCCTCGCAGGTCGCCAGGTGGGTGCCGGCGGCCGTGCCGGCGCCGGAGCAGGTGGTGCAGAGCACCGCGGTGTCGACGGTGATCGGGGCTTCGACGCCGAAAGCCGTCTCGTGCAGGTCGAGTTCGAGACGCAGGATCGCGTCGGCACCGGGCCGGGTCCGCGGTCGAGGGCCGCGGGCGTTGCCGCCCGCACCGCCGAAGAACGCGTCCATGATGTCCTGGAAACCGACGAACGGGCCGGCGCCGCCGGGGCCACCGGGGCCGCCGGCACCACCGCCGCCCGGGGCGAGCGGGTCGCCACCCAGGTCGACGATCTGCCGCTTCCGGTCGTCCGAGAGGACCTCGTACGCGGCGTTGATGTCCTTGAACTTCTCCTGAGCCTCCGGGTCCGGATTGACGTCCGGGTGGAACTGGCGTGCCAGCTTGCGGTAGGCGCGCTTGATCTCGTCATCGGAGGCTTCCCGGCTCACACCGAGGATGCCGTAGTAGTCCCTGGCCACTGCGTTCCGTGTCCTCATGTTCGTCTCGCGTTGCGCCGATCCGGCGGCGATCAGCCGGCCGTCGGCCCTGACTGGTCAGTTCTGGGCCAGCAACTCGCCCACGTAGCGTGCCACGGCGCGCACCGTGGCGATGGTGCCGGGGTAGTCCATCCGGGTCGGCCCCAGCACCCCCAGGCCACCGACGATCGTGGCGCCCGGGCCGTACCCGGTGCTGACCACTGAGGCGGCCCGCAGGTTGTCGAACTCGTTCTCGTCGCCGATCAGCACCCGGGTCGTGCTCGGCTCGGTCTCGCCGATGAGCTTGAGGAGCACTACCTCCTCTTCCAGCGCCTCCAGGATCGGACGCAGCGAACCCTGGAAGTCGAGCAGGCCGCCGCGGGTGAGGTTCGCGGTGCCGGCCAGCGCGATGCGTTCCTCGTGCCGCTCGACGAGCGTCTCCAGGAGCACCGTGGAGAGCGTGGTCATCGCCGGACGCAGCTCGGCCGGCACCTCCTCGACGAGCGCCTGCACCAACGGCGGCGTGTCGGACAGCCGCGCGCCGGCGAGCTTTTCGTTTGCCAGCCGGCGCAGGTCGATGACGTCGTCGGCCGGCACCGGCGCGGGCAGCTCCACAAGCCGTTGCTCGACCCGCCCGGTGTCCGCGATCATGACGAGCATCAGCCGGGTGGTGGAGATCGGCACCAACTCCAGGTGCCGAACCGAGGAGCGGGCCAGGCTCGGGTACTGCACGACGGCCACCTGCCGGGTCAACTGGGCGAGCAGTCGCACCGTGCGGTGCACCACGTCGTCGAGGTCGACAGCGCCGACCAGGAAGCGCTCGATGGCCCGCCGTTCCGCCGGGCTGAGCGGCTTGACCCGGGACAACCTGTCGACGAAGAGTCGGTAGCCACGGTCGGTGGGCACCCGGCCGGCACTTGTGTGCGGCTGCCGGATGTAGCCCTCCTCCTCCAGCACTGCCATGTCGTTGCGGACCGTGGCCGGGGAGACCCCGAGCTGGTGCCGCTCGACAAGCGCCTTGCTGCCGACCGGCTCCTGGGTGGAGACGTAGTCTTCGACGATCGCGCGGAGCACTGCGAGTTTCCGGTCGTCGAGACCCATCCTCCGCACCTCCTGTCGCACGTCGGCCGCCGGTGCCGTGGCCCCGGTCGGGCCGTCCTGGCACTCGACTGTAACGAGTGCCAGTCTACGTCGGTGTACCCGCCGGCGCGATGATCAACGAACGTCCACTGGTGCGGCGTTGCCACGGGCACCTACCGTGACACGCATGACTGAACCTCCTCGCCCTCCCGGCGCGGGTGACCCTGGCAACTACCCGCCGGAGCCGACCTCTCCCAGCTCGTACCCGTCGGCCGAGCCACCCACCGCACCACTGTCCGGGGCGCCTGGCCCGGGCGGCTATCCCCCGGCCGGTGGCTATCCGCCGCCTGCCGGTGACCAACCGCCGTCGGGTGGCTACCCACCGGCAGGTGGCTACCCACCGCCCGGGGGCTACCCGCCCGGTGGCTACCCGGGTGGCGGATATCCGACCGGCGGCGCCTACGGCGGCCCCGGCGGCGGTTTCGCCAGCAACGAGGACAAGACCTGGGCGCTCGTCGCGCACTTCGGCGGTGCCGCCGGGATGATCCTCAGCGCCGGGGTGCTGGGCTGGATCGGCCCGCTTGTGGCGTTGCTGGCGCGGGGCAACCAGTCCCCCACGACGCGCTCGCACGCTACGGCGGCGCTCAACTTCCAGCTCCTCTGGTCGATCGTCGGCCTGGTCGGCTGGGTGCTGTCCTGCATCCTGATCGGCTTCCTCGGGGTCGGAGCGGCCGTCATCCTCGGCACCGTGTTCGGCATCGTCGCCGGCATCAAGGCCAACGAGGGCCAGCTCTACCGCTACCCGATGTCGGTCAACTTCATCAAGTGACCCGGCCGGCCGCTCCCCCGGCCGGTCGGTGCCCCGCTGCCCCGCTCCGGGGCGGCGGGGCTGGCTCAGGGCAGCAGGTCGCGCACTACCGCGTCGGCGAGCAGCCGCCCGCGCAGGGTGAGCACTGCCCGACCGGCCGCGTACTCGTCGGCGGCCAGCAGACCGTCGGCGAGCGCCCGCTCGGCGCCGGCCCGGCCGGCGGCGTCGAGCACCGCCAGCGGCAGGCCACTGGCGAGCCGCAGCCGCAGCATCACGTCCTCCATGTGCGCCTCGTCGACAGTGAGCACCTCCCGGGCCAGGCCGGGAGACGCACCAGCGGCCAACCGCTTGGCGTACGCCGAGGGGTGTTTGACGTTCCACCAGCGCACCCCGCCGACGTGGCTGTGCGCGCCCGGCCCGAGCCCCCACCAGTCCGCGCCGCTCCAGTAGAGCAGGTTGTGCCGGCAGCGGGCGTCGTCGGTGCGGGCCCAGTTGGAGACCTCGTACCAGGAGAGCCCGGCCGCGTCGAGGGCGGCCTCGGCGGCCAGGTAGCGGTCCGCCGCCACGTCGTCACTGGGGTACGCCAGCTCGCCGCGCTTCATCCGGGCGGCGAGCCGGGTGCCGTCCTCGACGATCAGGGCGTACGCGCTGACGTGGTCCACCCCGGCGGCCACCACCTGCTCCAGCGAGGCGGCGAAGTCCTCGGCCCGCTCCCCCGGGGTGCCGTAGATCAGGTCCAGGTTGACGTGCTCGAACCCGGCGTCGCGGGCTTCCAGCGCGGCGGCGGTGGCCCGGCCGGCGCTGTGTTTGCGGTCCAGGATCGCCAGCACCCCCGGGGAGGCGGACTGCATGCCCAGCGAGATCCGGGTGTAGCCGGCGGACCGCAGCAGCTTCAACGATTCCGGGGTGACCGACTCGGGGTTGGCCTCGGTGGTGACCTCGGCGTCGGCGGCCAGCCCCCAGGTGCTGTCGATGCCGTCGAGGATGCGGGCCAGGTCGTCGGCGGGGAGCAGGGTGGGGGTGCCGCCGCCGACGAAGACGGTGTCGACCCGGGGCGGCGGGCTGTCGCCCAGCACCCGGGCCGCGAGGGCCAGCTCGGCCAGCACGGTGTCGGCGTACCCGTCGCGGCTGGCACCGCCGCCCAGCTCGGCGGCCGTGTAGGTGTTGAAGTCGCAGTAGCCGCAGCGGCTGGCGCAGAACGGCACGTGCACGTACACGCCGAAGCCGCGCGCGCCGACCGCCGTGGTGGCGGTGGCGGGCAGCGATCCGTCGACGGGGACGGTCTCACCATCTGGAAGGAGGCCGGGCATGGCCACTAGTGTGCCCGGCATGACCTCTCCCGACGTCCTCGTGCGGGTCGCCACGGCCCGTGGGGTGACCACCCTCACCCTGGACAGCCCGCACAACCGCAACGCGCTCTCCACCGGCCTGATGACCCAGCTGCTGGCCGGGCTGGGTGACGCGGTCGCCGACGAGACGGTCCGGGTGATCGTGCTCGACCACACCGGCCCGGTCTTCTGCTCGGGCGCGGACCTGAAGGAGACGGCAGCGGCGTACGCCAGCGGCACAGTGCCCGCCGGGATGCTCGGTGACGTGCTCGCGGCGCTCTGGGAGTGCCCGAAGCCGGTGCTGGCCCGGGTGGGCGGGCCGGCCCGGGCCGGCGGGCTCGGCCTGATCGCCGCCGCCGACCTGGCGGTCTGCGCCGACGAGGCGACGTTCGCGTTCACCGAGGTGCGGATCGGGGTGATCCCGGCGGTGATCTCGGCGACCGTGCTGCCCCGGCTGCACCCGCGCGCCGCCGCCGAGCTGTACCTGACCGGGGACACCTTCGACGGTCGGCGAGCCGCCGAGATCGGCCTGGTCACGGCCAGCGTGCCGGCGGACGGGCTGGACGACGCGGTGCGGCGCTACTGCGACTCGCTGGTGCGCGGCGCCCCGGGTGCCCTGGCCGGCGCGAAGGAGCTGCTGCGCCGACCGGGCACCGCCGAGCTGCGCGCCGACCTGGCCCGGCTGTCCGCCCTGTCGACCGGCTACTTCCTCTCCGAGGAGGGACGCGAGGGGGTCATGGCCTTCCGCGACAAACGACCGACTCGATGGGTGGCCGCTCTGGGCGGTGGTTCTGCTGATCATGCCGGGTAGGACGGGGACCGCCGGGACGCCGCCGGTGAGCCGCGGCGCCCCCGCGTCCGTTCGGTCGGGTCACCAGGCGGTCGCGCCGCCGTCGACCGGGTAGTTCGCTCCGGTGATGTACGACGCCCGGTCGGAGGCCAGGAACACCACAAGTTCGGCGACCTCCTCGGGTTGAGCGAACCGCTTGAGCAGCGTCTTGCCGGTGATCGCGTCCCGAGCCGCCTGGTTGTCGCCCAGGTCGCGCTCGCTTGCCGGGCTGATGATCGGCCCCGGGCTGACCGCCACCACGCGGATCCCGTGGGGTGCGCCTTCGAGCGCAAGCTGTCGCGTCAGGCCGATCACGCCGGCGTTGGCGGCGGTGTGACCCACCATCGGGGGTACGTGACCGGCGATCATGCCAGCCATGGAGGCAGCGTTGATGATGACGCCGCCGCCCCGCTGAACCAGATGTGGCCAGGCGAACTTCGACACGAAGTACGGCATGTCCAGTTCACCGGTGATGGTGTAGCGCCAGTCCGCCACGGAGAAGTCCGGCATCGGGCCGAAGCGCAGGGCGGCGGCGTTGTTGTAGACCACGTCGAGCCCGCCGTAGACCGTTGCGGCGTCCTCGACGAACGTCCGCACCTGTTCCGGATCGGTGAGGTCGACAGGCGCGATGCCGGTCATCTCACCGCCGGCGCCACGAACGAGTTCGACAGTCTCGTCGTTGCCGGCGACCTGGATGTCGGCCCCGACGACCTTCGCGCCTTCCCTGGCGAAGATCTGCGCCGCGACGCGCCCCAGGCCGCCGCCGGTGCCGGTGATGAGCACAACCTTGCCGTCGAGCGTTCCCATGGCATTCCTCCTCGCTCCGTGGCCCGGTCCGGTCGGCTTCGCGAACCACCGGGCGGGCCAGCGATTGACATGTCAACCGTGACAACTCCTTGACCGGTCAATCACTTCCCGTGCGGTCGGGGCGGCGACCCACCCGACAGGCAGCGGCCCGACCGCCCGGGGCAACGCCTCCCGGGCGGCGGCAACCCCGGCACCACCTACTGCGGATTGTCGTTGAGCCGGGGTGGGCGGGCGGGCTATCCGGGCAGGTGAGAGCGCGCCCGCAGCGGGAATGCCTCGATCGGAACGCGTCGGCGGAGCCGACCCCGAACCGGGACGGAGCCGCCGAGCCGACCCCGAACCCGCGCGGACGGCCCGATGGGCGCGACGGAGACGTACGCTTGGCAGACTTGTCGATCTGGGGGTGTGGGTGCGAACTCGGGCAGCCGTTGCGGGTGGAGTGGTCCTCATCCTCGTCGCCGTGATCGCGATCTGGCTCGTCGCACGGCAGGTCGGGGGTGGCCTACAACTGCCGCTGGCGGCACGCAAGTGCACGGTGCAGGCCGACGGCCGGGTCGCCCTGGACGCCGACCAGATGGCAAACGCGGCGACCATCGCGGCGATCGGCGCCCAACGCGGCATGCCCGAACGGGCCGTGGTGGTCGCGCTGGCCACGGCGTACCAGGAGTCGGGGCTGCGCAACCTCGCCGACGGCGACCGCGACTCGGTCGGCCTGTTCCAGCAGCGGCCGAGTCAGGGCTGGGGCACCTCGGCACAGATCCGCGACCCGCGCTACGCGGCCAACCGGTTCTACGCGGCGCTCAAGAAGGTCCGCGGCTGGGAGAAGATGCGCGTCACCGACGCCGCCCAGCGGGTGCAGCGCTCGGCCTTTCCGGAGGCCTACCAGAAGTGGGCCGACAACTCCGAGGTGCTCAGCCGGGCACTGATGGGCGACGCCACCGGCGCGGTCGCCTGCACGGTGGGGCGTACCCCGGTGATGCAGGGGGCGGCGGCCACCGCGCAGCTCACCCGCAACCTGGGGCTGGACTGGGGCTTGAAGGGCCTCGACCCGAACGATCCGACCGGGCTGACGGTGACTCCGGGCGACCAGCGCGACGGCTGGCGGTACGCGCACTGGCTGGTCTCGCACGCCCAGGATCACGGGGTGAAGCGGGTGCAGTTCGGCGACCTGGAGTGGACCGCCCGGGGCGGCACCTGGGGTCGGGTGGACGGCCGGCAGAACTCCGCCGGCCAGGTGGTGGCCGAGGTGTTCAACGAGGGCTGACCGGCCCTGGATCTCTTAACCGGCAGTCACCGCACAATCGGACAAAACCCTCAAACTTCGTCCTCGATCACGAATATCTCACTTTGCGCAACCCTCCCGCTGCACGGGGTTCCAGCCGGGGTCCACTCCCGCAACGCGGCCTCCCCGGCGCCTTGGCCACCGCGTTACGATCGGCGGCCTGTGCCAGAAAAGGTTTCACCTCATGGGGAGGGGTACGACGCGGTGTTCGATTACGGCGACCGGACCGGTTACGAACCGATCAGCGACACTGACCGCAAGGAGTTCCACGAGCAGGGCTTCCTCCTGCTGCGCAACGTCCTGACGGAGGACCACCGGGCGGCGCTGGAGGCGGCTGTCGACCGCGTCTACGCGGAGGAGCAGGCCAAGGGCACCACCAAGAAGGACGGCACCCTGCACCTGCTGGGCTTCCTGGAGCGCGACGAGCTGTTCGGCGAGCTACTCACCCACCCGATCGCCTTCCCGTACATGTGGGGGCTGGCCGGCTGGAACATCTACACCCACCACAACCACCTGGACGTCACCCCGCCGGCCGCCGAGCCGGAGAAGCCGTACTGGGGTTGGCACCAGGACGGGTACCGGCAGAACTCCGACCCGGAGACCATGGACCCGAACCTGCCCCGGCCGATGTTCTCGCTGAAGGTCGCGTACGTGCTCTCGGACCTCTCCGAGACCGGCCGCGGCGCCACCAAGGTCATTCCGGGCAGCCACCTGAAGAACTCGCTGCCCCGGCCGGCGGACCTCACCGTGCAGAACCCCGACCCTGAGGGCACTGTAGAGATCACCGCCAACCCGGGCGACGCGTTCATCTTCGACCGCCGGCAGTGGCACTCCCGCTCGACGAACCTGTCGACGATCACCCGCAAGATGCTCTTCGTCGGCTACACCTACCGGTGGATCCGTCCGCTCGACGAACTGCACCCCGACGTGAACGGCGAGTGGTACCGCAACCGCACCCCGGTGCAGCGTCAGCTCATCGGTGAGGGCACCCACACCGCCAACTACTGGGGCATCAACTGGGACGGGTACGTCGACGACGAGATCCCGCTGCGCAAGGAGCTCAAGGAGCGCGGCCTGCTGGACCGTAACATCCCCTGGCTCCGCTGATCACCCGCGTCTGAGAACGGCCCCCCGCCACCGTTGGCGGGGGGCCGTTTTCGTATGCGCGCTTCCGGGCCACCAGGCGCCGCGCTGTCGGTAGCGTGACGGGTAGGCAGAGCCGGGGCGTAGCGCCTGGCCGGGGCGCGGGGGTGGCACAGGAGGCAGCCGCAGTGACGTCCGCTCCGCTCCCCCGGATCCTCCGCCGTCGCGGCGAGCCGGAATATCCGACCTTCCTGGAACTCTTCTTCGACCTGGTCTACATCTTCCTGCTCTCCCGGCTCTCGGCCAGCCTGGGCGAGAGCCTCACCGTCCGGAACGCGGCGCAGACCGCCGTCCTGCTGCTGGCCGCGTGGTGGGTCTGGGTGCTCACGGCGTGGCTCACCGACCTGTTCAACCCCCGACTGCCGATCATCCAGGCGACCGTCCTGCTGGTCATGCTCGGCACGCTGCTGATGGCGATCGCCACGCCGCACGCCTTCGGCAGGTACGGGTGGCTCTTCGTCGCCGCGTACTTCGGCATCCACCTGGTCCGGGACGCCGTCCTGATCCCCGGCACCCGGGTCAATCGTCGGATCCAGGCCCGGAGCATCCGGGTCTTCTTCTGGTTCGGTGTCACAGTGGCGCCCTGGGTGGCCGGGGTGTTCGTGGACGAGACGGCTCGGCTGGTGCTCTGGTCGCTCGCGGTGGCGGTCGACCTCGGCTCGGCACGGTTCGGCTGGCCGACACCGGGGCTGGGGCGCACCGAACTCGCCAGCCAGATCTTCACCGGGGTGCACCTCTCCGAGCGGCACCGGGCGATCTTCATCGTCGCGCTCGGTGAGTTGATCCTGAGCACCGGCATGGGGCTGGCCGGCAGCGGGTTCACCGTCGGTCAGATGACCGCCAGCGCTGTGGCGTTCGTCAGCGCGGTCCTGCTGTTCCAGCTCTACTTCCAGCGCGTCCAGCGGATCCTGGCCCGACCCAGGGTCACGACTGTGGAGCGGGTCCGCTCCGGCACCTCCACCTCGTACACCCATCTGGTGATGGTGGCCGGGGTGGTGTTGGTCTCGACCGGCACCTCGATGGTCATCGCTCGGCCGTCCGGTCACACGCCGGTGGATGTCATGGTTGCCATCCTCGGCGGGCCGGCGCTGTTCCTGCTCGGCAGCGTGCTGTTCGACGCCGTGGTGACGGCCCGGATTCTCTGGTCCCGGGTGCTGGCGATCGTGCTGCTGGCGGCCGTGCTGCTGTGCGCGCTCGTCGCGCCCGGCGTGTTCCGGCTACCGCCGTTGACCGTCCTGGTGGTGGCGAACCTGGTCCTGCTGCTCACCCTGGCCGGGGAAGCGCTGGGCGCACGTCGCGGGCTGGTCGAGGCCACCGCGCCGGCCCGATGAGGGTCGCCCCGCCGCCGCGCGGGGTCTCACCCGAGCATCGGCGGCGCTGGCGTACGGGCGTGCCGTCGGGTGCTCACCAGGTTCGCCACGGCGATCAGGGCCAGCACGCTCATGGCGAGCAGAGCGACCATGACCGGCGGCAGCACGGGCGTGGTCGGCGCCAGGCACGCGAGCAGCACCACGCCGGCCAGCCGGGACCGCGAGATGCGTCCGAACACGGTGAAATCGAGGAGGCCCCGGCCGAGCAGGAACAACGCGGGGCTGCCGAGGATGACCGCGGCCCACGACGGCGGGGTCTCGCCCAACGGGCGCCCCACCACGAGGTCGCTGGTGACCGCCGCGCCGGCGATGCCGGCCACCATGATCAGATGGGTGGCCGCGGCGGACTGGGTGAGCAACGCCGGGTCTGTCGACCGGGCGATCGCGTCGGTCAGCAGCTCACCGGCGCGGTAGATGTAGATCCGCCACATCAGCACCACAGTGCTGAACACCACGAGCAACGCCGCTGCCCTCACCAGCGTGTAGTCGCTCCTGCTGAAGGTCGTCCCGGTCACGAAGATCGACACCCCGAGCGCGATGATGACGAACTGCCGGTAGCGCTCGGCCACCCGCGCGTGGATCAGCCGCCAGTCCCCCGGTCGCGAGCGGCCGATCCGGGGCAGCGGCCAGCCGCACACCGCCCCGACGTACTCCACGACGACAGCGGTCGCCCAGATCGGCAACTGGCCCGAGCCGCCCACGAGCGCCCCACCGATCCAGCCGACAGCGGTGACGGACTTCCAGGTCTGGATCCGGATCGTCGAACGCCGCAGGGGCCGGCCCTTCGAGACGACGACGGCGTAGTAGGCGGTGGTGCTCAGGGGGATGATCACGAAGGTGATCGCGAAGAGCAACGCGCGATCTCCGTACGCGTCGGCCGCGACCGCCGCCAACAGCAGGCTGGCCGCCGCCACCCAGATGAGATGCCCCTGCCCGGAAGCACTGGTCAGGTCGATGGTGTCCGCCGTCCACACGGTCAGCGCCCAGATCATCGTGAACGCGAACAGCAGCACCAGCACCTTGACGACGCCGGTCCAGGTCAGGTCGCCGGCCAGCATGGTCGCCAAGGTGACCAGCGCGAAGACGTAGACGAGGTCGAAGAAGAGTTCCAGGAACGCCGGACGCTCCAGGTCCGAATCTGCGGACGCCGCTGCCGTGGCGCCGCCGTCCGTTGCCATCGACATCGCGCTTCACCCGGCCTCCACCGCATGCCCCAAGGGGGACGATACGGGCAACGGCTGGCGCCCAGCCCCGTCATCCGGTTCTTACCGGCCACCGGCCGCCCAACGTCGGCGTGTCGCCTCGGCAGGGCGACCGGCCGCGCGTCCTCGGCCGGTCAGGTGACATCCCGACGCAGGGGCAGCAGCACGGCGATCACCGAGGCGGCCACCGCGTACGCGGTGAGCAGGAGAGCGCCGGCCACCGGTGGAAGCAGGTGGACCGCACCGCTGCCGAGTTCCGCGGAGATGGCATCGGCCACGTAGGTGAAATCGGTGAGCGCGGCGGTGGCTCCGCCGGGCAGGATCGGGTAGAGCGTGTTGACGCCCGGGATCATCATCAGCACCGGCTCCCCCACGTACAGATAGCCGATCACGACGCACAGCGCCGCGATCTGGTGGTGGATGAGGGCGCCCATCCCGGCCCCGAGGAGCAGGTAGACCACCATCGCGACGGCGATGCGGCCGAGCAGTGCCAGCACCGTGGTGGCGGGCAGACCGAGTGAGACGTCGCGGGCGGCGGCGACAGCGAACAACGCCACCGCGGCCGTGCCCGCGAGGACGAGCCCGTACGCGAGACCGACGACCGCGTAGGTGGCGAGTTTGGCGGTGAGCACCCGCCCACGGCGCGGAGCGAAGAGAAAGGTGACCGCGGCGGTGTGGTGTCGGTACTCGGAGGTGACAGCCAGGGCCCCGGCGGCGGCCGGCACGAACGCGGTGTAACCGAGAATGCCGAGGATCGCGCGGAGGCCGGCCTCGGTGTCCAGACCGGGCATCGGTGGGTCGAAGTTCTCCGGCCCCGCCAGCGCCATGGCCCCGAACATGCCCCCGCCCAGCACAGCGGCGGCGATCAGCAGGCCGCCCCACATCCGGGTGGCCAGCAGCCGGCGGAACTCCGCCCTGATCAGGTGGTTCATCAGGTGACCGCCTTGTCCGTGGTGAGGTGGAGGAAGAGTTCTTCGAGGCTGGTGGTCTCGACGACCAGCTCGTGCACCCGAAGGTGGTGGGCGACGGCGAGGTCGGCGACGCTCGGCGCGTCCAGCCCTCGTACCCGCAGCCGGTCGGGCCCGGCGGCTTCGACGTGCGGTGCCGTGCCGCCGCCGTTGACCGGGTCGGCCGTCAGAACGGCAGCGAGCGCGTCCGCGTCGGGTGAGGTGACCAGCACAGCTGGCGGGCCGGCGAGCCGGGAACAGGGTCCGGCGGCGACGAGTTCGCCACGCCGGATCACCACTACGTCATCCACGAGCTGCTGGATCTCGCCGAGCGCGTGGCTGGAGATCAGCACGGTGCGGCCCTCGTCGGCGAGCTGACGCAGAAAGCCGCGCAGCCACGACACGCCTTCCGGGTCCAGACCGTTGCCGGGCTCGTCCAGCAGCAGGACGCGGGGGTCGCCGAGCAACGCCGTGGCGAGGTTGAGCCGCTGCCGCATGCCAGTGGAGAATCCTCGGGTACGACGGTGTGCGGCCTCGGCGAGGCCGAGCAGGTCGAGCAGGGCGGTGACCCGGCTGTCCGGATGTCCGCCCATCGCTGCGTAGACGCGCAGGTGCTCACGGGCGGTGTGTCCAGGATGGAACGCGTTGGCGTCGAACACGGCCCCGACAGTGCGCGACGGCCGGGCAAGTCGGCCGTACGGCAGGCCGCCGATCGTGGCGGTGCCACTGGTCGGCGACACCAGCCCCGTCATCATGCGCATCGTGGTGGTCTTGCCGGAGCCGTTCGGGCCGAGGAATCCGGTGACCACGCCGGGTTGCACGACAAAGCTCAGATCATGCACGGCGGTGACGTCACCGTAGCGTTTCGTCAGGCACGACACCTCGATCGCGAGGTGGTCGCCGGTCACGCGCGGGCCGCCATGGCACGCGTGATCGTCTCCACGAGACCTGGCGCGGCCGGACCGGAGAGCACTACCTCGTCGAACTCACCGCCTGCCGCAGCCCGGTCCAGAACGAGGTGCAGCCCTGGTTCCGCCCGGCGGACTGCCACGAGCTGCCGAGGACCGCCGTACAGGCCCCACACTCCGATCTTGGCGAAGCCGGACACCACGTATCCCCGGCGGGCGCCACGGGCCAGACGGAGCGGGTTGTCCACCAGGGCGATCTGCCGCACCGCGGTGAGGGGCAGTGCGAACTGCTCCCGCCCGACCCAGACCCGCTCCCATCCGGTGAACCGAATGTCGATCACATCGTTGGTCACCATGACCGATGCCATCAGTCATCCCCTTTCGTCGTGTCGGAGTCGTCAGTCGGTGCCGGTGCGCGCCTGTCGGCCGTCGACGGATCGGTGGGCAGCAGGACTGTCGCCAACAGTCGCGGTGTCCGTCCACCGCCGGGCTGGTTGCCGAGCAGCGGGCCCACAAGTGCGTTGAAACCGGCGGCGAACTCGCCCAGTTCGGCGTCGGTCAGGTGCAGCACGAGTTGCTGATAGCCCACACCGTCGGCGGTGAAGTCGACCCGCTCCCGGGTGAGATAGCGGGAGAACTCCGACAGCAGACTCGACATGAACGCCGTGAAGTAACGCGCGTGGTCTTCCCGGGTGGCCGTGGCCAGGGCCGCCGGGTCGAGCGTCGCGCCGTGCGCGGGCAACGCGTACACCCGCTCGACGGCGCCGCGCACCCTGCGCTCATCGACCACCTCGACCAGCCCTGCCTTGACCAGGATCGCCAGGTGCCGGTACATCGTGGCCTGCGGGACATCGGGCAGCAGCTCGAGCAGCCCCTGTGTGGTCAGGCGCGTGCCCGCGACCGCACGCAGGATCCGGATCCGCACCGGATGCAGCGCCAGGTCCGCCCAGCGCTCTCTCGACATCTCCACGACCGAACGATATCACTCTCGATAATGAGAATGATAGCGCCGCCTGGGCGCTCGGCGCCTTCGACGGCGGCTAACGGGCGGTGAGACGGCGGCGGACCTTGTCCCGGATCGACTCCGGCAGGTCGGGTGCCTCCAGCAGGCGGGGCAGCAGCTCCGGTTCCAGGCTGGTGGCCCGGAACACCTCACCGATTGTCACCCCGTGCGCGGGCCGGTCCACCACCTCGACCGGGTCACCCGGGCCGACCTCCCCCTCGCGAAGCACCCGCAGGTAGGCCCCGGGTAACGCCCGGACGGTGAACCGCTTGATCAGATCCGGTACTCCCCAGAAGCCGGCGAAGGTGGTGCACGGCGTTCGCGGCTTGGTCACCTGAAGCACTGCCGACCCGACCTGCCACTGCTCACCGATCACCGCGCCGGTCAGGTCCACCGCGTAGGTGGTGAGGTTCTCGCCGAAGCCGCCGGGCCCGATGCCGCGCCCCAGCTCGGTAGACCACCAGGCGGCGTCCTCCTCCGCGTAGGCGTAGACCGCCTGGTCCTCGCCGCCGTGGTGGGCGCGCTCGCCGATGAAGTCGCCGACCACCCCGTCGACGCGGAACAGCACCGGCGCGTCCACCGGTCGCTTGTCGATGCCGCTGCGCCCGCTCGCGTCGCCGGCCCACTCCGCCTCGGTCACGATGCCGAGGTTCACCGCTGCCACCCTGCCCGTCATGACGGACAGCCTAGGTGAATTCGCGGCTCCGGCTTGACCTTGACGCTGCGTCAACCCTCCATGCTGGCGGCCATGAACATCCCGCCAACCGATCAGGTCCAGCAGGCCGTGATACACGTGCAGGGGCTGGAGAAATCGTTCAAGCAACTGAAGGTGCTGCGCGGTATGGACATCGACGTGGCGCGCGGCACCGTCTTCGCCCTGCTCGGCTCCAACGGAGCCGGCAAGACCACTGTGGTGAAGATCCTGGCCACGCTGCTCAAGGCCGACGCGGGAACCGCCCGGGTCAACGGCTTCGACGTCGCGGCACAGGCCGCCGAGGTGCGCGAGTCGATCAGTCTCACCGGGCAGTTCGCGGCGGTCGACGAGATCCTCAGCGGACGGGAGAACCTCGTCCTGGTCGCCCGGCTCAGGCACCTCAAGGACCCGGGCGCCATCGCGGACGCCCTGCTGAAGCGCTTCTCGCTGACCGAAGCGGGCACCCGGAGGGTGGCGACGTACTCCGGCGGCATGCGCCGCCGGCTGGACATCGCGATGAGCCTCATCGGCAACCCGCCGGTGATCTTCCTTGACGAGCCGACGACCGGGCTGGACCCGGAGGCACGCATCGAGGTGTGGCATGCCGTCAAGGAACTGGTCAAGGGGGGTACGACCGTTCTGCTCACCACTCAGTACCTCGACGAGGCGGAGCACCTGGCCGACCGGATCGCGATCCTGCACGAGGGCCGGATCATCGTGAACGGCACCCTCGACGAGCTCAAGCAGCTCCTCCCACCCGCGAAGATCGAGTACGTCGAGAAGCAGCCGAGCCTGGAGGACGTCTTCCTGACCCTCGTCGGCTCCCGAACCAACAAGGAAGAACGATGAACAGGCATTTCGTCGGCGACACCGCTGTTCTCCTGGGACGCTCGCTGCGCCACATCGCCCGCAGCCCGGACACCATCATCACCACCGCGATCATGCCGATCGCCTTCATGCTGCTGTTCGTGTACGTCTTCGGCGGCGCGATCGAGACCGGGACCGACTCGTACGTGAAGTACCTGCTGCCCGGCATCCTGATCATCACGATCGCCTCGGGAATCTCCTACACCGCCTTCCGCCTCTTCCTGGACACGAAGGGCGGCATCTTCGAACGGTTCCAGTCCATGCCGATCGCCCGCTCATCCGTGCTGTGGGCGCACGTCCTGACCTCGCTGGTCGCCAACCTGATCTCGATCGTCGTCGTCGTCGGCGTCGCCCTGATCATGGGCTTCCGGACGGGCGCGGGCGTGTCGCAGTGGCTCGCGGTCGCCGGCATCCTGGTCCTGTTCACCCTGGCCCTGACCTGGATCGCCGTGATCCCCGGTCTCACCGCGAAGACCCTGGACGGCGCGAGCGCCTTCTCCTATCCGCTCATCTTCCTGCCGTTCGTCAGCTCCGCATTCGTGCCCACCGAGTCGATGCCCGGCCCGGTGCGTGCCTTCGCCGAGCACCAGCCGGTGACCTCCATCGTCAACGCGATCCGGGACCTGTTCAGCCAACAGCCGGTCGGTACGGACATCTGGATCGCCCTCGCCTGGTGCGTCGGCATCCTCGTCGTCGCCTACCTGTTCGCCAACGTCACCTACCGTCGCAAGATCTCCTGAACCGGTGACGGCCAGGGCTGAACCAACTGCGGGCAGGATCAGAGCATGCTGACGATCGGCCAACTCGCGGCGTACGCCGGCGTCACGGTGCGGGCGGTGCGGCACTATCACCAGATCGGCCTGCTGCCGGAGCCGGAGCGGGACGCTTCCGGCTACCGGCGGTACGGCGCGACCGCGGTCGTGTCCCTCATCAAGATCCGCACCCTCGCCGACGCCGGTGTGCCGCTGTCGCAGATCAGTCGGATGCTCGAAGCCGACGCGCCAGCCTTTGCCGACGCCATCCGGACCATCGACAACCAGCTGCGCGACGAGATCGAACGGCTCCAGACCAGCCGCCGACACATCGCGCAGCTCGCCGCCGGGGACGCCCTGGCGCTCCCACCGGAGGTCACCGCCTATCTCGACCGGCTCCGGGCCATTGGGGCGTCCCAGCGGATGGTGGAGGCCGAACGCGACGGGTGGATCCTGGTCGCGGCGCGCTGGCCCGACCGCATCGTCGAGTGGATGCCCGGCAAGATCGCCCACCTCGACGATCCGCAGGTCGTCCGGCTCTACCGGGTGCTCTCGGAGATCTTCGACGGCGACGAGGCCGACGACCCGCGCCTGGCCGAGGCCGCCGACATCATGGCCTGCTTGGCAGAGCAGGCGTACGCCGCCGGCGAGGTCCTGCACGCCGAGGTGGTCGACGACGATCTCCCGCACGACCTGATCGACGCGCTGGCCGTCGAGTCCGACCCGCGGGTGCGGCGGCTGCGGGAGCTGATGCGCGAGCGCGGCTGGTCCGGTTGGAACCGGATGGAGCGGCTGGCGGAGCCGCCCTCCGCCTGACCGTCGGGCGTCGGTCCGGCCCGTCAGCCCTTGACGGCGCCGGCCACCAGGCCGGAGACCATCCGTCGCTGCACCAGCAGGAAGAAGATGATGACCGGCAGGGTGAACAGGGTGGACGCGGCCATCACCGGCCCCCAGTTGGTGTCGTCGCGGCCGAAGAAGAACGTCATCGCCACCGGCAGGGTGTAGCTGCCCTGGTCGTTGATGAACGTCAACGCGAAGATCAGCTCGTTCCACGCGGTGATGAAGGAGAAGATGCTTGTGGCAACCAGGCCGGGCGCGACAAGCGGAAACAGGACGCGGCGGAAGATCTGGGCCCGACTGGCGCCGTCGATCGCCGCCGCCTCCTCCAACTCCTTGGGCACCGCGGCGACGAAACCGCGCAGCATCCAGACCGCGAACGGCAGCGAGAAGCCGAGGTACGTCAGGATCAGGCTGGGCAGGGTGTTGTAGAGCCCCAGCCGCTGGATCATCAGGAAGAGCGGGATGACCAACGCCTCCAGCGGGATCATCTGCACCACCAGCAGCATGATCAGGAAGCTGGTCCGCAGCCGGAAGCGGAACCGCGCCACAGCTGTCGCGGCCAGCAACGCGACAAGGCCGCTGAGCACCACTGTGGAGACCGCGACAAGCGCGCTGTTGAGGAAGAAGTCGAAGAAAGTCACACCGGGGATCAGGTTGCCGGTCAGGATCTCCCGGTAGTGCGCAAGCGTCGGGTGGGTCGGCACCGGCTGCGGGGTGGCCGAGAAGATCTCGTTGCTCGGCTTCAGCGAGGTCGAGATCATCCAGTAGACCGGGAACGCCGCGAAGAGCGCGACAAGCAGCCCGGCGGCGTTGAGGGCTACCTTCTTCACGACTCGTCCTCCTGCCTGAGCACCATCCGTACGTAGAAGCCGGTCACCACGAGCAGGATCAGCGTGAGGATCACCGCGATGGCCGCACCGAGTCCGTACTTCGGCGGCGGGGAGAAGGCCTCGGCGTACGAGTAGATGGCGAGCATGAACGTCGGTCGGTCCTGGGTGCCGCCGGCCAGGACGAACTGCTGGGTGAACACCTTGAAGTCCCAGATGGTGGAGAGCACGATCAGGATCCCGAAGACCGGGCGCAGCAACGGGAAGGTGATCTTCCAGAAGACCCGCCAAGGGCTGGCACCGTCCACCCGGGCCGCCTCGTGCAGCTCGCTCGGCACGCTCTTGAGGCCGGCCAGCACGCTCACCGCGATGAACGGGAACGAGTGCCAGACCACCACCAGGGTGAGGATGGCGAAGAAGAGCAGTGGCGAGTTGAACCAGCCGTAGCCGGTCCAGTCGCTACGACCGAACAGGCTGTTGGAGAGCCCGTCGGGCAGCGCGTTGAACATCCACGTGACCAGGCCGCTCGTGTCGTCGAAGATCCATTTCCAGACGATGGTGCCGGTCAGCGCGGGCGTGGCCCAGGCGAGCATCACGCAACTGGCCACAAAGGTCGCCATCTTGCGGCCGAGCCGGTTGAGCAGCAGCCCGACGAGCGTGCCGAGCACCATCGTGAGTAGCACGTTGGCCGCGGCGAACAGCACCGTGTTGCGCAGCACGGTCAGGAAGAACGGGTCGGAGAGGATGTCGGCGTAGTTGCCCAGCCCCACCCACGGCCACTCCCGGTCGCCGCGCAACTGCCGGACGCTGTCGAGCCGGTAGAAGGACATCACCACCACCTGGCCGAGCGGCCAGAGCAGCAACACCCCGATGATCACCAGTGCGGGCAGGAGCAGCAGGTAGGGCAGGCGGTCCACCCGGCGACGCCGCCGCGCGGGGGTCTCCCGCGCGGCGGCCGTCTCCGGCACCTCGGTCAGCGTGGTCACTTGGCGTTGAGGATGCTTTCCATCTCACCGGCCGCATCGGCGGTAGCCTTCTCGACCGTCTTCTGACCCTTCATGACCGAGCTGTTCATCGCCTGGGTCACCGTCTTCGTCCGGCTGACCTCCACCCACTTCGGGGTGAGCGGCGTGAGCTTGGTGTTCTGCATGGTGGTGGCGAACGCCGCCATCACCTTGTCGTTGGCGTACGTGTCACCGGCCACCAGGTCCTGGTAGACCGGGAAGAAGCCGAGGCTGCTCGCGAAGCTCTGCGAGTTCTTCTTGTTCAGCAGCACTGTCAGGTAGTCCCAGGCCAGATCCTGGCGCTCACTGTCCTTCCAGATCGCCACGTCCGAGCCGCCGGCGAACCCGGGTGCGGCCTTGCCGTCCGGGCCGGGGATCGGGAACGTACCCCAGACCTTCTCGATCTCGGGGTTGTCCTTCTTGATGGCGGCCTGCTGCCAACTGCCGGCGAACGCCATCGCGGCCTTGCCGGTGGCGAACTGCGTGCGCGCGTCGATCTCGTTCCAGCCCGCCGCCGCCGGCGGGGCGACCTTGTGCACGGTCACCAGGTCGGTCCAGAACTTGACGGCCCGCTGCGCCTCCGGCGTGGTGTAGCCGGACTTCCAGGTGCCGCCCTGGTTGCTGGCGATCTCGCCGCCGGCACCCCAGAGGAAGGAGTAGAACGGCAGCTCGGAGTTGCCCGGCAGGGCGATGCCGTAGGTGCCCTTCTTCTTCGCCTGCACGGCCTTGGCCACGGTGACCAGGTCGTCCCAGGTCTTCGGCGGCTGCACACCGGCCTCGGCGAACCAGTCGGTGCGGTAGTAGATCGCACGCACACCCGCGTACCAGGGCACGCCGTACTGCTTGCCGTCGAGCTGCGCGTTGCGCACCAGGTCGGGCAGCAGGTCCTTGCCGTCGGCCCAGCCGCCCATCCGGGCACTGACGTCGGCGAGCGCCTCCTGCGCGGCCCACCCCTGGGTCTCGGTGTTGCCCAGCTCGGTGATGTCCGGTCCCTCACCGCCGGCGAGCGCGGCCTGGAACTTCTTGGGCGCCTCCAACCAGGGGATGTACTGCACGACCACATCGGTGTCGGGGTGCTTCTGGCGGAACTCGGTCTCGACGCCGTCGAGGAACTTGTTCTGCGCGTCGCCGCCCTCGCCCATCATCCAGACCGTGAGTTTGCTGTCGTCGCCCGCCTTGTCGTCGGAGCCTCCACAGCCGGTCAGCACCATCGCGGCCGAGGCCACCACGGCGGTGACCGGGGCCAGCCGCTTCCACCTGTTCACGCCACTTCTCCCCTCACGCCGCATGGAACTAACCTTCTCCGCCGCACCCTAGTACGAAGAATTCCTTTACGACAGTGGGCAGGATTGACCAAAGTCTGGCGACGGTATCGCAACGGCCCGACGAACGGCGCTCTGACCTCGGGGCGAAGTTGGGCAGATGGCACGAAAAAGCGCCCGGCTCTCGGCCGGGCGCTCCTTCGGTAGTGCTGTCCTACGGTGTTGCTGCCTCGCCAGGTGATGCCAGGTCGTTATCGGGTGAGGCTGCGGCGGCGACCCACCCCGGCCACAAGCGCGACCGCGATCGCGGCAACCACGACCTGGACCAGCAACTCGGCCCAGTCGATACCGCTCGTCTCGGTCGCGATGCCGATGGCCCGCGCCAGCACCGTGCCCAGCAGGGCCGCGCCGATACCGATCAGCAGGTGCAGCCAGATCGGCATGTTCTGCCGGCCCGGGACGACCAGGCGGCCGAGCGCGCCGACGATGAGACCAACAACGATCGCAGTGATGATGCCCCACACGGTGAGCTCCACGGCCACCCTCCTTCAAAATGTCTGACACACGCGATGTGTGCTTCCTGTCGTGACCGCTAAGTGCCCGCCCCACCGAAAATCCAAACCGACTTCAGCCACCAAACGATCACGTCTTGGCCGACAAGGGCAGGTTCCACCGGACGCCCTCGTACCCGAACCGCGGCAGGCCGCCCCGCCGCCGCCCGCCGGGCCGCCACGCCGCCGTCCCACCAGGCCGGCGGATCGCCACGCCGCCGCTGCGCTGCCAGACCGCCGCGCCCCGGGCCGCCCTTCCACCAGACCGCCGCCCCGCCACAGCGCCGCGCTGCCACGCCGTCGCGGCAACCGACCCAGCAGGTCAGCCCGCTTCCAGGGAAACGGAGTGGATCACAGCGGTCCGGGGCGCCGAAAACGCCAACCCGGGCGTCGGAACGCCTGGTCGGCGCGGTGAGGGCCGCCGCAGGTGCGAGAACGCCGATGGGCGCCTGGCCTGTCGGCCGGGCGCCCATCGACTGTGTAGCTGTGGTACGAGTTCTGCTGTTCGGTGTTACCGGGTCACTCGGCGGCGGCCACCCACGCCGGCCACCAGGGCGACCGCGATCGCAGCAACCACGACCTGGACCAGCAGCTCGCCCCAGTCGATACCGCTCGTCTCGGTCGCGATGCCGATGGCCCGCGCCAGCACCGTGCCCAGCAGGGCCGCGCCGATACCGATCAGCAGGTGCAGCCAGATCGGCATGTTCTGCCGGCCCGGGACGACCAGACGGCCGAGCGCGCCGACGATGAGACCAACAACGATCGCAGTGATGATGCCCCACACGGTGAACTCCACGGTCGCCCTCCTTCTAAAGAATGTCCGACACACGATGTGTGCTTCCTGTCGTGACCGCTAAGTGCCCGAGCGGCCGAAAGTCCAAACCGACTCACCGCCAACGGCACCGTCAGACGTCAATTTCCGACGGGTGCGTCGGTTGGCGCGCGGGCGCGTCCACACAGGTAGGAGCCCATCTCGTCGGGCCCGACCGCCCTCGCGGCGGCCCAGAAAATTTTTCCGTCACGCCTCGGTGACCCCGCCCCCGCTGGCCCCTACGACGGTCTGCCAGACCGCATGAACGGGGAAGGTCAGCACAGTCAGACCAGCGCAGGGCGGACCACGCAGACGCGAGCCACGGCAGGCGCGGACCACCGCAGACGCACGCCACGCGAACGCGAGCCAGGGCGGACACGCAAGATCCGCGCAACCTCGGGGGAAACTGCCGCCTCAACCTGACTCCAGGCGACACTTCCCCGAACCTGCGCGGATCTTGACCGCGGGGCCGGACGTCCGGGCTACTTCTTTCCGGCGGCCTTGCCGTCGCCGGAGTCGGAGGAGAGGGCGGCGATGAAGGCCTCCTGCGGGACCTCGACCCGGCCGACCATCTTCATCCGCTTCTTGCCTTCCTTCTGCTTCTCCAGCAGCTTGCGCTTGCGGCTGATGTCACCGCCGTAGCACTTGGCGAGCACGTCCTTGCGGATCGCCCGGATGGTCTCGCGGGCGATGACCCGGCTGCCGATGGCCGCCTGGATGGGCACCTCGAACTGCTGGCGGGGGATGAGGGTACGCAGCTTCGCGGCGATGGTGACGCCGTAGTTGTACGCCTTGTCCTTGTGCACGATGGCGCTGAACGCGTCCACCGGCTCGCCGTGCAGCAGGATGTCCACCTTCACCAGGTCGGACGCCTGCTCGCCGGAGGGCTCGTAGTCCAGCGAGGCGTAGCCCTTGGTGCGGCTCTTCAACTGGTCGAAGAAGTCGTAGATGATCTCCGCGAGGGGCAGCGTGTAGCGCAACTCCACCCGGTCGGCGGACAGGTAGTCCATGCCGAGCAGGGTGCCGCGTCGGCCCTGGCAGAGCTCCATCACGGCGCCCACGTAGTCGTTTGGCGTCAGCACCGTCGCCCGGACCACCGGCTCGTACACCTCGGCGATCTTGCCGGTGGGGTACTCGCTCGGGTTGGTGACAACGATCTCCGCGCCGTCGTCCGTGATCGCCCGGTAGACGACGTTCGGCGCGGTGGAGATCAGGTCGAGGTTGTACTCGCGCTCCAGCCGCTCCCGGATGATCTCCAGGTGGAGCAGGCCGAGGAAGCCGCAGCGGAAGCCGAACCCGAGCGCGCCGGACGTCTCCGGCTCGTAGTCCAGGGCGGCGTCGTTGAGCTTGAGCTTGTCCAGCGCCTCACGCAGGTTGGGGTAGTCGGACCCGTCGATCGGGTAGAGCCCGGAGTAGACCATCGGCTTCGGGTCCTTGTAGCCACCCAACGCCTCGCCCGCCGGCCGGCTGTTGATGGTGACCGTGTCACCGACCCGGGACTGCCGGACGTCCTTCACACCGGTGATCAGGTAGCCGACCTCGCCGACGCCGAGCGCCTCGGCCTTGACCATCTCGGGCGAGATGACGCCGATCTCCAGCAGCTCGTGCACGGCCCCGGTGGACATCATCTTGATCCGCTCGCGGGCGCTGATCCGGCCGTCGATGACCCGGACGTAGGTGACGACGCCGCGGTAGACGTCGTACACCGAGTCGAAGATCATCGCCCGGGCGGGCGCCTCGGCGTCGCCGACCGGCGGGATGAACTGCCTGACGATCTCGTCGAGCAGGTGCGGTACGCCCTCGCCGGTCTTGCCGGAGACCCGGATGCAGTCGGCGGGGTCGCCACCGATCAGGTGGGCCAGTTCCTCGGCGTACTTCTCCGGCTGCGCGGCCGGCAGGTCGATCTTGTTGAGCACCGGGATGATCCGCAGGTCGTTCTCGAGGGCCAGGTAGAGGTTGGCCAGGGTCTGCGCCTCGATGCCCTGCGCGGCGTCGACGAGCAGCACGGCGCCCTCGCAGGCGGCCAGCGACCGGGACACCTCGTAGGTGAAGTCGACGTGCCCCGGGGTGTCGATCATGTTGAGGACCGCGTGCTCGCCGGCCCGCTCACCCTCGCGGATGGTCCACGGCATGCGAACGGCCTGGCTCTTGATGGTGATGCCGCGCTCGCGCTCGATGTCCATCCGGTCCAGGTACTGGGCGCGCATCTGCCGGGGGTCGACCACACCGGTGAGCTGCAGCATCCGGTCGGCCAGGGTCGACTTCCCGTGGTCGATGTGGGCGATGATGCCGAAGTTCCGGATGCGACCGGGGTCGGTGGCACCAGGGGCGTTCGCGCCGGGATCGAGCTTCGGTGGCACAGCGGTCCGTTCTGGTCGGCTGACGTGAACAGGCCGGCGCGCCGCCGACCCCCTCTATGTTCCCACGCCGCCGGGGTACGCCCGCTGCGCGGGCGATGGATCGGCCCGAGGCCCCGTCATTCCATCGGCGGCTCGACGAACAGCGCGGCCAGCCGGGGCAGTCGTCGGCGGGCCTCCTCCTCGTCGTCGAAGTCCCAGAAGTCGTTGAGGTCCGGCGTCCGCACCGGGTCGCGGTCCGCCGGCAGTTCGCTGGCGGTGGCCTTCCGGTACGCGTCCCAGGGCACCGAGAGCATCTGCTCGGCGGAGAACTCCTCGCCGCTGAGCGAGGCCGCCCGCACCTGGGGCAACTCGGCAAGCGAGTCCGGTTCGGCGACCGCGCGGGCGAAGACCGCCCGCCCCTGGGTCATCAACCAGCCCCGGAAGTACTCGAAACCGTCGGCCGAGGCACCCCCGTTGATCAGGTACGCCGCACCCCACAGATCCGCCTTGTGCGAGGCGGCCAGCACCCGCGACTGGTGCCGCGCGTACCCGATGATGTCCTCCGGGTCGCGCTCGGCGAGCAGGGCGACGGCCCGCGCGGCGACCGGCCCGGGCTCTCCCCCGCCCCCGGCCCGCGCCTCGTCGATCAGCTGCCAGAAGTCCTCGGTCCTCATGGCTTGGCAGTCTGGCAGTGTCGCCGCGCGTCGCGCACGCACCCCGGGGCAGCATGGTGTGGTGTCCTCTCCCCCGTTGCCGCCGGTGCCGTACCACGCGAGTGCCCAGCGTCCGTCGTGGTCGGCGTTGCCGGCGGAGCTGCGGGCCGCTGTCGCCGACCGGCTCGGCGCGCCGGTGGTCACCGCCCGGGTCGCTGCGGCGGGCTTCACCCGCGGCTTCGCCGCCGTGCTCCAGACCGCCGCCGGTGGCCGGGCCTTCGTCAAGGCGGCACCCGCCGCCGAGCAACCGCACCTGGTCGACTGGTACGCCCGGGAAGCGGCGATCCTGGACCGGCTGCCGGTCGACCTTCCGGCGCCCCGCCCCCGGTGGACGCTGTCCGAGGCCGGCTGGTTCGTGCTCTGCACCGACGCCGTCGACGGGCACACCCCTCCACCCGCACTGTGGACTTCCACTGTCGCAGCATGCCCAAAGCTGGCCCGGATTTCGACTGTTGTCGGCGGGTCCGGGGCAAACAAC
>NZ_JBEZFA010000029.1:0-101024 GCF_040649215.1 Micromonospora sp. NPDC049044 | reverse complement strand
GCTGGGGGGGGGGCGGTGTTTTAATTCACCCCCCCCCCCCTGCCGGTGTGTTTCATCTCATTCTTCACCCGGGGGGGGGGGGGGGGGGGCCGCCCCCCCCCCCCTCCACCGGTCCACAGAGTTATCCACAGCTTCGCCGCTATCCACAGCGGTTATCCACAGCACAAAAACGACTCTGAGTCTGATAAGGGTATACAGTGACCGATTCTCCCGAGTCCACACCGAACGAGCCTGAGGTCCCCGCCGAGGCCATCGCCGCGGTGGTCGCGCACGACCGGATCGAACCGGTCGGGCTCGAGGTGGAGATGCAGCGCTCCTACCTCGACTACGCGATGAGCGTCATCGTCGGGCGTGCGCTGCCGGACGTGCGGGACGGGCTCAAGCCGGTCCACCGCAAGATCCTCTACGCCATGTTCGACTCCGGCTACCGCCCGGACCGCGGCTACGTGAAGTGCTCCCGCGTCGTCGGCGACGTGATGGGTCAGTTCCACCCGCACGGCGACTCGGCGATCTACGACGCGCTGGTCCGGATGGCGCAGCCCTGGTCGCTGCGCTACCCGCTTGTCGACGGCAACGGCAACTTCGGCTCGCCGGGTAATGATCCGGCGGCCGCGATGCGTTACTGCATCACGGCAGATGTCCGTATTCGTACCGCCGACGGTAGCGTGCGGATCGCGGACGTGGTGGCGGACGCCGCACCGTCCAGCGAGACCGACATCGACCTGAAGGTCCGCGACCGCAACGGCGACCTGGTGCGCGCCTCGAAGTTCTTCCACTCCGGCGAGCACCCCACGCTGCGGCTGCGCACCAGCGAGGGGTACGAGCTGACCGGCACGCACAACCACCCGGTGCTCTGCCTGGTGGACGTGGCCGGCGTGCCGACCCTGCTGTGGAAGCTCCTCGCCGAGATCTCCCCCGGCGACCGGGTGGTCCTGCAGCGCAGCGTGCCGGACGAGATCGGCTACCCGATGCTGGAGCACGTCGAGGCCGCCGTCCTCGCCGGCGCCTTCGTCAGCGAGGGCTGGGTCTCCACGGGACGGGCCGGTTTCAACAACGTCGACCGCGAGTTCTTCGTCCGCGTCCTCGCGGCCTACGACCTGGCGGTGGGCGGTCCGCGTTACGTCAGCGAGCGGGTCATCGCTTCCGGCAGCACCCTGCACGAACTCGACGTGCAGGACCTCACCGCGCTGCGGTCGAGCCTTCTGGGTGAGCTGATGGGCGCGCGTAGCGCCGCGAAGTTCGTTCCCGAGTTCGTCTGGCAGGGGCCGGCCGCGGTCAAGCGGGCGTTCCTCCAGGCGCTGTTCGAGGGTGACGGCTCGTCGTCGCTGCTGCCGCGCAACGCCATGCAGATCTCGTACTCGACGCGCAGCGAGCGCCTGGCGGCCGAGGTCCAGCAGTTGCTGCTGGAGTTCGGCGTGATCAGCCGGCAGACCCGCTACGACAACGGCGAGATCAAGGTCGTGGTGACCAACCGCCGCGACGCTCGGATCTTCGCCGCGCACGTCGGTTTCCTCGGCCGCAAGCAGGCCAAGCTGGAGGCCGAGCTGGCCCAGGTGCCGGCGAGCAGCACCGCCCTCTCCAGCGACCACGTGCCGCTGGTCGCCGACTTCATCCGCGAGCACGGCGCGCAGCGCTGGGCCGAGCAGGACTGGCTGCGTCGGCACAACGTGGACCGGGTCGAGCGGTGGGAGCGCGACCGCGACGAGATCGCTGCCCGCATCACCAACACCGACGTGCTCGATGTCGTCGAGCCTCTTGTCGACGGGCGCTTCTACTACGCCGAGGTGGCGCAGATCACTGACGCCGGCGTGCAGCCGGTCTACAGCGTCCGGGTCGACACCGACGACCACTCGTTCGTCTCCGACGGGTTCGTCAGCCACAACACGGAGTGCAAGCTCGACCCGCTGGCCATGGAAATGCTGCGGGACATCGACGAGGACACCGTCGACCTGCAGGACAACTACGACGGCCGGGCCAAGGAGCCCACGATCCTGCCGTCGCGGATCCCCAACCTGCTGGTGAACGGCTCCGAGGGCATCGCGGTCGGCATGGCCACCAAGATCCCGCCGCACAACCTGCGGGAGATCGGCGCGGCGGTGCAGTGGTGCCTCGACAATCCCGAGGAGGACGAGGAGACCACCCTCGAAGCCCTGCTCGGCATCGTCAAGGGCCCGGACTTCCCGACCTACGGCCTGATCGTCGGCACCACCGCCATCCAGGACGCCTACCGCACCGGTCGCGGGTCGATCCGGATGCGCGCCGTGGTGGAGGTCGACGAGGACAAGCGGGGCCGCCCCTGCCTGGTCGTCAGCGAACTGCCCTACCAGGTCAACCCGGACAACCTCGCCGAGCGGATCGCGGAGCTGATCAAGGAGGGCAAGCTCGCCGGGATCGCCGACATCCGCGACGAGTCCTCCGGCCGTACCGGCATGCGGATCGTGCTCGTGCTCAAGCGCGACGCGGTCGCGAAGGTCGTGCTGAACAACCTCTACAAGCACACCCAGCTTCAGGAGACCTTCGGGGCCAACATGCTGGCCCTTGTCGACGGGGTGCCGCGCACGCTCAACCTGGCGCAGTTCATCCGCTACTACGTCGAGCACCAGATCGACGTGATCCGCCGGCGGACCGCGTTCCGGCTGCGCAAGGCCGAGGAGCGGGCGCACATCCTGCGCGGTCTGGGCAAGGCGCTTGACGCACTTGACGAGGTGATCGCGCTGATCCGGCGGTCGCCGACGGTGGACGACGCCCGGCAGGGCCTGATCCGGCTGCTCGACATCGACGAGATCCAGGCCACCGCGATCCTGGACATGCAGTTGCGTCGCCTCGCCGCGTTGGAGCGGCAGCGGATCGTGGACGACCTGGCCAAGCTCGAAATCGAGATCGCCGACCTCAAGGACATCCTGGCCAAGCCCGAGCGGCAGCGGAAGATCGTCTCCGAGGAGCTGGGCGAGATCGTCGCCAAGTGGGGCGACGACCGGCGTACGCAGATCATTCCGTTCGACGGCGAGGTCTCGATGGAGGACCTCATCGCCCGCGAGGATGTGGTCGTTACGATCACCCGGACCGGGTACGCCAAGCGGACCAAGGTCGATCTCTACCGCTCGCAGCGTCGCGGCGGCAAGGGGGTCAGTGGCGCTACGCTGCGCCAGGACGACATCGTCAGCCACTTCTTCGTCTGCTCGACACACGACTGGATCCTGTTCCTGACGAACAAGGGCCGGGTGTACCGGGCCAAGGCGTACGAGTTGCCGGAGGCCAGTAGGGTAGCCAAGGGCCAACACGTGGCCAACCTGCTCGCCTTCCAACCCGACGAGCAGATAGCGCAGATCATTGAGATCCCGAACTACCAGGTAGCCCCCTATCTGGTACTGGCCACGAAGAACGGCCTGGTGAAGAAGACGCGGCTTGAGGAGTTCGACTCCAACCGTTCCGGCGGCATCATCGCGATCAACCTGCGCGATGAGGACGAGCTGGTCGGTGCTGCGCTGGTTGCGCCGGAGAACGACCTGCTGCTGGTCTCCAAGAAGGCACAGGCGATCCGGTTCAACGCCTCGGACGAGGCCTTGCGGCCGATGGGCCGGGCCACCTCGGGTGTGATCGGCATGCGCTTCACGGACGACGACGTCCTGCTCGCCATGGAGGTCGTGCGGGAGGGTCTGGACGTTCTGGTGGCCACGAACGGGGGATACGCGAAGCGGACCCCGATCGAGGAATACCCGGTGCAGGGCCGGGGAGGTAAGGGCGTGTTGACTGCGAAGATCACCGAACGGCGCGGTGGTCTGGTCGGCGCGGTGGTGATCGATCCGGACGACGAGCTGTTCGCGATCACCAGCAACGGTGGTGTCATTCGGACTCCGGTGAAGCCTGTACGCCGTACGCGTGACCGGAACACAATGGGGGTCAAGCTGATGGACCTCCCGGACGGCGTGACTATCGTGGCGATTGCTCGCAATGCCGACGAGCCTGACGAACAGGACTAGTTGAATGACGGAGACACAGGCGAAGTCGGGGAACACGGGGACCTCGGCCAACCCGGTCGACGAGGAGGCCGCCAAGGGCGGCACACCAGCGACCGGCCGCGCGGCCGTGGGCCGGGCGACGGTCCCCGCCGACGCGCCTGCCCCGAAGTTCACCAGGGCCCCGGGCATGACACCCCCGCCGGAGCCAAGCGATGATGCCGGCTCGGGTGACAAGACCGAGACGTCCGGTGCCGAGGCGCCAACGTCCGCCGCCGCCACCCCTTCGGGTACGGCGGCACCCTCGGCCCGGCCGGCGACGACCCAGCCGATCAACGTCCGACCCGGCCAGGCCGCGTCGACCGGGGCCACCGGCACCCAACCCCGGATCACACCCGGCATGACCCAGCCGCCGTCGGACGGGGCGCGTACCTCCGCTGGCGGTCGCCCGGTCAGCGGCGGTGGCCTGCCGCCGGGCATCGGCAACGCGTCGGCCGTCGGGGCTGCCCGCGTCGGTGACGCGGTACGTGCCGCCCGTACGTCGGTCAGCTCGGCGGCGTCCCGGGGACCGCGCCGGGCCCGGCTGAACCTGAAGCGCATCGACCCGTGGTCGGTGATGAAGTTCGCGTTCGCCGTCTCGGTGGTGCTGTTCATCGTCGTGGTGGTCGCCACCTCGGTGCTCTACCTGGCGCTGGACGCGATGGGCGTCTTCAAGAGCGTCAACGAGAGCCTGAGCGACCTGGTCAACGCCGGCGGTGGACAGAGCACCAGCGGTTTCCAGATCACCGCCAAGGGCGTGATCCTCAGCTCGGCGCTGATCGGTCTGGTCAACGTGGTGCTGTTCACCGCGCTTGCCACGCTGGGAGCGTTCGTCTACAACGTCTGCGCCGACCTGGTCGGCGGGATCGAGTTGACGCTCGCCGAGCGGGACTGAGCGACCGGGACGCCGGGGCACCGCGTAATGCGGTCGCCCCGGCGTCCCGTACTCGGATAGGTTTTGGCAGGCGGCGACGACCCGGCTCGCAGGTCCGGACCCCGATTTGGGGCTGGCAGAGCGGATGGGTTAATCTTGCTCGTCGCAACGCGGGGCTATAGCTCAGTCGGTTAGAGCGCAGAGCTGATAACTCTGAGGTCGATGGTTCGATTCCATCTAGCCCCACCGCACGGTCGTCCGACGTTAGTCGAGCACGAGGGGTCGCCGCATGTTCAAGAAGCTGCTGATTCTGGCTGGCGTCGTCGGCGTGGCCGCCGTCGTGTTCAACAAGATCAAGGCCTCGAACGACGAGCGTGCCCTCTGGCACGAGGCGACCACCGCGCCCGATCTGCGCTGACGTCTGACACGGTGACGAGCGATCGTCGCCGCGGCCGTCCACGGGGCCCTAGCTCAACTGGCAGAGCACTGCCTTTGCAAGGCAGGGGTTAGGGGTTCGAGTCCCCTGGGCTCCACCGACCGCACCATTGTGCGAACCGGTGGTACTCCTGAGGTGCCCCCGTCCGTTCCGGGCGGGGGCATTGTCGTGTCGGTGGGGATCTTGAACACGGGTACGACTCCCTGGTCGGTGAGTTGGACTTCGGCGATGAGTACCTCGATGGCGGCTTTGCGTTCGGTGGCGGTGCCGCTGGTCATGATGGCGCTGAGGTGGTCGCGGATTCGGGCGACGGTGCCGGGCGGCGGGGGTTCGGGCTGCGATGTCAGGCCAGCGTCGAGTTCGGTGTGCCGGGCCTGGAGTTGGGCCAGTCGCTGGCGGAGTTCGCGGATGCGTGGTCCGGCCGTGGCGTCATCCATGGTGCCGTTCTCGAACGCCGCGTGATACCGGTCGATCGCGTTCTCGGTGCTGGTGATCTGGTGGGCGATGGCGGTGAGTTCGGCTCGCCGGTCGTCGCTGGTGGTGTCGTGTTGGGCGTGGGCGCGTTCGATCATGGCGGCGAGGACGGGTTCGGCGGTGGTGTAGAAGTCGTGCAGGGCCTGCAGGATCATGTGGTCGAGGTCGTCGGCGGGGAGCCGGGGTGCGGTGCAGGTGGCGTGTTTGCCGTAGCGGGTGCGGGTGAAGCAGGTGTAGTAGCGGTAGCGGCGGGTCCGGCCGTTGGCGGATGTGCCGATGTAGCGCTGTCCGCACTGCGGACATGTCAACAGGCCGGTGAGGTAGTAGTCCGAGTCGGACATGGCCCGCTGGGTTTGGACGTCGCCTCGGGCGTTGGCGATGTCCTGGGCGCGTCGGAAGGTGTCCCGGTCGATAAGTGCGTCGTGGGCGTCGGGGACGAGGATGTCGCGGTAGGCGATGTCCCCGACGTAGGCGGGGTTGTCCAGGATCCGGTTGATGGTGTGTCCGGACCACTTTTTGCCGGTGCGGTTGGGGACGCCGCGGGAGTTCAACTCGGTGGCGATGGCGCGGGTGCCGAGACGGTCGCGCGTGTAGAGGTAAAAGATGTCGCGCAGGATGGGTGCCTCGTCGGGGTGGGGCGCCAGGCGTTGGGTGTCGCGGTCGACGAGGTAGCCGTAGGGGCGGTTGCCGCCTGCCCATTGGCCTTTGCTGGCTTTCGCGGTCATACCACTCTTCACTCGGTCGATGATCATGTTGCGTTCGAATTCGGCGAACACGGCGAGGAATTGGAGCATCATGCGACCGATCGCGCCGCCGGTGTCGACGGGTTCGGTGGCGGAGGCGAATCGCACGTTGGCGGCGTCGAGGGTGGCGGCGAGATCGATGAAGTGAGCGAGGCTTCGACTGAATCGGTCTACTCGGTAAACGAGTAGGACGTCGAACATGCCGGCTTTCGCGGCGTCGAGTGCCTTTTTCAAGCCGGGGCGGTCGGTGGTGGCGCCGGAGGCGTCATCTTCGAATTCGCAGACGATGACCCAGTCGGGGTGGCTCTCGACGTACTTACGCAGGGCGGTGCGTTGGGCGAGCAGGCTGAAGGGCTGGTGCTCGTCGTCGGTGGAGCGCCGGATGTAGATGCACACCCGGCACGGGCCGGTCGACGTGTCGGGCTGGGTGCTCGTGGGGGCGCGTCGGCCGCGTCGCTTCGGTGCGCTGGTGGGGGTGGGCTTGCCTGACATGAGGGTGGTTCCTCCGTGCGGGGTTGGGGTGGCTCGGCCGACGGGCGGCCCACGCGCGGGTGGGCCGCCCGGTGTCGGGCGAGGGTTTCAGGCGGCGAGGTAGGGGTGTTCGCGCCAGAACTGGTTGAGTAGGACGGCGAGGGCTTCGGCGGCGTTGTCGAGGTCTTCGGCAGTCATGGGAATGGTTTCGACGCGTGCGATACGCATCGGAATCGTCGTTCCCTTTCCGCCGGTCGAGGTGGTTTTCGCACCGCCTTTATTGGTGGCGGTACCGGAATGCGGGTCGTCAGGATAGCTCCGGACGGCATTTTCGTCGTCATGGGGCGCGGTGGCCACGGTCCTCCGAAAAGCGTGTGTCGCTGCTGGGGTCGGAGTCCTTCGTTCATGCGGTTTCCTTTCTGCGCGCGAATGCGCGCGATGATCCGATTGATGCGGAAGAGCCCGCTGCGGCGGTCACGGCTGCCTGGCGTGAGGGGCGCGGACGATAGCTCGCAGCGCTGTCACCGGCAGACGATTCGGACTGTCAGCGACTCACGACAACTCACGCAGGGGTCGGAGAGCGGCTGACAGTTTCGAAGGCTTGCTGTCGTGGCGAGAGCAGAGGTAGCCTCCGCCCTTCCTCGACGGGAGAAAGGCGCGGACAGCTACCGCTCGCACGCGCGCCGCGGAGCCGCCTGGTCAACGGCGGGATGGCCCTTGTCGCCGCCTGCGTGGGCGCGTGTCCGGTCACCGGGGATGGGTCCGCCGCTGTGGGTCAGCCGGCCTGTTCGCTGCGGCTGCCTCCGACAGGGAGGTTGGCCAAACGCATCGACGCCCCGTGGTAGCGGTGCAGCCACCACATCGCCTCGGCCGGGGTGACGCCGGTGACCTCGGCGTGCACGGCGGTAGCCACCGGGTAAATGGTCCCGGCGGCGGCGAGTTCCTGATGCAGGTGCCGCTCCCGCTCCGGGGAGTGCAGCCAGAACAACACCGGCCAGATCCGGCCGGTGGCGTGCGCGAGTTCCCGGTAGCCGTCGATCTTGTCGACCAGTCGGGAAAGCGGCCGTTCGGTGCCGAGGTCGTACTCCAGGAAGAACGGCACCCTGCGGTCGCCTTCGACCCAGATGCCGTGCCCATCCGGCCGCGACCTCGGCGTAAAAGCGCGGGCCGCGACATCGTCGTCGGGCTCGGCGAAGGCCCCCGTCTGCTGGCAACGTCCAGCCGGCCACCAGCGCGTTAACTCGCTGCCGGGATGGGTGCGGGCGTGACCGGCCAGGGCGGTGAAGAAGCCGTTGACCCCGAGCAGATGCGGCAGGTTCGCCCGCCTCGTCAGGTGCCAACGCTTCCGCCGGGCCTGGTCCCTGCGCGGCAGGTCGTCGCCGCGCTGCGCGGCGACGACCTCGACGCCGAGTTGCGCCAGCACGTAGTGGTAGGGGTAGGAGCCGCCGTCGGGCTTCTGCGGCCGGAACCGGTCCACTACCCCCAACTTCTGCATCAGGGCCCGCAGGCGTTCCTGGGCGTAATCGACCGAGGGGAAAAGGGCATCGGCGATCTGGAAGGAGGTGAGAACACCGTGATCGGCCAGCCAACCGAGCAGGACCAGGTCGCGGCCGGTGAGCTGGGACTGCACACGAAGCAGCTGATCAGGCATGCGCCGTCACCATCCCAGGGGGGAGAGACCCAGTCGGAGGGTCTGTCGCATCACGACAGACGTTGCTGACAGCGGCCCTGACCTGGGCTGTGAGCCGAACCGAAGGGTCCGTTCGGGGGTCCTGTTGAAGCGGGACGCCAAGTGGGAGAGTCGGCCGGACCCGCAACGGGAGGTCAAGGCCGAATCCGTCGGGTCCGGGGTTCGCGAAAGCGAGGGCTCTTGCGTTTCGCGCGGAAGAGGCGTGATGCGTGGTCAAGGTGTACTCCATGATCGAGATGAGGGTGGGTGGAAGCGGAGCCGTAGACTTCGCGGCCGTGGTGGTGGCATGAGGGCATGCCGGTAATGAGTCGGGTGATGTCAGGTGAGGCCACAAGGAGTCACAACCAACGTCTACTGAACACAGCAGGACGGACACGGCCGGCAGGAGCACGGGCTTACACGATCGGCGGCGACCTGGAATCATGTTCCGATGCCGTTCGGATCGATCCGTGGTGACTTGACTAACGAGAAGGTTGACGCTCTACCACCAGTAGTGCGTGCATGCCTGAGGGCTCGTGGAGCGCTGGGCGACGCAATAGATCTCGTACTGATTCACAATGAACGTCCGGGCGGTGGTGATCAGCCGCGGGGGGTGCTGAACCCGCTGGTGGTGATGCTGGCTGTATCGACATGGGAGCGGCTGGTGTACGAGGTCGGCACCGCCGTCAGCTTCCCTGTGAGCGAGCGGGAGACTGTCGGCCGGCTGGGCTGGCGGAACAAGCAGTCGAAGGCCGCACGAATCTTGGCTCAGGCAACGGCGCAGTGTCCTGCCCCGCTCCAACTTCCCGGCGCGTTGATCCTCAACTTCTTCGACAGCGCTGCTGGGAAGCGGCTCGGATCCCCTGTTGAGCTGAGCGCCGTCGAGAATTACGACGACATATCGAAGCGCTTGGACGACTTCATCGAGCTACGCAACGGCGTGGCGCACCGGGTCTTACCAGACAAGATGGCAGCGGCGTCCTACGAAGGCATGGGCAGCGACGCGGGTCCCGGTCGGCGGAGCGGCGAGGCGCGATGGTCGGGCCGGACGTTGAACACAAGCATCGCCCGGAGCGTCCTCGCCACCTACGTCCAATTAGTCGATCAGACGATCGCCTGCCTTCTCACGTCCGAAAGCATCGAGGGGCGCGAGGCCGATCCGTACCGCCTTCCAGCGTGGTGGTTTACGGATGACCATGAGCAGGACGGCATCAGGTCCGCTCAGCCGGGCTGCCTGTGGGGCGGGGCGAAGCTCCCGCGACGGCCCCAGAAGATGGCGACCTGATGGCCGTCGATGCTGAACTTTTCAGGCGGAGCCGACAATGGCAGCGGGAGCATGAGGGCTACCCGCGATCTTGGTCAGTGCGACGGACGACCGACTTGGTGGCGCAAGTGCCGCGCCTACTGCCACCCGGATCGCCCTGCTACGACCTCGGGATGCCGTTCTTTGCGCCCGCCAAGAAACTCGCCCATGCGGCGCGCTCGAAGACGAGTACCGGACCCGAGGGGTCCTTGCTGTCACGCAGCGCGACAGTGGTGTCGAAGTCGGCGACCTCGACGCACTGACCGTTCCCACTCGATCGGCTGCTCTTTCTCCACTGGGCGCGGGACGCGTCAGCTTGGTTCATCCCGTACCTCCTTGTTGATCGATCACGGCGGCTTGGGCCTTGATCAGTTTGATCGAGTTGGTGGGGTCCAGCGCGGTGGCGCGGAGGTGTTCGAACGTGGTGGCGTAGCGGCGTACGTCTGCCTCGCGCTCCAGGAACAGATCGCCGGCCATGCTGTCGACGTAGACCAAGGCCGGGTCGGCCGGGTCGGGGAAGTCCATGACGACGAACGAGCCCGGCATGCCGGCGTGGGCGCCGGCCGTGAATGGGATGACTTGGAGAGTCACGTGCGGCTGGTCGGCTGCTTCCGCCAGGGCTTCCAGTTGCGCGGCCATGACCTCAGCGCCGCCGGTCTGCCGGTGCAGGACGGCCTCGTCGAGAATTGCCCAGACACGCAGCGGCTCCGTCTTGCGAAGTGAAACCTGTCGCTGTATCCGCGCGTCTACTCGGGCCTGAACGTCAGTGTCCGTGGCTAACGGTAGGACGCCGCGGATCACCGCCCGAGCGTAGTTCTCGGTCTGGAGGAGGCCGGGGACGAAGAGGGACTCGTAGTTGCGGACCGATCGGGCCTCGGCCTCGAAGCTGATGTACGTGGTGTACAGCTCGGGAAGCTCGGACTCGTACGCCTGGAGCCATCCCAGCTGTGCGGCCTGACTCGATAGGGCGATGAGTTCGCTGCGCTTGTCTTCGTCGGTGACGCCGTACTTGTCGAGCATCGCCATCAGGGTGCGCCGCTGTGGGCGGACCTTGGCCGTCTCGATCCGATAGAGCGTGGCGGGGTTGATGCCGGTCTGCTCGCTGACCTCGTCGCGGGTGAGGCCGGCCGCGGTGCGCAGTCCACGCAGCTCCGCAGCGAGCCGCCGGAGGCGCACGGTGGGTGGCTGCCGTCGAGCTGACAACTCCATGTCCCTTCGCTCCTGTCGTAGTCAGAGTGTGCCCGCCATGCGGATGCAACCTCTAGGCAGGCCAGGCAAGTGACTTACTTGCGAATGCAATCCTTGCATTCTCACTAGTGCATAGGCACTATGGGCTTGAGCATGTCAGGCCGGTGCGGCCCGAAAGCCGCGCGGTGCGGCGGTGGGCTCGCGCTCCCAGGGGCCCGCCGCTCGTCCGGCCTCGGACGCCTCTTGACGGACGCAGCCCGTCACCCGAAGCGGGCTGCGTCCCTTGAGGGGCCGAGTCAGGGAGGCAACGCAGTGGTCCCATCCCTCGCCCTGGTGGCGGTTGCGGTACTCGGCTTCGCCGCTGGGCTGTTCCTGTTCAAGATCAAATCCCGGTGGTGCCGACGGTGCGGTTCGGTGCTGAACTGCCCCGCCTGCGGAAGCCGCAGATCCCGGCCACATCCGGGCCAAACGGGTTGGATGGGCGGGCTGTGATCCCGACACCCCTCATACCCGAGGTGACGGTCGCGCCCGGCGACGCTGTGCACCTACGTGAGCAGGACTATCAGCACAGCTGCGGTCCGCTCTGGCTGCGAATCATCCACGTCCGCCTTGACCTAAGCACCTGGTACGACGGCCAGTGGGTGTGGCTCGAAGGCATCGAGATCAACGCGCACAGCCAGGCAGGATGCTTCCGGCAAGTGCTCGCCCGCGTGGTTGCCCTCCCGCGACCGGAGGCATGAGATGGCCGCCACCATCTACCTGTCGGAGGCGGCCATCGATCAGCTCACCGCCGCCCAGCGAACGCTCGCCGAGCACGTCACCTCCAGCGCCACCGGCTACTGCCTGCGCTGCCGTCTGGTTGGCCCCTGCCCCACGAACGAGCAGGCCGCCGCCACCTTCACGCGTTACGGCCGCCTACCCCGCAGAACGCCCGGCGCCACCCGCCCACAACTCATCAACGCCCGCCGACTCACCGCCAGCCCTGATTCCGCGGCCGGCCTCACCCGGAGGTATCAACCGTGACCCTGCCCAACATCGCCGCCGCGCTGCGGGACCTGCACGTCTCCATCGGCCAGCAGCAGGACCTTGCCAAGGTCGTCATCCAGGATGCCGAGAACGCCCGAGCCGAGTTCCGCGCTCTCACCGCCGGGGCCACCAACCCACTGGTCAACCGGGCACTGGGCAACTACGCCCAAGGAATCGTCAAGCTCCGCGACGGCTCATGGCTGCTCGCCGAAGCAGGCGGCATCCTCGCCGAGTACGCGCGAGCAATCGGCATCGACCTCCCTCAGCAGCCCGCCAAGGAAAAGCGGAAGATCGAGCCGACTCACGACGAGCAAAGCGAAACCATTTTCGACCATCCCGACGGCCAGCCACCTTCGCAATCCGATGAGTCGGCACCACACGATCCGCAGGCCCACTGACCGTTCGGGCTCGACAACATCTTTTAAGCGGCTTGCGGCTGGCGGCGCTCAGCCACCAGCCGTCGCCACCGCCACCAAGTGCTTACCTACGAGGTCCTGAGCCTGCTTGACCTCGTCTACACCCTCCTCAAGGCGAACAGGCGCCTGCCGGCACGCACGGACCGCGCTGTTCAGCAGGTTGTTCCCGCCGCCCCGGCTGACCTTCTGGAAGTGGGCCTGAGCATTGTTCACCGAGTCGACAACCTCCGCGATGCCCCGACCCACCTGATCGAGCGTCTGCAGCACCATGCTCAACTCCGCCATCACCGAACCGATCGGACCACCACCCCGCCCAGCGGTGATCCGATCCAGCCCGGCGTTCATGGCACGGCCGACCAACCCACCGACCTTCATGCCGGCGTACGCCGCACCCACCGCGACCAAGGGCGAGGGCTGGTGGCCAGCGGCATCGACTGCCGCAGTGGCCGCCACCGCGATCCCAGCGCTAGCCACCTTCCCGACCTTCTCGCTGACCTTGGTGATGCCTTCCCGCGCTGATTCCACCGCTGTATCCACCAGCGCGCGTCCGGCTGACCGTCCTACGTTGCCGAGGCGGGAACCGGAGGTTCCGGCCCGGTTAGTCTGCCGACGCCATCCCATCGCTAGGAAGTCTTGTCGAGAACTGCGCAGCCCGCGGAAACGAGTAGCGGCACGTTGCCGGCGATCGCCTTTGCGGCTTCGTCCGCGGTCAAGGCGTCAAGCTCTTCGCCGTCGGCTCTGCCCTGCTCGGCGTCCTCAGCAAGGCCAGAGCAGGCGGCCCAGAGCGACTCTTCGATGTTGGAGAACGCCCAGATCCCGTAGACCGTCGCGCTTACCTTCAATAGAGGCTGCCCGTTGTGGCCTATGCGCTCCCAAGCAGGCTCGTCCGGCGTGTTGCCCATGCCTTCGGCGGTGGGAAACAGCTTGAGCTGCCTAAACGCTCTCTCGAGCGAGTCGTCCGGGTCGAACTCGATGAGCAATCCCCGCTCCAGGAGTCCTTCGATGATGTGCTCCGGCTTTGCGGGACCGTCGCCAGACGCATCGATATCGTCGCGCAGCGTTCCTCGGTTGATCTCAAGCCGGGAGTGACGCTCAGGGTCAAGGAAAGCTCGTCCCCACACCTTGAACTCGTCGATGGTCAGCTGTGCGAACTCCTGGCCAAGCCTGACCCGGTAGAACTCCGGCTCAGAGTCAGGCGGAGTGGCGTACCGGTACGAGGGGCCAAGGTTGAGGCCGACAGGAACAATGACGGTGGGCATCGAGGGAACCTTCCGGGATTCGGTGTCAGAGGACGGCGTTGTACTTGTCGGTCTGGGCGGATGCGGCCTGGATCAGGCCGGCGCCTTCGCCGAACTTCTGCTTGGCGGCGCTGAGCTTGCCTATGGCACCCATGACGGCGGGTTGCTGGGTGCCGGCGGCGAGGGCCTGGAGCACGGCGATGGCCTTGTCGACCTGGGCGTTGACGCCGGCGAGCTGGGCGAGTGCCTTTTCGGCCTCGGACTTGCCGTGAGCCAGGCCCGCCTTGATGTCTCCGATGGTGGCCACTGGATGTTCCTCCCCTGATTCGTGGTGTCCAACGCACCGCCGTTGGTGGCAGAAGCGTCTGCGGTTCAGCCTCTGGTCGCGGCGATGAAGATGAACCACAAGATCGGCATGCCGACAAAACAGATCACTCCACCGGCCCGCGCGGACCGGGTGCCACCGCTGCCGATGCGCGGCTGTCCGACGAGGCTGATCGTGAGATAGCCGGCGAAGAAGGCCAGCGCGGGCAGCCCACACAGGGACCAGGGCACGAGCTGCCAAGGGATCCGGTCGAGGTCGGTGTCGGGGCTGACGGCAAACATCAGCAGCGACGCGAAGGTGCCCAGCATCGCCGCAGCGGCATAGACGAGGGCGTTGCGGGCCAGCGGCGTCAGCCCAGGCAGCAGCGGTGGCTGAGCCGCCCGCCGGTGGGCGTTCTCCGCGGCGGCGTCAGCCGCGTCAGCGGCTGCTGCGGCCCGGCGCAGGGCCTCGGCGGGGTCAGGTATGGGACCGGGCGCTATACCTCCGATGTGTGGCTCGGGCAGGCGCAGGGAGACGGCGAGTTGTTGAAGGTGTTGTCGCTGAGCCCCCAGCCGGTAGGTGATCTGGTCGACGGCGGCCTGTCCGTTGCGGCTGGTAGCGCCCTGGTGCTCGGAGCGGACGCGTTCGTCGTGCAGCAGGGCGGACAGGCGACGGGAGTGATCGGTGTAGGCAGCCCAGCCGCCGTCGCGGGGCATCGGGGTGACGGGCTGGTCTGTCATTCCATGTCGTCGATCTGGTCGAGGGTGCCGGGGCGCACGTAGGGAACGATGAGGGCGCGGCGGTTGTCGTGCCGATCAATCAGTAGAGCGCGGTTGGGGCGGGACTGCCATTCGGATGCGTAGTCGCCGAGCAGGGCCCCGAAGTCGTTCCCAGGAAGGTTGAGGGCGACGAGGCAGGCGACCTCGTTGCCACCGGTGGGCCCGAGGTCGTCGGTGAACCGGCTCACGGTGCGCCACCAGCCGAGCAGGTGGACACCTTGTGTGGGCCCATTGGCCAACACATCTCGGAGGTCGTCGTGTCCGGAGCGGTAGGTGGTGGGGTCGCTGGCGGCGAGGAGACTACTGGCGATGTCCGCGCCGAAGATCACCAGATAGGTCGTCTGCCCACCACCGGGAGCGGTCGCCTGAGCGAGGTCCGCCAGTCGCGCTCGGAGCTGGGCTGCGCTGACGGTTTCGTATGAGTGGCCGGCTGCGGTGATCGCGCCGACAGTGGCGTCGGCGGCCTCGTCGGCTGCGGCAACCAACGGCGCGACGAGGAACCTGGCGGTGCCGGGGGCGTGCTGGCGGGCCAAGCTGACGGTGGCCGCGAAGAGGACGTCGGCCCCGACCGACGAGGTGCCGAGCACCGCTACGTGGCTGCCCGGGGTCGCGTCCAGGGTGAACCCGGCAGTGGGCAGGCCGACATCCACGGCTCGGCCGACCAGGGCTCGCCGTCGGCGCACGTCCGGCGTCAGGCGGACGAAGGTGGGGTCCTGGTCGGGGTGCTGCTCGGCGTAGCCGGCGAACACTGCTGGCGGGGCGTCGCCCGGTGGCCGAGCGTCCCACAGCAGGTGCCGCTGCGCGCTCACCGACTCTGCGTCGGCGTTGGGGAAGCGGATGACCCGGTTCGCCCCCGCTATCCCGGCCGCTGAGTTGATGACTGCGCCACCGATGGGCAGGTTGTCCGCGCCGTCGTTGAGCTGGTCGAGGATGCCGCCGCCGCCGGCGAGGGCGACCCGCAGCGGGAATTGGCCGAAGATCGACTCGGTCTTGGTGAACAGCGCCTCCACCCCGGAGATGGTCTGCGAGGCCAGGATCAGGTGGATGCCGTACGAGCGCCCCTTACGCGCCAGCTCTTCTAGCAGGGCCACAGCCTGCCGGGCGACTGCGTCGTTGCCCTCGAACAGCACGTGGAACTCGTCGATCACCGCCAGCAGCCGCGGCATCGCCACGTCCGGCCGGCCGATGCGTAGGTCGGCGAGTTTGGTCACCCCGGCCCGCTTCAGCTCGGTTGCCCGCCGGGTCATCTCGCGCGACAGCGTCCGCAGCACCGCCAGCCCGTACTCCCGGTCTGACTCGATACCGACGGTGCGGGCGTGCGGAATCCAGGACGGGTCCACCGCCGTCGGGGTGAACTCGGCGAACGACACGCCCTCCTTGAAGTCCAGCAGGTACAGGCCAAGCTCGTCCGGCGAGTAGCGCGACGCCAGGCCGTAGAGCACGTCCAGCAGGAACACCGTCTTACCCGACCCGGTACGACCACCCACCAACCAGTGCGGTGTCGCGTCATCGAGCGCCAACACGCACTCGTTGCGGCCGTCCCGGCCCACCACGGTCTTTAGCCCGCCGACCGACGACTCCTGCCAAATCTGCGCCGGCATCAGCGCCGCGAAGTCCGTCGACGCCTGCACCCGCGCCGACTTCGCCAACTTGCGGCAGACCGCCTCCACCAGATCGTCTGGAGGCCCAGCGTCCAACCGCATCGGCACCGCCAACCCGGACCCGTCAGAGCTGAACCGGTAAGGCCCCGGCGGGTCGGACACGGCGAACAACCCGCCGCCGACCGCCGTCAGATGCGTGGTGCTCTCCAGGCGGGGTGCCGCGTTGAGCCCCGGATGCTGCGGTGGTGGATAGCCAGCGAGCAGCAAGAACACCCCGGCCGCCGGACCGGCATGGGCGATTGCCGCCAGTCGCGACCATTCCGTACGACCCGCGCCCTCGGGCAGGGCCGCACAGCACACCAGCAGTACCGAGGGGTCCGTCTCGCCGGCTTGGGCTCGCTCGATCCGTTCCTCCGCCTCGGTCAGCACCTGCTGAAGGCCGGGCAGGTCGATTGCGGGCCGCCGCCACGCCTCCGCATCGACCATCGCCCGGAACGGGCCGAACACCGCCCCGAGAGTCGCCCCGTCCACGGCCGCGACGCGAAGCGCGCCATCCGGTAGCGCCGCGAGCACCCGCAGCAGTAAGCCACGCAGCCAGCGCGCCACCGACGGATCACGGGTATCACTGTCAACCGCCAGATGACCGGCGCCCACGAACGGCACCACGACACTGAACGCGCTGCCGACGACGGGCGACGCGTCTCCCAGCCGAACGGGGATCGGGCGTCCCAGTGCGGCGTCGGCGCCGGTTGGGAGGTCGGCAGCGGCATGAGACAGCCGGCAGCCGAGCCAGCCCGGCGTCAACCCCTCAGCGAGCCGCTGCATCCTCGCGGCGAACCGCCGCGCCTCCTCGCGGGCTTGCGTCGAGACGCCATCCTCGCCAGCGCGGTCGCGCAGACGCACTCTGGCGGCCTCTACATGCGACACAGCCTCCCGATGTGCCGTCACCGCCCGACCGAACGCCGACGCCACCGACTCCATGCCAACGTCTCCCCAGGACCGATGGACCGCGATCTCTGGAGCCGACCTTACCCAACTGCGCCACCTGCAGTCAGCCCTGTGTAGCGCAGGGTGCTGATCAAATGCCGAGCCGATGATTTCGGGTCGACTGCAGCGCGTCGAACTCCGGCTAGGCCTATCGGAAGTCTACGACTAGTGCCCGACAGGACCGCCGCCGTCGACTCCACGTCGGTGCGCCCTTGGACACCGACGAAGACCAGCACGGCCCCCTCCGGCCAGCCCGTCCTCGCCGCCCTGCACACCCTCGCCCCCGCCCACCGGCAGGCGGGGCATCACCAACGCGCGTACCACGCCTACCGGCACCTCGCCGACCAACTCACCGTCACCGCCGGCGGGACGCCCACCCCACCCTCGCCACGCAGGCCACCCTCGCCCTCGTCCTGCGCGACCTTGGCCACTGCGGCGCCGCCCGACACCTCCTCGCCGACACCATCACCACGCACCGCCGCGCCCACCCCCACCCCGCCACCGCCCGCATGCTTCAACACCTGCACGAACTGCGGCGGCACTGCGCAGACCGCGGACACAACCACCCCGACATCGAGTTCGATGCCGCGAAAAACCAGCGGCAACACAGTCACGCGGAGGACTGAGAACTTTCGACACCGCAGACGGTCACCTGTCCAGCCGTCGAGTAGGCGGTACGCATTCGACCGGACCGACAGGTCGACGGCGTCTGTACCGTTGCGTCAATGAGCAACGAGTCCTCACAAGCGGATTCGAGGGCGGTCACTGGCACCCAGCCATGAACGACTCGCGACCAGGGAACCCTCCCGCCATCACTTCCGAGGGCGGTCACAACGCTGAACCGCCGAGCGTCCACGTCCCCGCCCACCCCTCGGGCCGGCAGGCCGATGCCGGAGCGAACCGGATCCGGGTCCAGGTGCTCGGCACACCTACCATCCTCGGCGTCCCCAACGGGCAGTACATCCGCCCACAGGCGATGGAGTTCCTCGCCTACCTAATCGTGCGCGGAGGATCGGCCTACCAGCACGACATCCTCGGCGACCTCATCCCCGAGCCACCGCACCGCCTGGCCACGCAGCGGCTGCACACGTACACCTACAACCTGCGCCGGATCTTCCGCTCCATCAGCGGGGACAACGTCTACCTGCGGCTACGCCGACACCACTACACCCTCAATATCGACGCCTTCGACGTCGACCTGTGGACCATGCGTGACGCCATTGCCGCAGCCCAACACGCCAGCAGCCCGGCAGCTAGCACTGCCGCCCTACGCCGAGCAATCTCCGTCTACCGCGGGCCCCTCGCCGCCAACACCGGATACCTATGGCTCGTCCGGCATCGGCAAGCCGTATCTCGGGAGTTCCTGACCGCGGCCGTCAACCTCGCCGAGGCACTCGCCGACAGCCGCACCGAAGCCAACGCCGTCCTCGACATCGCCGCCCACCACCACCCGGACGACGAAATCCTGGCCGCCGCCGCTGCCACCATCCGCCTTCGGCTGGGTTGACTGCCGCCCTCACCACCGCCGCTGCCACGAACGACCTGAAGGTCTCTGCACTAACCAAAACGGCTTCTGTCAGATTCTACGAACGCCTCAACTTTGTGATCTTGCAAGATTCATCCGAAAGGTTGACGCTTGAAGCCGGACAAAACATCTTATGCCCGACACCATCTTGTCACCATACGCACCGTCGCCAGATGCCGATCGGAGCGCCATTCACTCGGCATCACCGAGATGGGTAGCCCCAACCATTCGACTGGGAGGTTGAGCGCCCGTTCCTGTCACCGTTGCGAGGCCGCACCTCTCGGAGCCCACTCGTTCGCGAACGTCTCCATCTGGCGAATGACCAGGTCGACGGCCGCACGCTCGTGATCGGGCGGATAGTCGTAGCGAGCCAGCAGGCGGCGGATATGGCTGCGGAGCTTGGCACGCACCGGTTCACGGGAGAACCAGTCCACCGTGATCGAGGTCTGAATCGACTTGACCAACTCTCGGGCGATCTCCGCCAGGGTGCCGACACCCATGAGCTCGGTGGCAGCGCCGTTCTGCGCCACGGCGTCGTAGAAGGCCAGCTCAGCGTGGTTGAGCGGAGGGTCAAACTGCTGGCCGCGCCGGGCGTCCGCGGATACCTGCTTGGCCAGCTCAACGAGCTCAACAATCAGCTGCGCGCTGGTCAGCTGCTGGCGCATGTAGCGGTTCATCAGATCTTCGAGCTGGGCGGAGAAGCGCTCCTGCCGAACCACGTTGTGCTTGGTGACCTCACGCATCTTCCGCTCGATCAGCCGGCGCAGCGCCGCAGCAGCCAAGTGCGGGGTCTCCGAGTCCTGCAGGCGCTGCAACGCCACCCCGTTGAGCTCGGTGATGTCGAGCCTGCCGAGGCCCGCCTCCTCGTAGATATCGGTGATGTCGGCGGCGTCGACCACTTCGGCGGCGAGCTGGGACAGGTAGCGTTCTACCTCGGCCGTGTTGGGCAGACCCTTGGCCTCTCGGTCAGCGGCCTCCTCCTTGACGATCCAGACCCGCACGTCGCGGAAGTAGTGGATGTCGCGGCGCAGGCGCTGGATGTCACCGGCACGGTCAACGAAGTCGCGGCTGGTGGCGCAGAGGGTGTAGAACCGCTCCAGTCGGCCCGCCGAGTCGCGGAAGCGCTGGTGCAGCGGCTTCGTGCCGGGCTCGACGACATTGCCGGGATTCTGCGGGTCACGCAGGAAGTTGGCGGCCTGCCGCACCGCCCGCAGCCAGCGGGTCGGGTTTTTCTCGTCGTCGAGCATCGCCCGCCATTTCACCGAAGCCAACATGGCCTCGATAACGGAGATCTCGTTGTGAACCTCGCTGATCGCCCGGTCGATCTCCCTACCGAGGGTCTGGTCCTCTTGGTCGCTGGATGTGTACTCGGTGAGCGCCTTCCGCAAGTTCTCAGTTAGCGGAGCGTAGCCAACCAGCAGCCCGTCCTGCTTCTCTCTAAAACGACGGTTAACCCGGGCTAGCGCCTGCATGAGGTTGGCGCCCTTCATCGGCCGGTCCATGTACATGGTGTGGATCGGCGGCGCGTCGTAGCCGGTGAGCAGCATCGAGTGCACGATGAGCAGCTCCAACTCGTCGTTCGGGTCCTTGGCGCGAGCCTGGACCGTCCGCTGCTGTGACGGACGCAGGTGATGCGGACGCAGTTCCGCCTCGTCGCTCGGCACCCCGTGGAAGACGATCTTCATCTTGCCCTTGTTGACGGCGGAGTCCGCCCAGTCGGGCCGCAGTTCCTTGATGGCGTCAAAGGCGCGGACGCAGATCTCCCGGGTCGCACAGACGAGCATCGCCTTACCCGGCCCGCCGAGCTGCGGCCGCACGAGCTCGCGTCGTTTTTCCCAGTGTTCGACGAGGTCCTTCGCAAGGGTCTCGACGCGGTCGGGGGCACCGTAGATGTTGTTCATGGTGGCCGCGTAGGCCTCGGCCCTGCGCCGTTCCGCGTCGTCCAGACTGGCGGTGAGTGTCGCCACCTGATCGTCGATGCTGTCCGGATCGATGTCCGGTGATAACGACAGCGGGATGATCCGGGGCTCATGGTAGACCCGTACGGTCGCCTCGTCGTCGACGGCGCGCTTGAGGTCGTACAAGTCGATTCTCTCGCCGAAAACGGCTCGAGTGTTCACTTCGGTGGTGGCGATCGGGGTGCCGGTGAAGGCGATGAACGTGGCGTGTGGCAGCGCGTCGCGCAGGTGCCGAGCGTAGCCGTCCAGGCTGTCGTAGTGGCTACGGTGCGCCTCGTCGACGATCACCAGGATGTTGCGCCTGTCGGAGAGCCGCGGATGCGGCCTCCCGGCCTTCCGCTCTTCGCTCGTACGCCCGAACTTCTGCAAGGTCGTGAAGATGATGCCGCCGGAGTTCCTGTTCGACAGTTCGTCTCGCAGTTCGGCGCGCGAGTCGACTTGGATGGGTTTTTGGCCGAGCAGGCCCTGACTGTCCTGGAACGTGTCGTAGAGCTGGTCGTCGAGGTCGGTGCGGTCGGTGAGCACGATGATGGTCGGGTTCTTTAGAGCGGGGTGGCGGGTGGCCAGCGCCGCCGTGCACACCATTTCCTCGGACTTGCCGGAGCCCTGCGTGTGCCAGACGAAGCCCGCCTTTCCGTCGCGCCTCGACGCCCGCACGATGCACTCGACGGCCCGGATAACCGCGAAGTACTGGTGTGCCTTGGCGACCCGCTTGCCTCTCGACGTGAAGTTGACGAACCCGCCGATGAGCTCCAGGAAGCGCCGCTGGTTGAACAGGCCGTAGAGGGCGACGATCAGCGCCTCCGGGCCGTCGTAGTCAGGGCTGGCGTTGTCGACGCGCTCGCCCTCGTCGTCGACGTTCCATGGAGCGAAGTGTTCGTACGGGGTGAACGGGGTGCCGTACTTCGCGGTAATACCGTCGGAGATCAGGCACAGCACGGCATGCCGGAAGGCGAGCGGGAACTCCGCGAGGTAGGTCTGGACCTGAGCGTGTGCGCCGGTGAGGGTGGCGTTCTCGTCGGCAGCGTTCTTCAGCTCAATGATGGCGACTGGCAGACCGTTGAGGTAGAGCACGATGTCAAAGCGACGCCGGAAGTCACCGTCAGCGATGGTGACTTGGTTGATCGCCCGGTAGACGTTGCGGCCGGGATCCTGCAGGTCGGCCAGGCGCACGGTGGGGTTGTGCTCGGCACCGAACGAGTCCGTGTAGACGATCGAGTGGATGCCCTGGACCAGCCGCTTGTGCGCCTCCCGGTTCTCGGCGAATGCCTCCCGGGATGCGGCATTGTTGGCGGCCCGCACTGCATCGGTGACGGCTGCCGGCGGCAGTTCAGGGTTGAGACGTTCGACCGCCACCCTCAGGTCCTCGAAGAGCACCAGATCGGACCAATCCCGCCGCTGCCCCGAGCCCGGTGCGAAGTCCTTACCCACCCCAGGCTCCCAGCCGAGTTCGCCGAGCTGCTCCAGCGCAAGCGCCTCCCAGCTTGCCTCGTTCATCCGCCCGTCCAATCCCATCCGGCCCCTCCCCATAATCCCCTGGCCTGTCTAAATCGCTTGTTCGACAGCCTTCTCGGCGTCCTTGACCGGTAGACGCCCTGACATCAACTCCGGCAACAACGTGTCCCGCAGCGCGATGAGCGTAGAATTCTCCGCCGAAGCCCCTGCGGCTTTCTGATGGAGCGGAATAGCTTTCTCGGCGAAGGCGCCGATCACGTCAGGCGCCGCCAAACGAACGCCCATGGCTTTGAAGTTCCTCCTGCTTAGTTCCAGAAACGTAGATCCGTTGGCCAAGCTGCGCATCTCATCTACGCGATCTCTCATGTCGTGGAACAACCACATTGTGAGTTCCTTGTCAGGCGTGAAAACTACGATGAAGCCTTGGTTTACAGCTGCAGGCATTTGCGGTATCGCGAACGCGCCGATAGTGGCCCGTGATGTCATGAAGATTGAACCCGCCGGGTAAACGTTCGAGGCGCAGTTGTTCAGACCTGCGGCAGTAATCGTTCGGCTCGTGGTAGATAGGTAGGGAGCTCTGAGTGCTGTGACGTCGGACGGTGTGGTCCAGGCAATATCGCCGTTCCAATACGCCGGCACTTTGGTGCTGGGCGTCCCGCCTCCGCCCACTTCGGCAACAGATCCGAATGTCCGCGGGCCGGAGGTGATCCCTGCAACTACGAGCTTGAAGTGTGCATCGGTAAGCGCGAGCGCGCAAGCGGCAATTCGGTCGTTGACTTCAATCTTGTCGTCGAGTGCCACGAGAATGCTAACAACGGCATCCTGCCGACCAAGGGTAGGAATGCTAATCCGCATCCTCTGGAGATCCTGGAGGCTGAGAAAGTCGGCCATGTCAGTCTGACCCTTGACCGCGTTGGCCTGAAGCCAGAACTCGGCACTCTTGAACCAATAGTAGAGAAAGCGTGGCCTTAGTGGACCATTAGCAGCAGGGCGGAAGTAGCAAAGTTGAGGGCTGTACGCGAATGTTGGCCCACGTGAGGGCATCAGAGCAACTCGCCCTACGGTGCCCTTGGTTGTTAAAACAATGTCACCAGGCCTTGAAACTTTCGAATTATCGCCCTCTAAATTTTGATTCGACGGGCAATCCCGAAGCCCGTGTTCGACCCTGCCATCTAGGACATCGGCGACACGTAGGATAGGAAGGTCCTGTCCGTTAACATTTACGGTCCGTGGCCGTCCCGCGCCGATCTCAAGGAGGCGCTCGCTGACCAGTTTGGAGAAAATGGTGCGGTCAGGCATCGAGGCGCTCCAGTTGCTGGCGGATGACGTTTTCCAGGCGGGTGGACTCCTCGAAGTAGGTGTACAACTCCTTAGTAAGGCGGGTGATGCGCTCAGCGAAAGGCTCCGCATCAACGTCTATGTCGGCTTCAGCAGCACCCACGTAGCGGCTGGGGGTCAGCACATGATCATGAGCTGCCACCTCGTTGAGTTTCGCGGAGTAGCAGAAGCCGGCCACGTTCTCGTACGTCTGGCCCTTGGTTCTGGCGGATTCAGTCCCACGCCAGGCGTGGTAAGTGTCCGCGATATTGGCGATGTCCTCGTCGGTGAGGATGCGTTCGGTGCGGTCGACCATGGTGCCGAGGGCGCGGGCGTCGATGAAGAGGATTTCGCCGCGCCGGTCGGTCAGAGCCTTCGCGCCCTGCGGGGTTTTGTCCTTGGTCAAGAACCACAGGCAGGCGGGAATAGCGGTGGTGCGGAACAGGTTTGCCGGGAGAGCGACCATGCAGGCAACGAGGTCGGCTTCGACCATCGCGCGGCGGATCTCACCTTCACCGGACTGCTTGGAGGACATCGAGCCGTTGGCGAGGACAACGCCAGCGCTGCCGCGGTCGCCGAGCTTGGAGAGAATGTACTGGAGCCAGGCGTAGTTGGCGTTGCTCTGCGGCGGCACGCCGTAGCGCCAGCGTGGGTCCGTCGCTCGGCGAGCCCAATCGCTCATGTTGAACGGCGGGTTGGCCATGATGAAGTCGGCCCGCATGTCGTGGTGCTTGTCGTCGCCGAACGTGTCAGCCCAGCGGTCGCCAATGCCCACGGGGTCCATGCCGTGGATGGCGAGGTTCATCTTCGCCAGTCGCCAGGTGCGCTCGTTCTTCTCTTGGCCATAGATGGCGATGTCGTGGGTGTGGTCCCGCCCGGCGTGCTCCTCGACGAACTTCTTGGACTGTACAAACATGCCGCCGGATCCGCAGCACGGGTCGTAGACCCGACCCTCATAGGGCTCCAGCACATCGACGAGGACTCGAACCACGCTAGGCGGCGTATAGAACTCGCCAGCCCGCTTGCCCTCGGCACGGGCAAACTTCTCCAGGAAGTACTCGTACGTCTCACCGAGGACGTCCTTCGCCTCCCGGTTGTCGTGGCCGGTGAAGCGGGCGTCGCTGATTAGATCGAGGAGTTCCTTCAACCGCTTCTGGTCGACGTTGTCCCGGTTGAAGATCTTCGGGAGGACGCCGGTCAACGCAGGGTTCTCTCGCATGATCGCGTCCATGGCGTTGTCGAGCAGCTCGCCGACGCCACCGGGCGCGTTCTCCACCAGGTAGCCCCAGCGGGCGGTTTCCGGAACCCAGAAGACGTTCGCGGCGCTGTACTCGTCACGATCGTCCAGGAACTGGGCGTGGCGGTTCTCGGGAATGTCGGAGAGGCTTTTCTTGATCTGGGTGCGGTGTTCGGCGAACGCGTCCGAGACGTACTTAAGAAAAACCAGGCCGAGGACGAACTCCTTGTACTGTGCGGCGTCCATGGAGCCGCGCAGCTTGTCTGCGGCCTTCCACAGGATGTCCTGGATCTGCTTGGTGCTGGACACGCCGAACAGCTCGGCCTGTCCGTTGGCGCGTTTGCGTGGGGGCACTGTGTGTTCCGATCTCTCGTTCAGGAGTTCGTACCGTACAGAGTCGTGAGGGTGCCGTCGGCGAAGCCGGTCACGATGAGTTCGCGCAACGTGGCCGATAGGTCGGCCTGCCGCTGCAGCAGGTCATCACGTTCCTCCAGACGGCGCAGCACGTCGTCCAGGCGGGCCGCCTCGTCCCGGGCCAGGTCGGGAATCGTGGCGTCCATCAGTCTCGGGCCCCGCACTGCACCAGGGCTGCGTGTCATGTTGCGGGCGGTACCCAGGAGTGCCGCCAGCACTCGGGGGGTGAGCGGGTCGCCAAATGAGATGCGCAGGCCTCTGGCGGGGAACTCGATCACCGAGAAGCCGTCGTTGTCGAGAAGGACCCCGAACCGGGGGACGCTGGTGACCACGATGTCACCAGGTTCGGTGAGGGCGACCTGCGGGTACTGCGCGGCGAGGGTGAGCCGGTCCATCCAGCGCTTGGACGACTGCGCGAGTACCTCCGCCGCGCCGATGACCCGGTGGTGACCTCGCGGTCCGACATGCTCGGGGTTCAGGCGGTGCCCGGTGAGGGGGCGGACCCGGCGAGCCGTTCGGAGCGCCTCGCACGAAAGCTCCTTCGGCCTGATTCCCTCGCGCTGTACCGCTCCGGTGTTCAGGAAGCCGTTCTCCTTCCCGTACCGGACGGCTTCTTGCTCAGCCTCGGTGAGACGCCCCTCGACCTCGCCGACGAGTGCGGGGCGGTCGGCGGCCAGGCGGGCGCGGAGGGTAACTGACGCTGGTCCGGGCGGCCGGAGCGCGGCAGCCCGACGCAGGTCCAGGCTCTCCAGCGGGACGATTCGGCCGTTCCGAGGGTCGTGGCCGTCGCTGCGGTGCCCCTCTGCGCGCCAGAGGAGGACGTCCTCGGCTGCGGACTCGACAGTGGTGTGGTCAAGCGAGTGACCGCTGAGGTCGGCGAGCAGCACGCGACCCTTGGTGGTGGGGAGGGGGTCTCGGGTCAGCAGCCACAGAGCGGCGCGATGACCTGGCCTGGCCGGGTAGACGCCGCCCGGCAGTTGCACAACTGCCTCGACGATGCCGCTGCTCAGCAGCGCAGACCGGCGCAACGCCGCTGGCGCGTCCCGTAGTTGGTCAACGAGGCTGCTGGCAGGGCCGACGACGATGGCCGTGCGGCTCGGACCGAGCAGATCAGCGATCGCTTCGACCCGGTCGAGGTCGGCGAGGGCGTCTCGGCTCTCCGCCGGCTGGTAGGGGAGCCGAGTGACGATGAGGTCCGGTTCGGCGAACTCCTCGTCCAGCTCATCGGCGCGCACGTCGAACTGGAACTCAGGCAACTCGGCGAGGAGTAACTGTCGGCGCACCAGGCGGGCGAGTTCCTCGTCGGCGACGACCGCGTTGAATCGCAGATTGTCGCGGTCCTGGTCGGTTACCAGCGCTGTCAGGAGGTCGCCTGCGCCCGCGTTGCCGTCGGCGATGGTGACGGCGCGATGGGCGCGCAGCCGGGTCGGCACGTCGGCCACCCGACGGATTAGGGCCACCGTCTCCGGGGTGAGTGCATCCGCTGTCAGCTCGGGCCAGCCGAGGCGGTTGGCGGAGCTGAGCAGGAACTGGCAGCTGTGCCAGGGGTCGAAGGCTCCCTCGATCAGTTGCTCGACCAGTTGGGCGAGCCCGGCCGGTTCCGGGGCGTCGGCCAGCTCGTGCAGCAGAAACTCGTCATCGGGATCGAGGCGTCGAGCCAGCGGCAGAGGATCGGCGGGCAGTGCCTCGCTGGAGAGGTGGCGGAGGCAGAGCGCAGCGCCGAGGACGACGATCGTGCGTCGGCCGCCGTGCCGCCGGGCGTACGCCGCCAGCGTGTGCATGGACCGCTCGGCGCGCAGGCTGTCCGGGTCGGCGTTGCCGAGCCCGGTCCGGAGTAGCCAAGCCACGACCGCTTCGGCGGGAAACAAGGGCTGTCCATGGTTGCCCGAAACGGCAGCGGGAAAGTCGGGGTGCCGCCGGCGCCAAGTCGTGACCGCAGGCCTTTTGACGCGCGCGAGCTGCGCGATTTCGCGCTGCGTCATCAGCTCCGCCTCCATGGCTCACCTCCTCGCTCTGGCGGTCACGGTACGAGTCCTGGAGCGTCAAAGAAGAACGTGGATCTGTTATCCCGGGATAACAGTGTGTAGGGCAGTGTAGGCGACCAATTTGCGGTTCCCTCGATGCGCCAACGACATCAGGGGGTCCGATGAACGACACGCTCACGCTCTACCAGGAGCTAACCGACCGCTTTCGGCGGTCCCAGGTGCCCGGCTCGGTCAGCGACCTGGTTCTTGCCGCCTTCCAAGGCGAGCAGGTTCTCGATGACGTACTGCGAGGTGAGGCCCTTCCGCCGTCGCTCGAGCCGAGTGAGGCGGGGGGTGCAACGCCGCAGGCATTCCTGGAAGAGGTCCGGGTTGCCGGCTTCCGCGGGATCGGTCAGCAGGTCACGGTCGGGCGGCTGCCCAAGACCGGGCTGACCGTGTTAGTGGGCCGCAACGGCTCCGGGAAGTCCAGCATCGCCGAGGCCGTCGAGTACGCGCTGACCGAGGATTCCGTGCGCTGGGCGCAGCGCCCGCCGGCCTTCCGCGAGGGCTGGCGGAACCTGCATCACGACGGTGCATCGGAGATCCGCCTCAGCCTTCGGCTCGACTCGGGCCAGCAGGTGGCGACCCACCGCACCTGGCCGGCCGGGGCCACCGATCTGACCTCCGCGACGGTCACCACGACAACGGGCGGCGCCGCGATGCCGCCCGGTCAGGTGCCGCAGTGGATCGGTCAGGCCGCTAGGTACCGGCCGTTCCTGTCTGCCCGCGACCTCGAACGGGTCATCACCGCCAAGCCGGCCGAACTGTACGACGCGATCGCGCCGATCCTCGGCCTGGGCCCGCTACGCGACACCGATGCCCGGCTGCAGCGGCGGCGCAAGGTCTACGACGACCGGGCCAAGGCGCTCAAGGTGGCCTTCACCGAGCTACGCGAACAGCTCGGCCAGATCGACGATGACCGCGCTCGCGACGCCTTGAGCGCGCTCGGGGCCCGTCCGCTCCGCGCGAACCTTGCCCGGCTGGCCGAACTCGCCTGCGGCGACACCGCCAGGTCGGAGGAGCCTGCAGCGGCAGCCGCCCGGCGGCTCGCCGAGCAGGACTTGCCCGACCTGGGTGCAGCGCTGGTTGCCCTCGCCGAGTCTGCGGCGGCGATGCGTGAGGCGACCGCAACCGACAGCGGCGCCGCGGATCGGAGCGCTCGGCTGCTGCGGGCCGCGCTCGACGTGCACCACGACCGCGGGAACGGCCCTTGCCCGGTGTGTCGCGTCGGGACCCTGGACCAGGACTGGCGTACGCAGGCCGAGGAGGAACTCGCCACGACGGCCGCATTCGCCGCGGTGGCACGCGCGGCCCAGCAGTCTCACGCGCACGCCCGCCGTGCGGTCGACGAGCTGCTCGGTGACATCCACCGGCTGCTGGAGCCGGCCGCCGCCGCGCTGGCGCCCCACATCCCTGGGGAGAGCGCGGCGATGCGCGACGTTCTCGTCGGGCTCGGCCCCGATCGGGCCGCTTGGGACAGTGTCGTCGCGGCGTACACCACCCTCGTGAAGGCGGCGGCCGGCTGGCTCGCCCAGCGTCACGACGCCTGGCGCGAGCCCGGCGCTGCGATCCGCCGGTGGGTCGACGCTGCGGCCGTGGTCCGCGCCGAGGCGCCGGCCCTGGCTCTGCTCACCAAGGCTCGTGCGGCTCTCGACACCGCCGAGAAGGCGATCCGGGCCGACCGGCTGAGCAACTTCGTCGCCCAGTCGGACCGGGTGTGGCAGAAGCTGCGGCAGGAAAGCAACGTCGAGCTGCACCGGCTGCAGATGGAAGGAGTGAACAACACCCGCCGGGTCCTGTTCCCCGTGGCCGCCGACGGCGTCGAGACCAACGCGCTCGCGGTGATGAGCCAGGGTGAGCTACACGCCCTCGGCCTCGCGGTCTTCCTGCCCCGCGCCTGCGCCGAGACCAGCCCGTACCGGTTCGTGATCATCGACGACCCGGTGCAGAGCATGGACCCCACCAAGATCGACGGCTTGGCCGAGGTGTTGCGAGAGGTCGCCCTGACCCGGCAGGTCATCGTGTTCACGCACGACGACCGGCTGCCGGAAGCGATCCGCCGCCTCGACATCGAGGCCGACGTCCGGGAGGTCACTCGCCGCGAGGGCTCGATCGTCGAGGTCCGGAAGGTCTGCGACCCAGCGGACCGCTACCTCGACGATGCCCGCGCCCTGGTCGCCGCAGACATCCCCGACGAGGCGAAGTACCTGATGGTCGCCGGGTTCTGCCGGTCCGCGATCGAGTCGGTGAGCATGGATCGCTACCGGGCCACCGAGCACCGGCGTGGCACGCCCTACCAGGAGATCCTGGAAGGACTCAGCCGAGCGCACACGGTCAAGGACCGGCTCAGCCTCGGGCTCTTCGGCCGCCTCGTACCCCGCCCGGAGCTCTTCGCTCGTCTCGACCGTGACTACGGCACCCAGGCCACCCGGACGGTCAAAGCGGTGGCGGACGCGGTCCACGGCCACCGGAGCATGCCCGCCCGAGCGATGGTCACCAAGACCGCTGCGCTCGTGGGGCGGTTGCGATGACGACGTCCCTGTACCTCGCCGCCGCCGACCGGATGCTCAGCAGCGTCATCCGAGGCACCCGCGGAGCCTGGCCCCGGGCGTGCGCCTGGCTGCTTCGCCACGAACTGGAAGCAGCGATGGACCGGTACTGGGCCCGAGTCTGCCCCGAGATCGGACAGACCCGGGTGCAGCGACCGAAACTGCTGCTGCTCGCCCACTACGCCGGCCCCGACCTCGGGCGCCGGGCCAGCTACCTGTGGTGGGCGCTGTCCCGCGCCGGTCACCACCACCACTACGAACTCGGCGTCACCGCAGCCGAGCTGACCCGGCTCCGCGCCGAACTCCTCGACCTCGTCGCGCTCCTTGACCACTCGGAGGCCCCGACATGCTGAAGCGAGATCAGGCCATGCTGATCCTCGGCGTTGAGGCGCTGGCCATCGTCGGCGTCGTCTACTACCTCCTCACGCTCGATCTCATCAGCCTTGCCTGGTCGGCGTCGATCGCGATCGCCATCCCGGCCTGGCTGCTTGCCGTGAAGGCGCCGACGACGTGCGGCGTGACCACCCAGAACGGCGGCCGGTGCGGACGAAAGGTCAACGGGGTGATCTTCGGCTGCGGCCGGTCGAACCACACCTGGGCCAAATTCTTTGCCCGCTTCGGTTGGCGTCGTCAGCCAGACCCGAGCAATCGTCAAAGCCGGTCTACCGAGGCTACCGAGGTCACCGAAGTGGTGACCGTGAAGATCGCCGAGGACTGGAAGAGCACCGTGACATTCTGGCTCGCCCTCACCGCGACGACGTGCGCCCTGGTCAGTGCCACCGTCGATGCCACCAACTTTTTTCACGAGCCGCCGAAGCCGCCGGCCGCCGTCTCCCGCTGACCCTGACTTCCCCCATCGATGCGTCGAAGATCAAGTCCCGGCGAGGATCGCGCGCTACGGCCTCTTTCGGGCCACGCAACACCTGTTCGAATTGGGCTTCAGCTGCGTCAAGCCGCGCGGCGCTGCAACATTTCGGCCTGCTCGATGAGCCGACAAGGCACGGCGGTGCTCCGGGCGCGGAGGTGAAGGTTGCTGAGAGAGGTCGTTCCGATGACGTCGGGTGTCGGAAATCGGATGCATAGATGAACGTGTTATGCGCCCTATCCTGGAGGGCTTTGCCTCGGGCCGACGGCCCGGCGGATCAGCATTGGCGTACGTCGACTGACTTGGAGACGAGATGCTGTTGACCCAACCGGATGTACTCCACCTCGTTCAACAGGCCGCTGGCCGGTGGGCAGACCAACTGATCGACTTCGGCCCGCGCAACACGCTGCTCTACTTCAAGGAGCGACAGACCACCACCCTCGATCTCGCTGACGCGGCTCCCGGCGTGGTCACTGACCTGCTCCGAGGACAGAAGGTTCGCCTACGGACGCTGTTCCCGGACCAGGACCGGCACAACACCGCCTGCAACACTGCCCGCAGCCTCCGCCGGAAGCTGGTCGAGCTGGAGGAGGAGCAGGGCATCCAGGCCGGTTGGGTGACCAGCGGCCTGCTCTGCATGGTCGGTCCGTACACCCGCGGGTCCGTGCCGATGCAACCGCTGCGGGCACCGCTGATCCTGCAGCAGCTTGCGCTGGACAGCAGGACGGCGACCGAGAATGACTTCACGCTGGAGCTGTCAGAGTCACCTGAGATCAATCCCGTCCTCCTGTACGCGCTGGAGCGGCAGTACGGCGTGGAGGCGGACATCAGCGCCCTGGGCGAGAAGCTGAGCGCGATGTTGTCCGAGATCGCTGAACCGGACCAGCAGTTGAGCGCCGCCTACCAGCTGATCGCCGAGGCAGTCGCTCCCAGCGGCCTGTCTCTCCGGCTCGAGCCCGCGGTGGTTGCCGGTGTCTTCAGCTTCGACAAGCTCCCCATGGTCGAGGACCTGCGTAACTCGGCCGAGCTGCTCGCATCACATCCGGTGATCGGCGCGATAGCGGGCGACCGCGACGCTCGGCAACAGCTGCGCACTGAACAAGCTCAGGGGTCCAGCTCCAGCGCCGATCGGATCGATCCGGCCAAGGAGTTCCTGGTCCACGACGCGGACTCCTCTCAGCAATCGGCGATCGACGCGGTGCTGTCCGGTCGGCATGTGGTCATCGAGGGTCCACCCGGCACGGGCAAGAGTCAGACGATCGCGAACATCATCGCGTACATGGCCGCGATGGGCCGCAGCGTGCTGTTCGTCTCCGAGAAGCGGGCCGCGATCGAAGCGGTGATGAACCGCCTTGGCGACGTCGGGCTCGACAATCTGGTGTTCGACCTGCACGACCGCAAGATCAGCAAGCGGCAGGTCGCCCAGCGCATCGCCAACGTCCTCACCCAAGCCGGTGCCGAACCACCCGTCGACACCGACGAGTTGCATCGCCGCCTGCACAGCCGCCGGGCCGCGGCGAAACGGCACCCGGCCGAGCTGCACGAGGTTCGGCAACCCTGGGGGATGAGCGCTTTTCAGGTCATTGAGCAGCTCCTCGCGCTTCCGACTCTCGATGTCACCGGCTACAACTTGCGCGCATCCGAGCTGCGGAACCTCGACCGATCGAGGCTCGAGTCCGCGAGGGAGGACCTTCGGACGTTCGTGAGCCGTGGCGGCCTGAGGATTTGGCGCGGGGAGTCGCCGTGGGCGAAGGCTGCCATCCGCACCCCAGACGATGTCGGCAAGGTGCTGGTGCATCTCGACGAACTCGCGGCCGGTGCCCTGCAGGGCACACAGCGCCAGATCCGGGACTTGGTCGACCGGGCGGGGCTGGACGTACCGGACGACCTCGCTGCTTGGAGGGACCTGTTCGACCTGCTCAGCGAGGTCGACCGCACCATCGCCAGGTACGGCGAGCAGGTCTTCGGCCCGGATCTGGACGACTTCCTTTACGCGACAGCGCCAGGGCGATCCCGGCCGCGCCGGCCGGAGCCGCTCGGGATCTTCCGCCGGTTTCAACTGCGCCGCGAGCTGCGGCGGACTTGTCCGGCCGCTCCCCGGAAGCGATCCGAGATGTATCAGGGCCTGGTCGCTGCGGCTGACCAGCGTGAGCGGTGGCGGAAGCTCAGCCGTCAGGACAGCGCACCCACTGCTCTGGCGGGCGCCGACCTGTGCATGTCGTCCTTCACCCAGGTGCGTAACCACCTCGCTGCGGTGGCGGCATGTGCCCGGATCGACGGCCTTGAGCGTGGACCGACCACCACCGCAGTCAGCACCCTCACCGAGTTGAATGCCGACCGCGAGACGTTGTTCCTGATGCCCGACCTGAACAAACAGCAGCAGCTGTTCCGCTCGTTGGGGCTGAGCCACATGCTCGATGACCTGGCCACCCGGCAGGTCTCGAGCGATGAGGCAGCCGACACCCTGCTGCGGTCCTGGTTGCAGGTGGTCCTCGACGAGATGCGCATGCGGGTCCCGTACCTCGGTCAGTTCGTCGGGCAGCAGCATGCCGCAGTGGTCCAGGACTTCCGTGTCGCGGACAGCCGGCACATTGAGATGGCCGCCCGGCACGTGCGCCGCAACGTCGCAGTGAACCTCCGGAAGGCCCGAGACGCCTATCCCGACCAGAACGGCCTCGTCCGGCGGGAGGCGGCCAAGAAGAGCCGGCACCTTCCTCTTCGGAAGCTGCTCAGCAGCGCACCGGAGGTGCTCCTCGCCGCCTTCCCGTGCTGGGCCATGTCACCACTGGTGGTCAGCCGCATCCTGCCGGCCGAGCGGTCGTTCGACGTGGTGATCTTTGACGAGGCGAGCCAGATCGAGCCGCACGACGCGGTCGCCTCGATCATGCGTGGAACTCAACTCGTCGTGGCCGGCGACCCGAAGCAGCTCCCACCCACGCCGTTCTTCCGGCGCCTCGTTCAGCAGAGCCCGGCTGGCGAAGACGATGATTTCGGCGACGAGAGTCTCGAGGACTACGAGTCCATTCTTGACGTCCTCGGTGGCCTCATCTCGGACCGGTTCCGCTTGACCTGGCACTACCGCAGCCGAGACGAGCGTCTGATCGCATTCTCGAACGTCGAGATCTACAACCGTTCCCTCGTCACGTTCCCTGGCGTCCAGGTCGGCAGTCCGCTGCGCTTGGAGACGGTGGACGGCCGTGTCTCCCCTGGGCAGGGCGGTTCATCAACCGAGGAGGTCAACAGAGCGGTCGAGCTGATCCTCGAGCACGCCGAGCAGCGACCAGACGAGAGCCTCGGCGTCATCACCATGGGGCAGAAGCACGCCCTGCGGATTGAAGCGGCCCTGCGCAGCCGACGCCGCGAGCACGAGCACCTCGACGACTTCTTCTCGCAGGACCAGGCCGCGAGCCAGCGGTTCTTCATCAAGAGCCTGGAAAACGTCCAGGGCGACGAGCGGGACGCCATCATCCTGAGCATCGGCTACGCCAAGACTCGAGACGGCCGACTTCCGCTGCGCTTCGGACCGCTCAACCAGGAGGGCGGTGAGCGGCGCCTCAACGTCGCGGTCACTCGAGCGCGGAGTCGGATGACCGTGGTGAGCGCCTTCTCCCATCACGATATGGACCCGAACCAGACCGCGGCAACACGGAACCGCGGACCCGAACTGCTCCGCCGTTACCTGGAGTTCGTTGACCTAGGCGGCGACCTCGGCGCGCGACAGCACACCGGGGTCGAGCTCAACGGCCTCGAACGCAGCGTCCTCAAGGCTCTCCAGCAGCAGGGCATCAACGCCGTGCCGCAGTGGGGTGTCTCCGGCTACCGCATCGACCTGGCCCTCGCCCACCCAGACCAGCCCGGCCGCATGGTCCTCGCTGTGGAGACCGACGGTCACTCGTACCACCAGGCACACAGCGCCCGGGACCGGGACCGGCTGCGCCAGCAACACCTCGAGCGCCTCGGGTGGGAGTTCCATCGCATCTGGTCGACCGACTGGTACGTGGATCCGGCAGGCCAGACAGCCCGACTCATCGCCCGCTGGAAGCAGGCGGTCGACCGCGCCAACCACGCCGCGAGGAGCCACCCCGTACCGCCGGCACGCCGGCCCGATCAGCCACCGGCGCCGCCGGCGACCCGCCGCGGCCCACGCCCCGACGTGCCGATCGGTCTGCGGATCACCGACTACACGCGGGAACAGCTGGTACGGATCTGCACCTGGCTGGTGAGTGACCAGCTTCAGCGTGATCGGGATGAGCGCCTCCAGGAGGCCATGAGCGAACTTGGCTTCCGCAAGCGCGGCTCAACCATCCTCCAGCGCCTGACCGAAGCACTCGACATCGCGCAGCAGCGCGCCGACCGGGAGGTATCCCGATGATTGCCCTCGACCCGCTCACTCTGGAACGCGTCGCCCGCCTGATCTGCGACGTCGATGGTCCCTACGAGCGGACCGGTACGCAGATCGAGCGGTTCCTTCACCGAGTCCGGTGGCCTGGCGATCCGCAGTACGACGGCTCTCCGCGCATCCCCTGGCTGACAGAAGTACTCAATTCCCATGCCGATGACGCCGCCGCCCTCGACCGGCTGCTCTGTCGCATCGGCGATCCGCTGGAGTACGACGGCGGCGTCGAGGCCGCCGAACCGATCGCGCAAGAGCTGAACCGCCTTCTGGCTCCCGAGCAGCTCACCATCACCTACGTCGGCGGGCGCCCTGTGCTCGGTCAGATCAGCCAGAGCAGCGACGTTCCCCTGTACGGGCCGCCGCCGGACCTCCACGAGCGGGTGCGGCGACTATCCCCCAACAGCAAGGCGACCGACATCCTCATGGCCCGCGCCGACGAAGCGTCGATCTGCCAGAACAACGGGGCCTACGCGCTGGCGATCATCGGCATCGGCAGCTTCGTCGAAGGGCTGCTGCACGTCGTGGTGACTGATCGCGACGAGACGGTGCGAAGGAACGGCCTGGTCGGCCGGGGTGGCCGACGGGTTCCGGCTGAACGAGCGGGCCTTCACCTGCTTCTCGAGTACGCGCATCGACAGGAATGGGTCCAGACCGACGCGAAGGACTTCATGGAGAAAGTCCGGGACTACCGGAACTTTGTCCACCCCCGCCACCAGGTCGAGTACGGACTCGTGCCCGACCTGGACACGGTGCGGATGTGCTGGGCGCCTGTACACGCGCTTCTCAACGACCTGGAATCCGCACCATGATCAAAAGCTCATCTCGGTGACCAGCAAGCAAGCGGATTGACCTCTCCTTGTCCAGATGCCGACCTCGACACCGCCGCTGCTACTCCAGTTTCCGAACCAAGACCAGGTGCTGGAGTGGCAGGCGGAGGTCAGCGGGGCCGCATCGAGCGAGTGCGGCGACGTTTACGGCGGAGCCCTCTCGCCTCTAACCCCTTAGGACGGCACAATGCTCGGTTTCAGGTCTGTGTTCACGACCCACCGCGAACGTAACCATCTGCAGCCACTGGTTCGGGAACAACTCGACCGGTGGATCGCGGGCCCCAAGTGCTGGGATCCGTCTGCGCTTCAGGAGAATCGGTGGGCGACCATCGGCGACAACGTCAGGGCCCTCCTACTGCACCACGAGGGGCAGGATGGATCGACGTCAACGCGCGTACGGATCGTCGAAACGAAGCCGGACGGGCAGTGGATCATCCAACTGACCGTACACTCGCCCAACGCGAGAGAGCGGGCGGCGTGGGCCTGGATCGACATCGAATCACCCGACCCCGACAGTGAGGACCCACGCGGCCGCCCCCGCCTCGCAGGCACACCCCGCTTTCTCGCGCCCATGCTCGAAATCGTCGATGCCTGGGACGGTGCCGCACGCCTCACGACCAGACCAATCGTCATCCGCGGCGACGAAGTCGACGAGGTCCACCGAGCGCTCATGGACACCGAGCGACGAGGTGTTGTCTTCGTCGCCGGCAACGACGACTCGCTGCCGTCAGTCCCATGGACGAACCGGATCGCCAACCTGACCCGGTTCACCATCGGGATGGCCTCGTGCTACGTGCTGGACGGGGAGGCCACACAGTTGTTCAACGACCGGCTCGGCCAGGCCCACGCCGTAGTGCCCGGCCGGCTTCGGACCTTTCGCTCTCAGGTTCAACCGGACTCCGTCGTCGATGGGCTACGGCACCGGGTCCTGAGCGCCGAACGGATCACCGACGACAGCGAACAGCCCCGCCTCGCGCGGGTCCTCGCCTCCAACGCCCAACTTCAGGCTCTCGAACAGCCGCTACCCGCATCTGTGGCGCGGGTACACCGGATGCTGGAACGCATCGCCGACGACATGTTGGTGCACCGGCTTGGCGACGTCGGTTCGAAGCGGCCATCGCTCGTTCCGTCGCAGCCCCGGGCGGCGGCCGTCGAGACGCGAGAGAGTGATCGCCGGCAAGACGACGTCAGCGCGCAGCAGGGCATGTTGCTGGACTACCTGACGATCAAGGTAGGGATCGATGACCTGACTGTCGACCGGATCGACGAGATCGTGCGTCTGATCGAGGTCGGTCGGTCATCGCAGGAGGCGCAGAACGACATCGCATCCCGACTCGCGCAACTCCAAGCCGAACTCGATGAGACACAGAAGGCGTATCACGACGTCAAATGGCAGCTGGATGATGAGCAGATCGAGAACCGGGACGCGGTCGACCGCCTGACCCGGTCTGCGGAGACTGAACGGACGCTACGCCAACGGCTCGCCTCTATGGGGCAAGCAGAGGTGGCCTGGACGGCACAGCCATCGGAAGCGGACGTCTCCCGGCCGGACAGCTTCGGCGAGTTGCTCCGTTGGCTGCCAAGGCTCCAGCACGTCGTGTTCACGGGCGATCCTGACCACGCTGAGGAACTCGACAGCAACGACCCCCTGGGCGCCTGGGCGTCGAAGACCTGGGACGCGTTGTTGGTGCTCCACGACTATGCAGCGGCGAAGGCGGACGGACGCTGGGATCGGGACGTGCACGGCTTTCTTGAACACACCCCTGATGGCTGCCACGAATGGCCAACGCGACGGCACGCCCGCGATGAGAGCGAGGAGGTGCGGACGAACCCGACGTTCCGGAGGAGGCGTGTTCTGCCTGTGCCAACCTCCGTCGTTCCGGCTGGACAGACCTTCATGGGAGCGCACTTCAAGATCGCTCAGTTCGCCATGATCAGCCCTCGGATGCACTACTACGACAACACAGCGCAGAGCGGCCGGATCTATGTCGGCTACATCGGCCGGCACTTACCGACCGGACAGACGAACTGACGGGACCTGAAGGATGGCTACTGCGACGCGACACACTCGGCTGTGAGCATCCACGGCTGGCTTCGTGCGCACGGTCGGCTGGTGGCGCGGTAGATCCGCACCCCGCCGTTGGCATCGGGTCGGCTGGAGACGCGGCGTGTTCGTTGACGAGCCACGGTGTGAGGCCGGGAGCGGTTACCCGGCCCTTGCCGGTGGGGGCGTCGAGGACGACGGCGCGTTCGCCGTGTGGCCTGACCGAAGATTATCCGGCAGAACTCTTCGGCGGTCGCCCTCGCTTCGCCGGCTTTGGGCGCCACCTTCTAATACTCTCATGTGTGGCGCCGCTTCGATTGATCCAGTCGTCCAAGGGCATGCGGTTGAAACCGTCGATAGGAGCCGCCTTAATCTCGGTAAGATTGTGGACTTCTAGTAGTTCTTGTGCGGCGGCTGTTAGTGCGATCAGTGCATCGAAATCGTCCTTCCCGCTTGCGAGCGCCTTTTCAATCACAGTCGTCAGAGCGTGGGCTCGTTCCTCATAGTTCCATCCCGACCAGCCCAGAACTGGACCCCCTTCCCTATCATCAACTGCTGGATACGAGAAAAAACGCTCAGACGGCATGTCGATCTTCCCGCGTAGTCGCCAATAGCTGGGTTTCCGGAAGTCCCCCGCCGTGAATTTCGGTGGCACCGCTGTCCTTCTGCGAATATCACGCGCAGCGTGATCGTCTCCGGACGCTCGGGCCTGATCCTCGATCTGCTGTTGTTGCCATGCCCTAACCCAGTCGGCGCGCTTGGATATTCCGCTGTCCTTGTAGCGCAATGCGGCAAGGCAAGGTACGGCCTCGTCTGCAAGTAGCTCGCGCAGAACCTCCACGAAATTTTTGCCTGGCGCGTACAGTGATGCGGCTTCAACTACTGGATCGTTGAGTTGGAGCTTTTCCCAAAGCGACGAGACGGTCTGGACCTGAGAAGCTTGACGGCCATCTTCTCTGTCGTACCAAAGTGCGGGGCATTCGCATTGGTCGAGTAGCCAGTCGCGTAGGGCTTGTTGTTGCATCGCTTCCCAGCTGGGCGTCGCCCACCTCCGTTTGTTTTCGGGGCGTTCGAGCACGTTGAGGTGACCGTGTGTTGCGATCGCCTGAATCCGAGCTTCTACGAGTTCACGATAATGGCGGGGCCAATGATCTGGAATATCGACAACAGGCGCAAAGCCGTGCCGCGTGAACCACTGCGTCGTTTCCCTTCCCTCTCCAACTGCACGAGCAAGCGCGATCTCGAATGCCCGTTCGCCCGGCATTAGGAGGGGGATTTCTGAGAGTCCGGGAGCCAAAGCCTGCTCGGGCAGCAATCCGTAGCGAGCGTAGATTTCCCAGTCCTGCTCTTCGGCAAGGGCGACCATGCGAGCTCGAAGTCTATTCCAGCGCCCGCGCGCCTCGGCTAGACGATGCGACGAAGGGGTGCCGGCAGTAATAGTCTTGGCTGGCGTACCCCCTTCTAACTGGATGGCCAGCCAGGCCAATTCCTCACCAAAGCTTGTGGATAAATCCAGCGGCAGAGGCAGCTCCTTCAACCTGCCGGGGGTGAATTCGTAGACGGCCTCCCATGGCTCGCCACCGCCGCCTGTGCTCTTATGGCTGCTCGACACACCCTTACTATTGCTGACCTGCTTGAGCCAGAAGCAAGCCGTCGAGCTGTTCAGCAGCGCTATCAAATCAGCCCGTTGGGTTGACGAGCTTTGCGGGCCGAGTTCAATGACCGGCGCGGAGGGCAGTGCGATGGTGTCATTTAAAGCGGCAAAGTGGGGGTGAGTTGAGACCCACGCAAAGACAATCCTTAAAGGATGGCCTGCAGGGCTCCCGGCGATGGAATGCCAGTCATACCAAGCCCGGTTGCTTTCGAAATACGATCGTCCCGAGTAGTCCGGACGATTCCCTAACAGGGTGCGGTACGGCCAGAGCCTTTGGTGATGGCCCGGTAACTTGCCGAGGTCGACTGTTTGCATCTCACCCGTGCGCGGGAAAAATGCCGAGCGGCCGGGAATTGCTGTCCAATCACGCACATCGGATCCAGACACGACATCAACTACATATGCCTGCTCGGTGTGCTGCCTCGTCCAGTCGCGGCGAGGTGCGGTAAAGATTTCGTCGGCGCCAGTGTTGGCCAAGTACGAGATGCGTGTGACGGTCTCGCTCAAGATTCGACTGCTGGGTAGGCGCTGCATCACGGCAGATGGTTGGCTTCCGCTCAGCTGCCAAGGAAATGACTGCAGTGCGGCGTGGCCAACGATACGCGATTCGGTCCACCGATCAGCCCCGCCGCCTTGATGCGCGTGGCGTAGAATTGACTGCCAGACTAATCCACTTCCCGGATCGGCTGGTCTGCTTGGCTCGCCGCGGAGGCCTGCGACGATGAGCACGGAGTCTGATTCCAAGTTGGGAACGCTACGGCCGAACAAGATCAGTGTGGGGGTGCCGTGTCCAGGTATGAAGGCGCCTGAGCTGTCCACCACCATATTTAGAGTAACTTGTTCTGCGAAATACTTTTCCACCAGCCTGCGGCCGAACTCGCGCTTTGTGAATGAGTTGGCCACCAACGCGCCTACATACCCTGCTTCCTCCTTGCCTCCGTTGCGGGCCAGTTCGAAGAAGCGCTGAATAAATGGCACCGTCAGGGCGTACTTTCCGACGCAGGTGTCGTAACGCTCGCGATACCGTGCGTTGAGGGCCTGGTCCCTGACTGTGTGGTACGGCGGATTTCCGACCACAACGTGATACTGGCCGGGAGACAGCAGGCTGGGATGCGCATCGAAGCCGTCACCCTCCGCTAGGAGCGAGTCGCCGGCGGCGACATTTATTGTCCAGTCGGCGGTCGGACTCTTCAAGCTTGTTGAACTGCCGTAAGCCTGCCTGGCGGCAACAAGGAGTCTGAACCGGGTGATCTGCGCCGCGAACGGGTTCAGGTCTACGCCGTGCACCGCTCCGAGTGCGCGACGGACTCGTTCAACCTCTGCCATGTTCGGTGCGGCGACAGCCCAATGCCGCAGGAGGCGCGCGAAGGCACCCAACAGAAAATTCCCTGAGCCGCAGACGGGATCGATGACCTTGAGATCTTCCAGGCCGAAGCGCTCGACAGCGGGCTCGAGCGTCTGGTCTAGGACGAACTCCTCTACGAAGACCGGTGTCTGGAGAAGCGCGTACTGACGTCGAGCGCTTTCTGAGAGATCCTGGTAGACCTCGCCAAGGAACCTTGTATCCAGATCCGGGACACGAAGATCGATGGCCGGTTGGCCCCCGCCTTCCTCGTGCTGCTGCCAGAAGTCGATCAGCAGCTGGGCTCCATCCTCGGACATCATGTGGGAATGCGCGGGCCAGAGTTGGGCCGGTGCCGTCGCCAGCGCGTCCGCCAGCGAAGAGAGGCGCGACAGCCACCACTGTCTGGCGTCGGCAGTTGGAGCTGTCCTCGCGATTAGTCCGTTGTCCTCCGCGTAGCGGGCAAAGATCGTGCCGAGCAGCCATCCGATAGCGATTTGTTCCACCTGCTCGTCGCGCCACTCCTCCCAAGGTGCCGCCGTAAGTCCCGCCGAGACTGCCTGGTCGTAGCTCGCGCGCAGCTCCGCGTGGAGTGGCTCCGCGCCGTTGAGATGGCTCGAGACGGATTCGGTCAAGAGTCGGACAAGTCGGTTGAATGTTGACAGCAGGAGGGGTGTGTCGATCATCCCGGCTCCGAAAATTAGGTCTGACGGTGTTAGCGGCGCGCTGTTACTCTACCTCCATGACGACGGAGGGCCCGCTATGACCCAGATCGACTCCTGGCAACTCTTCGCCGTACCGTCTGGCATGGGCGCCGTCGCGCTGGCTGGCGCGCCCTGGCAGGTGGTCATCGTCCTCCTCCTGGTCCTCCCCATCGTCCATCGGTATCTGAGGTACCGCGAGCGTCTGCGCGAGTTGGATGTTGCCGAGAAGGCGATCGACCGCAGTGACACCGACCGCATCCCCGAGCTGATGAGTACCGTCTATCACCACAGGCCCATCGACCGTCGCGATACCCAGCCGACTGTGCAGCCCGCCCCTTCTACTGCTGCGCCTTGATCGGGTGGGATGCGCCGTTGGTTCGGGTGCGTACGAGTTCGTTGGCGATGAGGCGCCGTACGTGACGTAGTGATACGCCCGCAGCGGAGGCAACCTCGATCAGGCTTGCGTCAGGGCGTTCGGCGCGTAGCCGGGCGACAATGTCTGCTGTTCGCTCACCGGATTCCCCACGCCGATCGCGCATGGTCCGGGCGGAACGCCGCAGCGGCGCTGCTGGTTTACCACCTGCCGCCGAACGTTTGACGACCGGAACCGGCTGGACTCCCTCTGTCGGCTTGCCAATCTCCGGCGCGTGCGCTGTTGTTTGCTCGACATTAGTAAGCGCTGGTTGCCGACGGGCGGGGCCGTCCTCGGCGGCCAGATTATCCCGCTGAGATCCCAACTCTAGGACTGGGGTGGATCTGGTCAGCATCTCCACGACCAGCAGCAACGCTACCGCTGGCCACGCCGCCACGATCCGCGCGCCGAGGCTTGGCTCGGCGGCGGCTATGTTCGCCGCCACGCTGGCCGCCACCCCCACCGCGAAAGCCGTCCGGGCCGACCAGCGCACCCTCCGACCGGCGCGCTTGTCCTCGACCATGGCCGCCGACGCGACGACCAGCATCCCGTCGACCGACAGCGGGAGCACGTAGGCGACCTCGGGACGCTCACCGAACCTCAACGCCACGGCGACCATGTGACTCCACGACGACCAGGCAGCAATCCCAGCCACCGCCACCGTGCTCACGTCTCGGGCAAGCCGGGTCGGCGTCATCGAACCACCCCCGACCCGAGCCGTCGCTCGATGGCCCGGACCTCGACGGGATCCACGGACGGACGCCCGTCGATGTCCAGCCGCGTCTGGACATCAGCCCATCGCCGCCACCGCCGGACAACGTCGCTCGCGTCGAGACCAGTCGCTTCCGCGATGTCCGTCAGGTCCGCGCCCGCCCGTAGAGCAGAGTGGATCGTCGAGGGTTGCCAGCGAGTCCACCAGGACACCACCGCAGCGGACAACGCCAGCTCCGCCAGGACGTCATCGAGTCCGGATTCCGGCGTCCGAGCAACGGCATGGTCATGAAGATCGAGAAGGAGTTGGAACGGGTTGATCTCTTCCGCATCGGCGACCCGCACCGGCGGGTCGGTCGGTCGGCCCGGGTTCATCGGGCACCGCCTGACGCCCGTGAGCTGGGCAAAGTCAGCGGTAGCGGGTCACCGACGATCGTGGCGGTGTGGTTCGCATGGTGGTACCTCCGGCCCACCGAAACGGATACCCAGACGGAGGGGTCCAAGATCTGCCCAGATGCAGGTCATGGCCGGTGTCCGGCAGCACTGCCATGCCCGAGCCCGACGCCCCACTGCGTGCCGTTCAGCGAGTGAGTTCGCCCAGCACGTCACGTGACTCCCACTAGCGCTCTGCCGGGCGACGTTCGGTAAGCATCGAGCCGCTGTCCGGCAAGGGGCGGCGCATGTCTCCGCGCGGTTCTTCGGCACGCCGGGACGAGCCCGCCCGATCACGCCTTGAGGACGTCCACGTCGTACAGCGCTATCGACGCGTCGCGGGTGGCCAGGGTCAAACTCTCGGTGATCGCCTGTGCGACGAGCATGCGGTCGAAGGGATCGCGGTGGTGGGGTGGCAGGCGGCCGGCGGCGATGGCGTGGGCGTGGGTCACCGGAAGTTCACGGAATCCCATGTCCCTTACTCGCTCGGCGAGGTCAGGGGGGCCCGCAAGCTTCCCCGCGCTCTGCTTGATGGTGATTTCCCAGAGACTGACCGGAGAGAGGAAGATGTCTGGTTCGTGGCGCAGCTGGTTGAGGAACTCAGTGCCGAGAGTCGCATCGCCGGTGATGGCCCAGAGCGCGACATGGGTGTCCAGCAGCAGGGTCATGCGCCGATGCCGAAGTCGTTGGCGATCTCGGCGTTGGTCTGTGGGGAGTCCCAGTCGCCTGACAGGTCCAGTTGCCCGGCGAGGGAGCCGACTGCGGTGCGGTTGGCCCGTCGTACGAGCGGCACCACCTTCGCCACCGGAGTGCCCGCCCGGTCGATGATGACCTCTTCGCCGCGTTCCACCCGTTCGATGATGCGCGACAGGTGGGTCTTGGCGTCATGCATGTTGTAGTGCACTGCTTCAGCCGACATGATTCAACCTCCTCCTTTAGCTAACAGCTTAGCCAAATCGACCCGATGTCGTCACGAACGCACCGAATGAGCTGGGCAAACCCATCGGCAGCGGATCGCCGACGATCGTGGCGGTGTGGTGCGCATGGTGGTGCCTCCGGCCCACCAGCACTTTCCCGGGTTGATCTCGGTCCCGAGTGCAGCCATCAGTACGGCCAAGCGGCAACGCCGTCTCCTCCTCGCCCAGCACCCGGTCGATGACTGAGGCAGCCTGACGAGCCCGCGCCGGCGGGACGTGCGCGTAGGTGTCGGCCGTCATCCGGATCGTGGAGTGCCCCAGCAACTCCATCACCGTGCACCGCAAGGGCTACCAGCCTCCCCGGACGGTCTGGCGACTGCCCGACGAGGAGATCCGCTTTACCCGCCCGGTACGGTTGTTGACCATGCAGCGGTTGGCGCTCTTCGATCTCGACAACACGCTCGTGGACCGTTCGGAGGCATTCCGGCGCTGGGCGGTCGAGTTCTGCGCCGATCGCGAACTGCCGTATGACGCGTTGGCCTGGCTGATCGCTACGGATCAGGACGGGGCCGTGCCCCGTAACTGGTTCTTCGGCGAGGTGACCGAGCGTTTCGGACTGGCAGCCTCGGTGGATGAGACATGGAGGCAGTACCGACGCCGGATGCCGGAGTTGGTGAGCTGCCCCCAAGAGGTGTTGGCGTCGCTGACACTGCTGCGTGACGACGGCTGGACGGTCGCGATCGTGACCAACGGTCAGGCCGACAACCAGCTAGGGAAGATCAGGCGTACGGGGCTGGACCGATGCGTCGATGCCTGGGCAGTGTCCGGGGAGTTGGGCATCCGGAAGCCAGCACGTGAAATTCTCGAGGCGGCAGCCCGTGGGTGCGGCCTCGATCTGTCCGGCGGGGGCTGGGCGATCGGTGACAGCCCGGTGCTGGATGTCGAGGGTGGCCGCGCGGCAGGGCTTGCCACCCTCTGGGTCAGCCGAGGAAAGGACTGGCCAGCGGAGCTGGCCCCGCCTAACCGCACCGTCACGGACGTCGTGGCCGCCGTTCGAGTACTCCGAGGGAGGCCTCCGCCGAAGGTCATCCGGACCAGCCGCCGGCCGCAGGCGTTTCGGGCCTCACGACGGTTCGGCGGGTCGTGTCGGAATCACCGCGCACGCCCCGAGGTTCCTGAGCCGGGCAACTTCAGGGTCAGCGGATCGCCTGCGATCGTGGCGGTGCGGTTCGCATGGTGGTACCTCCGGCCCACCACACACAGCCTGTGAGCTGTACCAGAGATAAGTTCGAGATCATCGGGCGCAGATTCGGCACAGCCCAGCAATGATCTTCCCTTGGTTGGCATCTACCGGCGGTGCCCCGCAGCCCGCAGGACATCACCGATGACACCGCGCCGCCACTCTCGCCGAGGCCCCCAGTGGACTTATGTCTCCAAGGTGATCCGTAGCGTCTGGTGACGGAGTAGCCGTTGCACATTCTGTGGTTCGGCGTGATTGGTGATCAGCGTCGTGGCGAAGAGGTGCCGCAGCGCGTGAAACCTCCCGTGCTTCTTGGGCCATCCCGCCTTGTCCCGCCACTTGACCCACTCGTTCGACCACGTCCGGTCCGTGAACGGATTACCGCGCGTGGTCCTGAACAACAGCGGCAAGCGTCTGGTGGGACGCGAGTGCCAAGCATCTCCCTTGACGGACACAGCCCTTGGTGGGCTTGTCCTCCGTCGACATGTGCGACACGTTTCCGCCAGCTGATCTGCGACACCTCAGCGTGCTGATCGTGGCTATGGCAGTGTGCCCTCGGGCATGCGTCGATGCATTGGAGCTCACCTGGACTCGGTCTCATCGCCTGGCGGGCAGTGGCCGTCCTACCTCCGCCCGCCAACTCGTGCCAGGTCGAACGCGAGTTCCTGAACCTGCGAAAGTTGTTCGCTGTTCAACCGCCTTGCGTCCCAGGCCACCGCGGCCAGTTCTGCCCGGCGAGGGTGCAACCGTGCGGTGTCGACAGGTGGACCGATGCCGGTCAGGGCGGTCAGGTCGCCGGCCGCAATACCCAGCACAGCCGCGAATGCGGTGACGTACTGCGGAGTTAACGCCGACTCGCCACGTACCACGCGGTAGATCGTCGAGTCTGAGACATACGGTCCACCGCCTACGCGGCACAGCAGCTGTGCGATGTGCGGGCGGATGTTCCGATTGGCCAGCAAACCCAGCACCAGCGCGCCGGGCCCTGCCGGAGATCGCGCCGGCGGCGGGAGCGGCTCGGCAGGGAGGACGACCGGAAGTGAGCGGATGAACTCGTGCAGCCGGTCGAAACGCTTGCCGTACAGGCGCATGGCCGACTGCATCACGTGCCCGACCTGCCACGGACGGGTGCCCCTTGCGGGAGCCAGGTCGGCCGGCACGTCATGACCGGCGATCACGAACAGGTCCGCTGCGTGGAAGCCCAACGCAGGTGCCACACGACGCAGCAAAAGGGCATTGACGTGGCCGCCGGCCAGCACGGCGTCTAGCTCCGGTACGGACACACCCGCAGCCCGCGCCACCGCTGCCGGATCGGCCCGCCTATGCGCCAGCAGTCGCCCTAACAGCACGTCGAAACCAGGCAACTCCATCACAGCAGCCAACTGTAAGCAGCAGACTCTCGAGCCTGCCAGGCCAACAACCCCTCGTGGCGCCGGACGGCAACGCACTGTCCTCGGCTACGACAACGACAGGACGTTTCGTCGGCGGCCAACCTGCCGCCTCTAGGTCGCTGGATCTGTCGCACCTCAGTTGGCGGACGAGTGTCGCGGATCTGTTGTCGGATCACAGCCCTTGGTGGGCTGCATTGCTGGCTCCATGAGATCAAGGCATGCCTCCGGCGGGGCCAGAAGGCGGATGTCGTCAGAGCGGTAGCTCGTAACGACTGACGAGCGTTCGCATGCCGCCGTCGCTGCGCTGACCCGGTGCACCCCCGACTTCGACATCACCGCGGTGGTGAAAGCCAATGGCCTCGTAGTAGGCCCGCAACCCAGGATTGGCGGCCACGCAGTCGAGCCGCAGCGCAACGGCGTCTCGGAGGCGCGCTTGATCGACAGCCCAGGCCACGATGGCGCGTCCTGTACCCGCGGCCCACCGTTCCACCGCCATGCGGTGCACGTATCCAGCTCTGCCGGCGCAGTCGCTCCACAGAGGGTCGGACCAGTCCAACGTCACCGTTCCCGCCGCACGACCGCCGGCCCGTACCAGCCAGGTCTCTCCGCGTTCGACGGACGGCGTTATCCACTCCGTGTCAAATCTATCGGGCCATTGCCGGATGCCAGAGGCCATCAGCCAAGCCGCAGCGTGGTCGAGCACCGCCACGACCTGCGCCACCTCGGCTGACGTCGCACGAACGAACTGCAGATCCCCGTGTTCCCGGCTCGTCATGAACCAATGATCCAGCACGAGCCCGTGTCACGAGGTCCGGCCGGGCTGGCCCCGGCCTGCTGGCGACCTCCGGTCGGCATGGGCCGGGCGCGGACACCTACTACAGCGATCGTTCGGTGGCGATCACCGAGGCGGGCAAGGCGGACTCCGTGATCACCGCGTACGGCATGATCGCCCAGAGGGCGGAGACGCCCCCGGTGAGCGGCGACCACCTGTGTCGCGGATCGGCCGCACCCGGTCAACGACGTTATCCATCCGAATCGCAAGCGCTGGGAAGAACAGGACTGGCCATGACGGTTGCCGAAGGACATGACGAACAGGCAGGTCAAGGGTCCCGACGATGGCGGGTGGAGGTCGCCGCGCTCGTCGACAGCCTGTCCGTCCACTTCGACCAGGAGGTGGAGCTGGTCAACCTCACCGAGATGGAGGACGCCTTCTCCTGTCTGCTGCGTGGCCCGGCCGTCCCCACGTCCGGGTTCCAGTTGACGTGGAAGGGTGTTCTTGGCATGGAGATCATTGACGGCCGCCCCGACGTGGCCCTCTCCATGTTCTTCTTCAGTCGCGGCGAACGCATACGCCTGGCCACCCATCGCGGCAGCTACGTGGAGCTGCTCCACGAGGGCCCGCTGGACGGCACCGGCACCTGGCGTGACCTGGGCTGGACCGAGGACTCCCTCGGCGAGTTCGACGCCCACGACGAGTGGCGGCCCGTCTGACATCGGCCAGCGGCCACCAGTGACGGACTGCCCTGTGCGCACGAGCGTGTGATCCTGCTGCTGTGGACATCTGGGAGCACGACGGTCGGCTCTACGAGATCAACTCGTTCTACAGCCTGCCTGACGACGCGTGGCAGTACGAGCTGGTCGGACTGACCGGAGCACCGGGGACCGGGCCCTGCCTCATCGTCACGATTCCAGACGCGACTCGGGACGATGGGCCGTTCACACCGCGCCCGGCAGGCGACGTGATGGTCAGCTGTAGCGGTGAGGTCCCCTGGCTCATGCTGCGTCGCTTCATCGACCTGATTGAGTCGTCAGGCGACGTCGTCCAGGATTCGACAGGCGGCGTCGGGCACAGCTAGCGGCCACCGACAGGTCCGGCGGGCCGCAGGTAGCGGGCCACCGGGAAGGCCTGCCGCCAGCCGAGTCCCTTGACGTACCCCGTGCGGGCGCGATCTGCTCGGGCGACGGACACGGCGAGCGCCGGGCCGGCGAAGATTCCGCAGAAATTTTCCGGTGCGGCGTCGAATCCCGGGCACGTCGTTCGTAGTGAAGATGAGAGGCGGCCGGAGGGTGGCCGCCGGGACCTGGGAGTCGCGAGCATGCCGCAGTACCTGATCTCGTTCAATGATGGCGCGATGGACCACATCCCCGCCGAGGAGATGCCGGACGTGGGTAAGTCCTCGCACGCGGTGGTCCAGGAGGCCGTGACCGCCGGCGTGTGGGTGTTCGGCGGCGGACTCGAACGGCAGCAGGCGAGCATCGTGTCCACCGACGGTACGGTCACCGACGGCCCTTACCCGGAGACCCGGGAGGTCGTCGGCGGGTTCGCGGTCGTCGAGGTGGCCACCCGCGAGGAGGCGCTGGCGTGGGCTGCCAAGCTGGCCGTCGGCTGCCGCTGCGCCCAGGAGGTCCGGGAACTCATGCCCGACCCGGAGACAGCGGCGATGATCCGCGCGGCTGATCGTCGGGGGTGACCTCGCGACGGGGTCTGCCTGCCGATGGTTCGCGGCTCAGTTCTCGGCACCCCTCGTGCCGTCTCCGTCCGCCGCTGTGGTGTCGGGTCGGACCGAGGGCACGTGTGCCATCAGCTTGGTGAGCGCGCCGTTGGCGAAGGTCGCGCCGAGCGCCGAGCCGGCCCCGATGGTCCAGCCCACCGGTCCGAGCGGGGTGCAGCCGAAGAACTGGCTCACCCCCGGCGTCTGCACCACCACGACGAGCACACCCAGTGACGCCGCCGTGGAGGCGAGCACTGCCGGGCTGGTGCCGCCGGCCAGGATTGTCTGTCCGAGTTGGGTGCCGACCAGGGAGACGAGGGCGACAGTTCCGGCCCGCTGGCGGCGTCCGGTGTAGCGGGCCAACGTCCAGCCGGCTGTCGCGCCAAGCGTTGTCGCTGCCGCCCGGAGGCCGATCTCCCTGGTCAGGCTCTCGCCGAGCGCCGTGTCCGGGCCTTCCCGGAGCAGCGCGTCGGTGCGGTCCGACGCGGGTGGCCGGACCGCGATGGCCAGCGCCGGCGCCAGGTCGGTGAGCAGGTTGACAAGCAGGAGTTGGCGGCCGGTGAGCGCGGAGCGGCCGGTCGCCGCGGCGGTGAGCACACTGAACGCGATCTCGCCGAGGTTGCCGCCGACCAGGATGCTGAGCGCGTGCCGCACCGACGACCACATGGCCCGCCCTTCGATCAGGGTGGCGATGATGGTTTCCAACCGGTCGTCGGTGACCACCAGGTCGGCTGCGGCCCGCGCCGCCGGGGTGCCCCGTTGGCCGAGGGCGATGCCGACGTCGGCCAGCCGGATCGCCGGCGCGTCGTTGGCACCGTCACCGGTCATCGCCACGGTCCGCCCGCACTTCTGCAACGCCTGGATGATCCGCACCTTGTGCGTGGGCGTGCAGCGGGCCACCACGTCGGTGTGGGCCAGCCGGTCGGCGAGCGCGTCGTCGTCCAGTTGGTCGAGTTCACCGGCGGTGACCACCCGCTGCTCGTCGTGCTCGCTGATGGTGGCCGCGATGGCTTCGGCGGTGGCCGGATGGTCACCGGTGATCATGATGGTGTGCACGCCGGCCTGCCGGATCCGGCGGACGGCCGGGGCGGCGCTCTCCCGGACCCCGTCCGCGAGGGCCAGGAAACCCACGAAGGTCAGCCCTCGCACGTCGGCGTCTGTCACCTTCGAGTGGTCCACCTGGCACTCGGCGACGGCCAGGATCCGGTTTCCCGCTCCGGCCCGATCGGCGAGCACCCGCTCCAGCTCCGCGCGGCCGGCGTCGTCCAGCGGCTGCTGACTGCCGTCCATCCGCCGAGCCGAACAACGCGGCAGCACTGTCTCCGGGGCACCCTTGACACTCAACAACAGGCGACCGTCGGTCTCGCCGATGCTCGCGTGATAGCCGCGGGACGGTTCGAACGGCAGCCCGCCGGCAGGCCGCCAGCCCGCCGCACCGGTCTGCTCCACCACCCCGGCCACCCCGGCACCCCGCCGGACCGCCCGGTCGGTCTGCAACGCCAACTCCTCCGGGTTGGCTGCGGCGGGGGTGGCGCGCAGCGCCGCGGCAAGTGTCAGCCGGAGCCGGTCGTCCAGCCGGTCCACCGAGGCGTACCGATCGCCCACGCCGTCGCCGACCCCGGCGAGCAGCAACTGGCCCTCGGTGAGGGTGCCGGTCTTGTCGAAGCAGAGCACGTCCACCCGACCCAGCGCCTCAATGGTGCGCGGATTGCGCACCAACGCGCCGTGCTCGGCCAACCGCCGGGCGGCGGCCAACTGCGCCGCGCTCACCAGGAACGGCAGCCCCTCCGGCACCGACGCCACGGCGAGGTTCGCCGCGGTCGCCGCCGTTTCGGCAAGGGGTACGCCCCGCAGCAGGCCCGCGCCGGCCACCGCTATCGCCGAACCGGCGGCCAACGGGATGGCCGCGCTGGTCAACGAACCGAGCCGGGCTTCCACCCCACTTGCCGGGGGGGCCTGTCGAACCAGTGCCAGGCTGCGGCCGGATTCGGTGTCCGACCCGGTCGCGACCACCACGGCGGTGCCGTGGCCGGCGGCGACGGTGGTGCCCTCGTAGAGCATCGAGTGCCGGTCGGCGATGGCGGCGGCCACCACCGGCCGGTTGGACTTGGCGACCGGCAACGACTCGCCGGTCAGCGACGATTCGTCCGCCTCCAGGCCCACCGATTCGAGGACGCGGCAGTCGGCGGGCACCGAGTCGCCCGGCTCCAGGGCGATGACGTCCCCGAGGACCAGGTCCTCGGCGGCGAGAACCTGCTCGGCGCCGTCCCGGCGCACCCGCGCGGTCACCGCCGACCGGGACAGCAGCTCCGCAAGTGACCGTTCGGTGTTGCGTTCGTGCACCGCGCCGATCAGGGCGGACCCGCCGACGACGCTGCCCACCAGGGCGGCGTCGACGAGCGATCCGAACGAGGCGGACAGCACCGCCCCGGCGGCGAGCACCGGGGTGAGCGGGTTGGACAGCTCGTCCACGAAGGCACGCAGCAGACCCCCGCTCCCCGCGCCGGTGCCGCCGTTCCCGCCGGCGGCCTGGTGTCGGCGCTGCGCTTCCGCGCTGGCCAGGCCGTCGGGCGTGGTCCGCAGATGGTCCAGCACGGTGCCGACCGGCATCAGGTGCCAGGCGGTTGTCACAGGCGCCGGGGTGTCCGACTGGTCGTGCAGCCTGCGGGCCTGCCAGACCCCGTTGGCGAAGGCCAACCCGGCCGCGCCGTTCACAGCGACGAGTGACCGGCCGGGCAGTTCGGTCGGCGGGGCCGTCAACGCGCCCAGCGCCCCGAGACCGGTGCCCGCCATGGCCAGCCTGATGTTCTGCTGGGCCGTACGCCGAGCCACCCCGGTCGCCTCGATCACCAGGGCCACCACCCGCAGGTCGGCGCCGACGAGCAGATGCGCGCCCCACGGCGGTAGGTCCTCCGGTGCGGCGAACCCCAGGCCGCAGTCGGACGCCCCGAGCGCCTTGCGGTCCGCCGAAACCAGCATCACCACCGCGCCGTCGCGCTGCAACGCGCGGACCGACTCGGCCAGTTGGTCTCCGCCGGGCAGCAGCGCGTCGGCGAAGCCGTACCGCTGCTCGTCGCCGCCGGCCACCACCAGGCGCAGTCCGGCGTGCCGGGCGGCGGCGGGCAGATCGTCGACGCCGGGCGCGGGTTCCGGCTCGACCCGCAACAGGGCGGCCAGCCGGTCACCGTGGGCGAGGCCGAGCAGGTGGCCGCCGGCCGAGCGCAGCCGGTCGCCGTCCGGTACGGGGTCGTGAGCCGGCATCTCGTCCAACGGCCCGAGCCGCCAGCCGTCCGCCGCCCGGGCCCCGGCCGGATCCTCGGGGTCGAACAGCGCGAACGCCCGCTCCGCCACCTGGTCGACGTCCGCACCGGGCACGGGCGCCAGATCGGCAAGCACGCCCCGGTCCGAGCCGAGCACCGCGGCGTCCAGCACGAGCGTGTCGATCCGGTCCAACTCCCGCAGCACACTGCGGTCCATCGCGATCACCCCGCGCCGGGCCAGCATCCGGCCGAGTTGGGCGCCATACCCCTCGCGTCCGCTGCCGGGCGCCTTCGGTAGTGCGGACAGGCCCAGCGCGGCGGCCCGCTTGCGCCCGGCGAAGGGCAGCGCCGCCGCGCCGGCCGCCGTACCGCCGGCGAGGGCCCGGTTGATGTACCGCTCGACCGCGCCGTGCGGCTTCGGTCGGGGACGGTCGGCTATCGGCCACCGGGCGACGGCCCGCTCGGGGTCGCCGGTCAACCGCGGTTCGGCCTTCTCCCAGGCGGAGAACTGGGCCCGGTCCTCGCCCCACTCCACGAGCCGTTGGGCGCCGTCGAGGACGATGCCGGTCCAGCGGCCGGTCAGGCCCTGCACCACCGCCTCGGCCAGCGGAAAGAGGACCTCGGCGCGCGGGTCGGAGCGCAACGCCTTGCCGAGGAACGCGTGCAGCTTCGGTTGCAGGTCGACAGCGGCCAGTGCGCCGGCCACCTCGGCGGGCAACGGTGCGAACGGCAGGATCCGGGTGGCCGCCCAGAGGGTCAGACCCAGCGCGTCCGAGGCGAGCGCGCCGAGGGTGCGCGGGTTGTGGGGGCCCTCCTCCGGGGGGTGCGGGGGTGGGACCTCGGGGTCGGGTTCGTGGTCGCAGGTCCACTCGACGCGGCTGATCGTTGCGATGAGGTCGTCCAGTTTGGGTTCGGGGGCACGCACGGCCACCACGACCCGCCCGGACGGCGCGTTCACCCTGGCCCAGGCCACCCCGGGCATCCGCTCCAGCGCGCCCTCCACCTGCCGGGCGAGCCGGTCGCCGCCCTCCTGGCACACTCCGTGCACCTCGATGTGGTGTCGACCGGGACGGGACCAGACCCGACGCCGGGCGAGCCCGAGGGACCGGGTCAGCCGGGTCGCGGCCGACCCGACGGTCCGGGACGCCCCGCCGACCAGGTGCACGCCGAAGGACGGCAGGATGCGGCCGGCAGCGCGACCTGCCGCCGTCATCGAGGCGTACGGCTGGACGGGCGCCGGCCCGGCTCCCTGCTGCCGCTGGTCCTGACCTTGGCCATCTCGTCCTCCCGCCGCCGCACGTCCGGCGGCCTGGCTTCCCGACCTGCCGTCCGTTATGCCCGTCGAGTGGTGGAACTTTCCGTCGTTGCCGAAGCATGGACGGGTGGACCTGTGGAATCCGATGACAATCACCGGAGATGGGGAGGCCGGAATGAGCATGCTGACGCGACACCTCAGTGGTTCGCAGGCGAACGTCCAGATGTACAGCCGGCGGATGGACCTACCAATGCTGGGCGAGGTGGCGCTGCCGCCACCCGACAAGGTCCTCTACTACACCGGGATCGGCGTGCTTGCCGCCCTGCAGCTCATCGAGTGGCCGCTCGCTGTGGTGATCACCGCCGGTCACCTCCTGGCGGACCAGCATTTTTCCGGACTGGCGCGCGGGCTCGGGAGGGCGTTGCAGGACGCCTGACGAGAGCCGGGTCACCGCCGATTGACTTGAATGCGGGTTGAGGTCGCATGCTCGGTCCATGCCGAGCACCGTCGCCCCCGCCATACCCGCCGCAGCCGGGCTGTTCGCACCCCGGCTGCGGGCGATGTCGGTGGGGAGCGTCGCGCTGATCTCGTTGCTCGCGTTCGAGGCGTTGGCAGTCGGTACGGCGATGCCCACCGTCGCCCGCAGCCTGGACGGGGTCGCGCTGTATGGGATCGCGTTCGGTGGCCCGTTCGCCACCGGCGTGCTGGCCATGGTGGTTTCCGGCATCTGGTGCGACGCCAGAGGCCCGCGAGGTCCGATGTGGCACGGCGTCGCCTGGTTCGTGGTGGGGCTGCTGATCGCGGGGACCGCCCACGCGATGGGTGTGCTTGTCGTCGGGCGGGCGGTGCAGGGGTTCGGCTCCGGGCTGCTCTCGGTGGCGCTCTATGTGATCGTCGGGCAGGCGTACCCGCAGGAGCTGCACCGCAAGATCTTCGCGGCTTTCGCGGCGGCGTGGGTCGTACCGTCACTTGTGGGGCCTGCGGTCGCCGGCCTGATCGTGCAGTACCTGGGCTGGCGGTGGGTCTTCCTGGCGGTCCCGGCGGTGGCCGTGCCGGCGGTCCTGCTGATCCACCCGGGCCTTCGGTCGCTGGGTCGGAGCGTGGCGACCGGTCCGCCGGCCGGGGCGGTGGCGCGGATCGGCTGGGCGTGCGGTGCCGCCGTGAGTGCCGCGCTGCTGCACATCGGGGGCCAGCAGCGCGGCACCTTCGCTCTGGTGTTGATCGTGATCGCCGTGGCCGGCCTGCTGGTCTGTGCGCCGCGACTGCTACCGGCCGGCTTCCTTCGGGCGGCTCGCGGGTTGCCGACCGTCGTCGGGTTGCGCGGGCTGGCGTCGGCGGCCTTCGTCGGCGCCGAGGTGGTCATCCCGTTGATGCTCTCCCGGGAGCGGGGCCTCTCGCCGACCGCGGCGGGGCTGGTCCTCACTGTCGGCGCGTTGGCCTGGTCGGTGGGCTCCTGGTTGCAGGGTCGGATTCCGGTGCCGGCGTCCCGGGCCAGCCTGCCGCGCGCCGGGCTGACCTGCATCACGCTCGGCACCGCCACTGTCGCGCTCGCCGTTCGGCCGGAGCTGCCAGTGAGCGTCGCGGTGGTCGGCTGGGCGGTCGCCGGCCTCGGCATGGGACTGCTCTACCCGTCGTTGTCGGTGCTCACCCTGGAGCTGTCCGCCCCCGGCGAGCAGGGCCGCAACAGTTCGTCGCTGCAACTGGGCGACTCGCTCTTCGCGGCGACAGTGCTGGCACTGACCGGGGCCGTGCTGGCGGCGGGCAGCGCGCCCGGCCCGGCGAGTTACACGCTGACCCTCGCGGTGGCGGCCGGCCTCGCGCTGCTCGGGGCGCTGTTGGCCGGCCGGGTCGTGGTGGGCTCGGGAGCACCTCGCCACTCCGGGTGATCCGGGGAAACGGCCGCAGCCGAACCCGCCGGGCCGGGAGGATGACGGGCGATGAGCTTCCTGACCGTCCTGCCGCTCGCCGTGGTGATGGTCGCCGGATCCCAGCTGGTCGTGGCGGTCTTCCTGGCCTCGTCGAACCGGCCCCGGGCGGCGTCGCTGGGCTTCCTCGCCGGGGCCGGCCTGGTGGTCACGGCCGGAGTGACGGTGAGCTGGCTGTTCACCCGTTGGTTGGGTGGATTGGCCGCCGACGCCAGTGCCGTGGCCGGCAAGGTCGATCGCGGTCCCGCCATCGACCTGGTGATTCTCGCGCTGCTTGTTTGCCTGGCCGTCGTGGTGTGGGTCCGGCGCAACCGGTCCGGGCCGCCCAGATGGTTGAAGAGCATCGAACGTGCCGAACCTCGGGCGGCGATGCGACTGGGCGCGTTGCTCTTCGTCGTGACACCGACCGACGACCTGACAATGGCCGCCGTCGGCGCGAGCGTGGCCCGGCACGACCTGGCGTGGTGGCACCTGGTGCCGTTCGTGCTGCTCACCGTGCTCCTGCTCGCCCTGCCCCTGCTGGCGTTGCTGCTGCTCGGGGACAGCGCGGCCCGGGCCCTGACCCGGATGCGGGAGTGGGCCGAGGGGCATTCCTGGCTCGTCAACGAGATCGTGATCGCATTCTTCGCGCTGCTGACCGTGCTGGATCTGATCCGCTCGGGGTGAACCGCCTCGCCACACACGTACGGGGGAACGGGGTGGAAATGAGAGCAACAACGGTTCACGTTCGTCTTACGGTGACGCCATGTTCGCTGTCGTCACCACGGTGATCCTCTACGTCTTCGGTTTCGTCTTCCTCTACGGCGTGATCCGGCTGGGTGTCCGGCACGCGATGGAGGACCTGGAGCTGCAACGGGCCAGGGCCCGGCGCGAGGAGGAGTTGGCGGCCGCCCGCGACCGCTCCTTCATGCGCGACAACGCGTTCCTCGCCGGCAGTTGAGTACCGGATCGGTTCGGCCCGGACCGGTGGCGTCCCCTGGTGGTCCGGGTGCCGCCGGGCGGTTCAGCGTGGCGGATGCGAGGATCGCACCCGTGATGGGAACGCTGAAGACCGAACCCGCCCGCGCCCGCCTGGACCTGCTCGCCCCGCCGGTGGCGGAAGCCGTCGCGCAGTGGCCCGCCGACGCGCCGGTGGACGTCAACGAGGTGCTTGTCGCGCCGATCGACGCCGAGCTCGCCGACACCGCCGCGTTCTGCGCGGCGTACGAGGTGGGGCTGGACGTGTCGGCCAACTGTGTCGTGGTGGCGGGCAAGCGTGAGGGTGTGGTCCGCTACGCGGCCTGCATCGTCCTGGCCACCACCAGAGCCGATGTGAACGGGGTGGCCCGGCGGGCGCTCGACGTCCGCAAGGCGAGCTTCGCTCCGATGGCGGACGCGGTCGCGTTGACCGGGATGGAGTACGGCGGCATCACCCCGATCGGGCTGCCGGCGCAGTGGCCGATCCTTGTCGACTCGCGGGTCATCGCCACCCCGCACGTGATCATCGGGTCGGGCGTACGGCACAGCAAGATCGCGTTGCCGGGCCCGGCGCTGGGTGCGCTGCCCGGCGCGCAGGTGGTGGAAGGGCTGGCCAGGCCGGCCTGACCAGTGGCCGGCATCGATGTTGTTGCACGTGAAACATTGTGATCATCGATGCCGGCGTCCCGATGGCTCAGTGCGCCGCAGTCTCGCGCTGCTCGACCTCGGTGAGCGCGGCGAGCAGCGTCTGCACCTCCTGCGCACCGGCGACCGCGTACTTCCCGGCCAGCACGAACATCGGCACGCTGGTGACGCCGAGGTCCCGAGCGGTGGCCAGTTGGGCTTCGACGTCGGCGACGCGCTCGTCGGAGTCGAGGAATCGTCGTGCGTCGGCCGCGTCCAGACCGATGTCACCGGCCAGCGCGGCCAGCGCCTCCCGGGAGCCGACATCGACGCCCCGGTTGAAGTGCGCCTGGTAGAGCGCCTCCACCATCTCGGCCGCCCGCCCGTGGTCGGTGGCGTAGGAGACCAGCCGGTGCGCGTCGAACGTGTTCGCGATCACCGCGCGGTCGTAGTCCAGCCGTAGACCGTCACCCGCCGCGACCTGGGTCACGTGATCGACCATCTGCCGGGCGCGCTCCGGACCACCGAACTTGCCGGCGAGCGCCTCCACCAGCGGAAGAGGCTCGGGCACCGGCGACGGGTCGAGCTGGAACGGCCGGTAGCGGACCGTCACCTCACCGTCGTAGCTGGCGAGGGCCTCGTCCAGGCGGCGCTTGCCGATGTAGCACCACGGGCAGATGACGTCCGCGTAGATCTCGATCTCCATGATCGGTGGCAACCTCGTGGTCAGCCGAGTTGTTCCCGCACCTGACGCTTGAGCCGGCCCAGGATCGCCGTGCCGCCGCGGATCCGTAGCGGGCTGATCGCCTGGGCCAGGCCCATCCGCTGATAGAGGTCGTCCGGTACGGCAAGCACCTGCTCCGGGCTCGCGCCCGCCAGCCCTTCGGCGAGGATGCCGGCGAACGCCCGGGTGGTCGGCGCCTCCGGCGGGCAGTCGAAGACCGTCGCCACGGTGCCCTCCGCTGTCACCTTGGCACGCAGGAAGAACGACGTCTGACACTCGGGCACCTGTTCCATGCCCTCGCGTTCGACGGCACCCTGCGGCAGCACCGGGATGACGTCCGCGTACTCCAGGAGCATCTCCAGCACCAGGTCGCGCGGCGCGGCGGCGAACTCGTCGACGATCTCGGCCAATCGGGCCGGCATGTCAGCCATGCGTCGAGGCTACCGCCGTCGGGCGGAGCGCCTCCCGCAAGCCGACCGGTGCCGGCCCGACCTGCCTCAGACGGTGGGCGACTGCTCGCTGATCTCGCTCAACGCGCTGGTGGGGTCGAGCTGCATGGCCAGGTCGCCGAGCGAGACGATCCCGACCAGCTTGCGATCGCTGTCACAGACCAGCACCCGGCGGATCCCCCGGTCCCGCATCAGCGTCGCCGCCTCGCCCGCCGTGCAGTGCTGCTCGATCATGACCACCTCGCGGGTGACGATCGAGCCGATGGTGGTGGCCGCGGGGGAGCTGTTCTCCGCCACGGCCCGCACCACGATGTCCCGGTCGGTGAGCATGCCGGCCAGACTGGCGCCGTCGGTGACCACCACGTCGCCGATGTCCGCCTCCTTCATCACCCTGGCCGCCTCGTCCAGGGTGGTCTCCGCCGGCAGGTACACCACCTGCTTGGTCATCACGTCACTGACCCGGTAACCGGTCATGAGAGCCTCCGAAGACGTTTACACCCGATCCAACTGCACTACCCGTTGACGCGGCAGCTACACCAGGTTCTCGCGTTCCGCGCGCACCTCGTGGACGAGCCGGTCCACCAGCCCTGCCAACGGCGGCTCGGTGCGCCCGTCGCCGGCCCGCTCGCGCAGTTCGACGTACCCGTCGACGAGTCGGCGGCCGACCACGACGGTGCGGGGGATGCCGATCAGCTCAGCGTCGGTGAACTTCACCCCGGCCGAGACGTGCGTGCGGTCGTCGACAAGCACCCGCAGGCCGGCGGCGGCGAGCCGTCCGCCGAGCTCCAGCGCCGCGTCGAGCTGCGGACCCTTGCCCGCCACCACCAGGTGTACGTCGCACGGCGCGACCGCCGCCGGCCAGACCAGCCCCCGGTCGTCGTGGTGCTGCTCGGCGATGGCCGCGACCGCCCGGGAGATGCCGATGCCGTAGCAACCCATTGTGGGCCGGACCGGTTTGCCGGCCGGTCCGAGCACGTCGACAGCGAACGCGTCGGTGTACCGGCGACCGAGCTGGAAGATGTGCCCGATCTCGATGCCCCGCCGGATGGTCAGCTCGCCGTCGCCACAGTCGGGACAGGGATCGCCGGCGCGTACCTCGGCGGCCTCGATAGTGCCGTCGGGCGTGAAGTCCCGCCCGCAGACCACGTCGGTCGCATGCCGCCCCGGCTCGTTCGCCCCGGTCAGCCAGGCCGAGCCGGACACCACCCGCGGATCGACAAGGTAGCGGATGCCCAGCTTGTCGAGCACCTGCGGGCCGAGGTACCCGCGGACCAGCTCCGGATGCGCGGCCCACTCGTCGAAGACGGCCACCTGGGCCGGTTCCAGCGCGGCGCCCAGCCGCTTCAGGTCGACCTCCCGGTCACCGGGCAGCCCGATCACCAGCAACTCGGCCCGCTCGGCACCCGGTTGACGAACGGTCAACACGACGTTCTTCAACGTGTCCGCGGCGGTCCAGCCGTCCCGGCCGCCCAGCCTGCGGGCGTTGGCCAGCTCCACCAGGCCGGCGATGGTCGGGGTCTCCGGGGTGTCGTACACCTCGGCGGCCGGCGGCGCGGCCGGATCGCTCGCGGCGGGTGCCCGGGTGACCACCGCCTCGGTGTTCGCCGCGTAGTCGCAGGCGGTACAGCCGACGAAGGTGTCCTCACCGACCGGTGTCGAGGCCAGGAACTCCTCCGACGCCGAGCCGCCCATGGCACCGGACATCGCGTGCACCACCCTGTACTCCAGGCCCAGCCGGTCGAAGATCCGCTGGTACGCCGCCCGGTGCCGGGCGTACGCGTCCCGCAACCCCGCGTCGTCCAGGTCGAACGAGTACGCGTCCTTCATCAGGAACTCCCGGCCGCGCAGCACCCCGGCGCGGGGGCGCGCCTCGTCGCGGAACTTCGTCTGCACCTGGAACAGCGTCACCGGGAAGTCCCGGTACGAGGTGAACACGTCCTTGACCAGCAGCGCCGCCACCTCCTCGTGGGTGGGCGCCAACAGGTGCTCCACGCCGCGCCGGTCGGCGAGGGTGAAGAGGAGGTCGCCGTACTCCGTCCACCGGCCGCTCGTCCGGTACGGCTCGGCGGGCAGCAATGCCGGGAAGTGCACCTCCTGGTCGCCGATCGCGAACAACTCGCCACGCACCACGTCGGTGATCCGGTCCAGCACCAGCTTGCCCAGCGGCAGCCAGGTGTAGCCGCCCGGCGCGGCGCGACGGATGTAACCGGCGCGCAGGAGAAGCCGGTGGCTCGGCACCTCCGCGTCGGCCGGGTCCTCGCGCAGGGTCCGGAGCAGCAGGGTCGACATGCGCAGCAGCATGCGCGCAGCGTAGAGCCGTGCGGACCGGCCGAGCGACCCAATTCGTCAGTGGCGTCGCCGGACCCGCCGGGTCACCGCGCGCTGGGCAGTCGGCCCTCACAGCGGACGTCGGGATCGGTAACCGGCCGGCGCGGCATCATCCAGTCGAGCGCGGTCTCCTCCACCGGCCAACCACGCACCGACACGAGGCTGTAGGGCACGGCCGTCACCTGTGGACAGAGGACCTGCGACTCGACCCAACCGTTCGGCAGGAACCGCACGGTGGCCGCCCGGTCCAGCACGATCGTCGACGTGTCGGTGACCGCGATGAGCGCGCCGAGCACCACCTCCGGTCCGGCGTCGTCGTCCGGTGTCGGACCGGAGGTGGTGCCCGGGTCCAGCGCGCCGTCGCCCGGCGTGGCTGTGGCGGCCGGGGTGGTCCTGGTTGGCTCCGTCGGCACCACCTCGATCGCGACGGTGGGCAACAGCGGCACCCGGAGGAACACCGCGCCCATCACCACCGGGAGCACCGCGGCGACGGTGAACGCCAGGCCGTGGGTGAGCGCCGGGGCGATCCAACCGGGTATCGGGCCGGTGAGCAGCACGGTGGCGGCGGGTGGCACCGCCAGCAGTGCGGCGGTGGCCAACTCGCGATCCTGGTACGCCGTCCAGATCGCCGGCCCCAGCACGCTGTACGCCAGCACCGCCGCCGCGAGGGGCAGCGCCACACTCACCAGCAGGACCCGGGTCGGCTGGTCCGGGTGCAGGTAGCGGGTGCGCAACGCGAGCAGCCAGAGGGCGAGCATCAGCAGCGACGGCAGGAAGCGGAGCTGCCAGGTGAGCGCCCCCAGCGCGACCGCGGCGCTGATCACCCAGCCCGGGGTACGTGCCGTCCCGGAGGCAAGTAGTGACCGTTCCGGGTCGAACCGGTCAGGAGCACTGAGCCGCAGCAGCCGACCGAGCACCCCGAAGGTGAGTACGACGACGGGGAACGCCCACACCAGGGCGATCAGCAGAGCGCTGAGCAGGCCGAGCGGGCTGACGTACTGCACAAGCAGCAGCATCGTGGACATGTCCTGTTGGCTGAGCTGCCACAGTCGCAGCACCAGGAGCAGGACCGGAAAGGCGGGAAGGAGGGTCAGCAGCCACTGTTGCGCCTGCCGCGCCCCCGCCATCCGGCGCGGGCGGCGAAGCTCACCGGAGCTGGTGACGAACCGGGGTGCGCCGGGGGCGGTAGCGCGATCCTCTCCCACGGCCACTGTCGCACCTCCACCTTCCTCGCGTCGGGTTGCTGCTGTTCCGCGACCGGCTGCGGGAGGTTGTACTTCTGCTGCCAACGGAGGTTGGCGTTGTACGCGTTCTCCCAGGTCGAGTTCTCCTCGTCCTTGGCCGACTCGTAGAGCGCCAGGTCGACCAGGTCGAGCAGGGCCTGGTTGGGGCCGACGTTGACACCCCACCGCTCCTGCGGCGACGAGCCGATGTCCCAGTGCTGCAACGGCTTCGCGTTCTTGAGGGTCACCGGGAAGCGTTGACCGTCGTCGCCCGGCTGGTCGGCCGTGACGAAGCCGGCCAGGATCGCCGCGTCGGTGGTGACGGCCTGCACCTTGCCGTCGTACAGCTCCTGGATGCACTCGCTGATCCGGTTGCGGCCCACCGGCGTGGCGCCGGCCTCGCCGAGGCGCTGGATGGACGTCGAGGTGGTCAGCGAGCAGACCGTCAGCCCGCGCAGATCCTCCAGGCTGCTCACCGGCCCCTTGAAGCTCTTCAGGGTGACCACCGACTGCTCGGTGTGCAGGTACGCGGCGGAGAAGACGGCGCCCTCCTCCCGGCGCTTGTCGTTGATGCTGTACGACGCGATGACCAGGTCGACGATGACGAACCCGTCGTTGTCCCGGGCCTGTCGACGGGCCCGGTCCTCGCTCTCGATCGGCACGAAGCGCACCTGGGAGTGGTCGAAGCCGAGATAGCCCGCGATCATGTAGGCGATGTCGACGTCGAAGCCCTTCCAGACGTTGTTCCCGAGGCGCTGCGAAATGCCCGGCTGGTCGTCCTTCACCCCGATGACGAGCTGCTGCTTGCCCTTGAGGCCGGCCTTCTCCAGCAACTCGTCACGGGTCGGCGGCCCCATCGCGAGGACGATCGGCACCAGGGCGGCGGCCAGGACGGCCAGCGCGACGACGAGCCCGACGAGGCGGATCTGGCGGGTCCGTGCGGTGCGTGGTGAGGGGGTCGCCGCCGGGGTCGGTCCCGGAGGGCTCGGCTCGCTTGCCTGGCTCAACTAGGCCCTCCCCGCCGCTCGGACCGGTGATCGGCCCCCATTGTGGGGCCTGGGCGCGAGCCACGGCAGTGCGCCATCAGCCGGATTGGCGACAGTAGCGTCTGACCGATCTCTGATCCAGTGACCGGATGATCCGGTGGCCCCATGACCTCCGCCACGTCGCCCTGTCGGGGCACTACCCGCAATGCCTCCGGTGACAGACTGGTCGCCGCAGGCAACGAGTGGGTGTGAGGGGGCGCGGGTGCGCTGGCGCAGTTTTGTCGCGGTCGGGGACAGTTTCACCGAAGGCATGGATGACGCGTACCCGGACGGCACCTACCGGGGCTGGGCGGACCTGGTGGCGACCCGGCTCGCCGCCGAGGCGGGGCCCGACTTCGGGTACGCCAACCTGGCCATCCGGGGGCGACTCTTCCCGAGCGTGGTGTCCGAGCAGGTGCCGTCGGCGGTGGCGATGAAGCCGGACCTGATCAGTTTCGCGGCCGGCGGCAACGACGTGCTGCGCCGCACCTTCGACCCGGACACGCTGGTGTCCCGCTTCGACGAGGTGGTCCGGCAGCTACGTTCGGGCGGTGCGGACGTGCTGCTCTTCCGGTTCGCCGACGTGATGGCCCGGCTGCCCGGTCAGCGCCTCGTCGCCCCCCGGGTGCAGTTGCTCAACCAGGCCGTCGGCGAGACCGCCGAGCGGCACGGCGCCATCATGGTCGACCTGTACGCCGACGACACCTTCCTCAACCCGATGTTGTGGAGTACCGACCGGTTGCACCTCTCCCCGGCCGGCCACCGGCGGGTCGCCGGGCAGGTGTTGAACGCGCTCGGGGTCGGTTGCGACGAGGAGTGGCTGATGGTCCCGCCGCACCCGGCGCCGTCGCCGTGGTTGGCCGCCCGGGCCGCCGACGTGCGGTGGGCCGGTCGGCACCTCGCGCCCTGGCTGAAGCGCCGGCTGACCGGCCGGTCGTCAGGTGACCGGGTGACGGCGAAGCGCCCGTCGCTCGGGCCGATCGTCGACTGACAGTGCGCACACTGCACACCGCGCCACTGCTGCGGCGCAACGCCGGCGATGCGCCGCAGCCCGATCACGCGGTGCTGGTGACCGGTGACCGCATCGAGGCCATCGGTCCGCTTGCCGAGTTGAGTACGACGTACCCGGGTGTCCGGGTCCGCCACTGGCCCGGCATTCTGGGGCCGGGCCTGCTGCACGACGGCCCGTTGCCGGCGGCGCCCACCCCGCGCGAGCGGGTGCACGCGGTGCTGCGGACCGGGGTGACGGCGGTGCTCGTGGAGCACCTGACCGACCCGGCGGTACGGGTCGCCGTCGACAGGGGTGAGCTGCTCGTGCTGCCCGCCGCGCTGCCGCCCACGCTCCATCCGGGTGCGCGGGCCGACCTCGCGGTGCACACCGCCGACGAGGTCTGCCTGGTGACGGTGGTCGCCGGTCGGATCGCGCACCGCCGCGCCTGAGAGCGCCGCACGTGCGCTGAGTCGCACTCCGATGGTCGTTCGGCGGACCGGATCACGGCGTAGTTTGGGGATCATGTCAGTGCCGAATGATCCTGATCCCCGCCTTCAGTCGTACGCGGACCCGCAACGGCTTGTCACCACCGAGTGGCTGGCCGAGCACCTGGGCGACGAGGGCCTCGTGGTTGTCGAGTCCGACGAGGACGTGCTGCTCTACGAATCGGGTCACATTCCCGGTGCGGTGAAGGTCGACTGGCACCTGGAGCTGAACGACCAGGTGACCCGTGACTACCTGGATGCCGAGCGGTTCGCCGAGTTGTGCGCCGCGAAGGGCATCGGCCGGGGTGACACCGTCGTCTTCTACGGCGACAACTTCAACTGGTGGGCCGCGTACGCCCTCTGGGTGTTCTCGCTCTTCGGCCACGCCGACGTGCGGCTGCTCGACGGCGGTCGGCAGAAGTGGATCGCCGAGGGCCGCGAGGTGACCCGCGACAAGCCGGCTCGCCCGCGTGCCGACTACCCGGTGCCGCTGCGCGACGACGCGCCGCTGCGCGCCTACCGTGAGCAGGTCATGGCGCACATCGCCGCCGGCCGCCCGCTGGTCGACGTCCGGTCGCCGGGTGAGTACACCGGCGAGACGCTGCACATGCCGGACTACCCGCAGGAGGGCGCGCTGCGGGGCGGGCACATCCCCGGTGCGGTGAGCAAGCCGTGGAAGTCCGCAGCGAACGAGGACGGCACGTTCAAGTCCGCCGACGAACTGAAGGCGATCTACGCCGACCAGCTCGGGCTGAGCCCCGACGACGACGTGATCGCGTACTGCCGGATCGGTGAGCGGTCCAGCCACACCTGGTTCGTGCTGCGGCACCTGCTGGGCTACCCGCAGGTGCGCAACTACGACGGTTCGTGGACCGAGTGGGGCAACCTGGTCCGGGCCCCTGTGGTCAAGGGTGACCAGCCCGGCGGCCTCGCCTCCTGACGTGGTGCGGCCGTCCCCGCGCGATTGCCCCGATCGCGCGGGGACGGCTGTCAGTTGGCGAGTGCGATCACCCCGCGCAGGTCGCGGATGATGCCGGTGACCTCGCCGGTCTCCGGGTTCCAGCGGGCCAGGGCGGCCGGTTCCAGCCGGAGCAGCACGGCACCCCTGTCGTCCCAGCCCAGCACCTCGCAGCAGCCCTTGGCGCGCTCCCGACCCAGGTCGAGCAGGTGGGACACCGCACCGGTCCGCGCGTCCAGCACCGCTGTCCCCTCGGCGCCGTCGATCTCACCGCTGGTGATCCAGGCCGCGCTGGCCAGCCGCTCGCCGTGCAGCCAGCCCCGGCCGTAGAACTCGTTGATCTGGTACGGCGGGGGCAGTCGGTCGCCCGTGATCCGCTGTTCGGAACGGATCGTCGCCTCGCGTGCGGTGCGGCTGCGCAGTGTCAGGTCGTCCCGGTCGCCGATCAGCTCGACAAGCGCCGCCTCGCTGCTGCCCGCCGGATCGGGTGCGGCAAGCACCCAGGCCGACACGTCGATCCGGCTCGCCGTCCCGGTGACCCGGTCCACCGCGTACGTCCGGTCCTCGCCCCCGACAAGCACCCGGTCGTGCGCCCAGACAACGAGCTCCAGATAGCCGTCGAGGGGAATCCGGCGTACCCCCGCGGTGGTGAGGTCGACAATTACCAACTCCTTGGTCTGCGCGAACGCCGCCGACCGGCCGTCCGGCGACAGCACGCCCGGCTTCACGGCGGGCGCCTCGTTGCCGCTCGCGTCCCGGGTGGGTGCCAGCGTCAGCACGTCGAGGCTGCGTACCACGCCGTCGTCGCCGAGCACCCGAACCGGGCCGATCGCCAGATTTCCCTCGTCCGTGGGCTGGAACAGCGCAAGCGCCCGCTGGACCGGCCGCGCGGAGAGCGGCACCGTTGCCGGGCCGCCGAGCCGGGCGAGCGGATCGGGTGGGAAGGTCAGCTCGGCCGGGGGGCGCTGCACGGGACCGGTGTTCGTGGGGACCACCGTCGGGGTCGGCGCCACCGAGTGGTTCGGCGGTGGGTCGGGCGGTCGCAGGGCCAGCACCGTGCCACCGCCGACGAGAGCCACGGTCAGGGCGACCACGCCGACGGCCCGTCGGGTACGCCGCTTGCGCCGAGCCCGGTCCCAGGCGGCCGCTGCCGGCTGGCTCGGCAGGACGTCCTCGACGCTTGTCGTCAGCAGCTGGCGTAGGTCCTGCTCGTTCACGGGTTCACCTCCAGGCCGGCGGTCAGATCGGCCGAGCCCTGCCGCGGCTGGGCGTCCCGGGCGAGGTCCGGGGCGACCTCGCGGAGGCGGCGTAGCGCCGCATGACACTGGCTCTTCACGGTGCCGACGGTCACCCCGAGGGCCTCGGCGGTGGCCACCTCGGTCAGATCCTCGTAGTAGCGCAACACCAGGACGGCCCGCTGCCGGGGCGGCAGCAGGCTCAGTGCGTCGTGCAGCGTCAGCCGCAGCGCGCCGTCCCGGTCCTGAATCACCCGGTCCGGTGGGGCGGCGCTCAGCCATTCCCGCCGTCGTCGACGCCACCACGACACCGCGTCCCGGTAGAGGATGGTCCGCACGTACGCGGAGGGGTCGCCGTCCCGGACGGAATTCCAGCGCAGTGCCAGCTTGAGCAGGGCGTCCTGGAGCAGATCCTCGGCCTGGTGCTTGTTGCCGCAGATCAGATAGGCCGCCCGGAGCAGCCGGTGCTGGTGGCTCTCCACGAAGGCGAGGTAGCCGTCGCGGCCGTCGCGTCCCGTCGGTGCCATCCGCCCTCCTCCCGGCAGTCGCGTTGCGCGTCACCTGGCAAACGCACGGGGAGGCGTAAAAGGTTGGGTCAGTCTTCCGGCACCCCGGTCAGGTAGCGCTGCAGCGTCGGTGCGATCCAGGGGACCAACTCCTCCGCTGGTGTGTCCACAACGGGTGGCAGGCGGACGATGTAGCGGGTGAACGCCAGGCCGAGGATCTGACTGGCCACCAGACCGGCCCGGCGGGCCGTCGTCGCCGGGTCGGTGCCGACGGCGGCCACCGCGGCGGCGAGTTGATCGACGAAGATGCCGCGCATGCGTTCGGCGGCTCCCGGATTCGTGCTCGCGGCCCGGAGCAGCGCCACAAGCGTCTCGTCGCCCTCCCAGCGGGCGAGGAAGTGCCGGATCAGCATCTCGCCGAGGCGCGCGGGCGGCACCCCGGTCAGGTCGGGCAGGCGGAGGTCGAACTCGGCGGCCGCCGCGAAGAGCCCCTCCTTGCTGCCGTAGTAGCGCATGACCATCGACGGGTCGATCTGGGCGTCGGCGGCGATGGCCCGGATCGTGGCGCGCTCGTATCCGTCCGCCGCGAAGCGTTCCCGGGCGGCTCGCAGGATGGTCGCCCGGGTGGCGTCGGAGCGCCGGGGGTGGCGCGATTCGGCGGACGCGGTCATGTCGACGACCGTATGCCAACACCTGTTGACACACAATCAGCAGCGACCTAGCGTTGCCAACAGGTGTTTGCCAACAATTGTTGGCAACGTTGTTGCGGAGGTGGCCATGCTGCCGTTGAGCACCGATGTGCTGGTGGTGGGAGCTGGCCCCACCGGTCTCGCCGCCGCGCTGACGTTGGCCCGCCGCGGGATCGACGTGACAGTGCTCGACCAACTGGCAGTACCGCCGACGACCTCCCGTGCGGCGGTAGTGCACGCGTACACCCTGGAGGTGCTGGACCGGATCGGCGCCGCCGCGCCGCTCGTCGCCCAGGGGGTGCGGTCGCCGCGCTTCACCGTCCGCGACCGGGACCGGGTGTTGCTGACGGTGCCGTTCCACGAGTTGCCGTCCCGCTTCCCCTACGCGCTGCTGGTCTCGCAGTCGGTCACCGAGGCGGTCCTCAGCACCCAGCTCGCCGCCCTCGGCGTCCAGGTACGACGGCCGTACCGGCTGACCGGCCTGACCCCGACCGGTGACGGGGTGCTCGCGCAGTTGGACGGGGCCGCGCTGCGCGCCCGGTACGTGGTCGGTGCGGACGGCCTGCACAGCACCGTCCGGCAGGCGGCCGGCATCGTGTTCACCGGCCCACGCGACGAGGAGTCCTTCGTGCTCGCCGACGTGCGGGTGGACAGCGTCCTGCCCGTCGACGAGGTGGCGCTCTTCCTCGCCCGGTCCGGCCCGCTGATCTGGGCGCCGCTGCCGGACGGAGTGGTCCGACTGGTGGCGGCGGTGGCGGCGGCTCCGGCGGATCCCGATGCGGCGTTTCTCCAGACGCTGCTCGACGAGCGCGGCCCGGCGCGACGACCCGACCGGGTGACCGAGGTGCTCTGGGGCTCGCGGTTCCGGGTGCATCACCTGATCGCCGACACCTTCCGGGCCGGGCCGGTGCTGCTGGCCGGGGATGCCGGGCACGTGCACAGTCCGGCCGGTGGTCAGGGCATGAACCTCGGCATCTGCGACGCGGTGGCCCTCGGCACCGCGGTGGCGGACGTGCTCGACGGCGGCCCGGAATCGCTTCTCGACGACTACAGCACCGGGCAGCGGCCGATGGCCGAGGACGTGCTCAGTTTCGCCGCCGGGCTGACCCGTCTGGCGACCGTCTCGCCGGCTCGCCGACCTGCCCGGGACGTGCTGATCCGGCTGCTGGGTGCCCTGCCGCCCGCCCGCCGGAGGGTCGCGCTACGGCTGTCCGGGCTGTCCCACCGGACGTCGACGCCCAGCTAGGGGCTCAGCACGGCAGGCGTCGCCGACCGCAGTGTCCGCCACGCGGTGAGGGTGACAAGCGCGAACGTTACAGCTGCCGCGCCCGCCACCGGCACCGTGCCGTACGCCCCGGCGGCCAGGCCGGCGAGCACCGCCCCGGCCGGTGCGGTGAGCAGACCTACCATCCGCTGGGCCGCACCGACCCGACCGAGCAGGCCGGCCGGCACGTGCTGCTGCCCGTACGACGCGGACAGGCTGTTCCACACCACTGACCCGGCGGCGAAGACGGCCAACGCGAGGCCGCCCGGCACCGGATGGCGAGCCAGCGCGAACCCGGTGAGCGCCACGGTCTGCGCGGCGAGCACGGCGCGCAGCGCCGGCAGGGTGCCGACCCGGGCGGCGAGCCGACCCGCGCCGAGCGCTCCCGCCACACCGCCGACGATGGCGGCGGCGGCGAACAGCCCGTACCCGGCGGGCGGCACTCGCAGCACGTCGAGCGCGTAGAGCACCAGCACCGCCATGATCCCGCTGATCGCCAGGTTGCAGGCGGCGGCGAGCACTGTGACCCGCCACAGTGTCCGGTGGCCGCGTAACCAGCGCACCCCCTCGGCGATCTCACCTCGCACCGAACCGCGCCGTGCGTTCGGGCTCGGCACCGGCCCTGGTGCCAGTGCCAGTACGAGCAGGGCGGCGGCGGCGAAGGTGACGGCGTCGAGAGCGAACGGCAGGGCCGGGGCGACGGCGAAGAGGACACCGGCGGCGGGTGCGCCGAGGAAACCGCCGGCCACCGCGGACCCGGCCTGAAGCCGGCCGTTCGCCCGGGGCAGCGCATCCGCGGGCACCAAGGCCGGAAGCAGGGCGAACGAGGCGGAGTCGAAGAGCGAGCCGAGCGCGGCGAGGAGGAACGCGGCGAGCAGCAGCACCGCCACGTCGACCCGGTCGAGGGCGACCGCCACGGCCAGCGCCGCCACCACCGCGGCGCGTACGCCGTCGACCAGGGCCATCGTCCGACGGCGGTCCCAGCGGTCCGCGTACACGCCGCCGAGCAGGCCGAAGAGCAGTGGCGGCAGCTGACCGGCGACGGTGACCGCGGCGATGATCCGGGGGTCGCGGGTCACCGTCGCGGCCAGCAGGGCGAGCGCCGGCGTACGCAGCGCGTCGCCGAGTCTGGACGAGACGGCGGCGGACCAGAGCAGCCGGAAATCCCGGCCGAGAGCGGTGGAGGTCATCCGGCGACCGTGCGGGGTCAACCGGGTCGAGGGTCAAGCCGCTGTCCTCCACCGCAGGCAGTTCGCGGTCTAGGCTTGCCGGGTGACGGTGGAGCAGCAGGCACGGGGTGCGGCGGGTACGGGCCGGCGCAGGTCCCGCAAGGACGAGATTCTGGAGATCGCGGTCGGTCTGTTCGCCGCCCGTGGCTACCACGGTGTGTCGATGGATGACATCGGCGCGGCCGCCGGGGTCACCGGTCCGGCGCTCTACCACCACTTCGCCGGTAAGGAGGCGATGCTGGCTGCCGCGCTCATCCCGGTGAGCGAGGGTCTGCTGGCCGGCGGGCGGGAACGGGCGGCCGGGCACCCGGACGGTCCGCGCGAGGTGCTGGAGTCGCTGATCGATTTCCACGTCGAGTTCGCGCTTGCCAACCCGGCGGTGATCGCGTTGCACCTGCACGAGCTGGACCGCCTGCCGGAGGAGCCGCGGCGGCGCATCCGCCGTCTGCAACGGCTCTACGTGGAGGAGTGGGTGACAGTGCTCACCGCGCTGCACCCGGGCATGCCCGACGGTGAGGCGCGGGTGCTGGCGCACGCCGCGTTTGGCCTGATGAACTCGACCCCGTTCCTCGGTGGCGAGGTGGATCGGCGGCGTCGTGCCGAGCTGCTGCGCGGGGCGACCCTGGCCGCACTGCTCGCCTGAGCCGACTCGTCAGAAGCACGCCGGTCGTGATTCCCTGACATCGTCCCAACATCCGGACGCCGGGAGGAAACATGATCGAGTCACTGTTGGTCGCCAATCGGGGCGAGATCGCCCGCCGGATCATCCGGACCGCCAAGCGGCTCGGCATCCGCGCGATCGCTGTGTACTCGGAGGCCGACGCCGACCTGCCGTTTGTCGCCGAAGCCGACGAGGCGGTCCTCATCGGCCCGCCGGCCCCGGCGCAGAGCTACCGCAACACCGAGGCGATCCTCGCCGCCGCCAAATCGACAGGCGCGCAGGCCATCCACCCCGGGTACGGCTTCCTGTCGGAGAACGCCGAGTTCGCCCGTACCGTCGAGGCCAGCGGCCTGATCTGGGTCGGGCCCGGCGCGGACGCGATCTCCGCGATGGGCGACAAGATCAACGCTCGGAACCTGATGGCGGCGGCCGGCGTTCCGGTCGCGCCCGGCACCACCGATCCGGCCGCCGACCTGGGCGCGGCGGTGACGGCCGCCGCCGAGATCGGCTACCCGGTGATGGTCAAGGCCGCGGCCGGTGGCGGCGGTATGGGCATGGGCGTCGCCGTCGACGAGGCCGCGCTGCGCACCGAGTACGACAAGGTGCGCGCGTTCGCCGAGCGGATGTTCGGTGACGGTTCGGTGTTGATCGAGCGGTTCTTCCCCCGGGTACGGCACGTCGAGGTGCAGATCCTCGGCCTGGCCGACGGCCGGGTGGTGGCGCTCGGCGAGCGGGAGTGCTCGGTGCAGCGGCGCAACCAGAAGCTGGTCGAGGAGTCCCCGTCACCGGCGGTCTCACCCGAGCTGCGGTCCCGGCTCCTGGCCGCGGCGGTGCGGGCCGGCGAGGCGGTCGGCTACCGCAACGCGGGCACCGTGGAGTGCCTGTTCGACCCGGCCTCCGGCGAGTTCTTCTTCCTGGAGATGAACACGCGGCTGCAGGTGGAGCACCCGGTGACCGAGTACGTCTACGGCATCGACCTGGTCGAGGAGCAGTTGCGGGTGGCGTCCGGGCTGGCCCCGACGTTCGACCCGGACGCGCTCGCGCCGCGCGGGCACGCCATCGAACTGCGGATCAACGCCGAGGACCCGAAGCGTTTCCTGCCCGGCCCGGGCAAGGTCACGACCTGGGTGGAGCCCGCGGGCGAGGGCGTCCGGGTGGACTCCGGCTACACCGAGGGCAACACCGTGACGCCGTTCTACGACAGCCTGCTGGCCAAGCTGATCGTCAGCGGCGACACCCGCGAAGAGGCGATCGCCCGCGCTCGGGACGCGGTCGCCGGCTTCCAGATAGTCGGCCCGAAGAACAACCTGCCCTTCTTCGCCGAGTTGCTGGAGAACGACGAGTTCCTCTCCGGCGTGTACGACACCGCGATCGTCTCCCGCATGCGCTGAGTCCCGGGCGGTCGCACACCGCCGGTCGTGCGCCGCGCTGCCCTCGCGGCGGCGCGGCGGCACTGGCATCCGCGCCCTTTGCTCTGCTTACCTGGACGCAACAGTGGACGTCCGGATACCGGACGATCGGTGTTGCGTCAGTTGAAGCAGTGCAAAGGACGGGCAGGGCACCCGACCCCCCGTCCCGATCCGACGTCACAGCGAGGTGACCGATGAGCCAGTTGCCAGATTCCGTCTCGATCCGTGAGGTCGGCCCCCGGGACGGGTTGCAGAACGAGGACCCGATCCCGACCGACGCCAAGGTGCGGCTGCTCGACGCGCTCTCCGCCACCGGCGTACGCCGGATCGAGGCTGTCTCGTTCGTGCACCCGAAGGCGATCCCGCAGATGGCCGACGCGGACGAGGTGTGGCGGCGGTCGGTGCGGGCCGACGGGGTGCGCTACTCGGCGCTGGTGCCGAACACCCGGGGCGCCCAGCGTGCCCTGGCGGCCGGCTTCACCGAGATCGAGGTGGTGGTCTCGGCCAGCGACACGCACAACCGGCGCAACGTCAACAGGTCCACCGACGAGTCACTTGACGACATCGCCGAGCTGATCGACCTGCTGCACGGCGCCTCCGCGCAGGTCGAGGTGATCATCGCGACCAGCTTCGGCTGCCCGTACGAGGGGGACATCGACCCGCGGCGGGTGGCCGGCATCGTGGACCGGGTGGTCCGCGACGGCGCGGACCGGGTCGCGTTCGGCGACACCACCGGAATGGGGACCCCACGCCGGGTCCGCGAGCTGGTGACCGCGGTCCGCGACCGCAACGCGCACGTGCCGGTACTGCTGCACTTCCACAACACCCGGGGTACGGCGCTGGCCAACCTGTTGACCGCGCTGGAGCTGGGGGTCACCGAGTTCGACGCCAGCGTCGGCGGTCTGGGTGGTTGCCCGTACGCGCCGGGGGCCAGCGGCAACCTGGCCACCGAGGAGGCCGTGCACATGCTGCACGACATGGGCATCGACACCGGCGTCGACCTGGCGGCGCTGATCGAGGTGGCGGAACTGGCCGAGGAGTTGCTCGGTAAGAAGCTGCCGTCCGGGGTGCTGCGCGCGGGCCCACGCACCCGGCTGACGCCGCTGCCGAGCTGAGGACGCGACGAAGGGGCCGGCGCGCGCGCCGGCCCCTTCCACGTGCCAGTTCGGTCAGCTCGCCGGGGTGAGCACGCTCGGCCAGCTGTCGCGGAAGACGTCCGCGCTACGGTCGGTGGCGCTGAACGTGCCGGCGAAGAGGCTGCTCACCCGGTTCGCCTCGGTGGTGCTCGGGTACGGGTTGGTGCAGCTGGTGCCGGCGCTGCCGCCGGACATCAGGATCGCGCAGTTGCCGTTGTAGTTGTCCGGCAGGCCGAGGATGTGCCCGATCTCGTGGGTCATGATCCGCAGCGGGCTGTACTGCGCCGCCTGCTGGGTGTCGATGTAGACCCGGCCGTTGCCGAGGCTGGTCCGCACGGCGTACGAGCCGCCGCCGGTGATCTGGTAGATCCGCAGGTTGGAGCCGCAGTTGGCGGAGAGCGTCAGGTTCGTGGTGGCGTTGTTCCAGATCGAGGCGGCCTGGCTGGCGGTGCCGGCGTAGCTGCCTGCCTGGCTGGTGTTGTAGCAGATGGTCATCGCGGCGGACGCGGGCGCGGGGTTGGCGACCGTGACGCCGAGGGTGGCACCTGCGGTTGCCACCAGGGCGACCGCGAGCCGACTGAGTCGTGAGGTCATCGCTGACTCCAATCCGGGAGGAGGGGGTGTCAGGAGCCTAGCGACAAGCATTCATGTTTTTCAATGTATTGCTCTGAGGTGCCACCGTCTGATTCGCTCATGGGTCGCGGGCGGTGGCGTCGATACGCTAGCCTAACGATCGTTCAGGTCAGCCTGGTGAGGGAGTCGGCGTGACGCTCGACGGTGAGGCACTGGAGCAGCTGCGCAAGCGGGCCCGGTCCGGCGGTGCGGACAAGTACCACGCGGCCAACGCGGCGAAGGGCAAGCTCTTCGCCCGCGAGCGGGTCGCCCTCCTGGTCGACGAGGGATCGTTCGTCGAGGACGGCCTCTACGCCAACGCGCTGGCCGACGGGCTGCCCGCCGACGGTGTGGTCACCGGCACCGCCACCATCGACGGCCGGCAGGTCTGCCTGATGGCAAACGACTCCACGGTCAAGGCCGGCAGTTGGGGCGCCCGCACCGTCGAGAAGATCATCCGCATCATCGAGCGCGCCTACGGCGCCGGTGTGCCGATGGTCTACCTGGTCGACTCGGCCGGTGCGCGGATCACCGACCAGGTCGACCTCTTCCCCGGCCGACGCGGCGCCGGCAAGATCTTCTGGAACCAGGTCCGCGCCTCCGGCTCGATCCCGCAGGTGTGCGCGCTGTTCGGCCCGAGCGCCGCCGGTGGGGCGTACATTCCGGCGTTCTGCGACGTGGTCGCCATGGTCGACGGCAACGCCAGCATGTACCTCGGCTCCGACCGGATGGTCGAGATGGTCACCGGGGAGAAGACCACCCTGGAGGCGATGGGCGGAGCCAAGGTGCACACCACCGAGTCCGGGGTGGGGCACTTCCTCTGCAAGACCGAGGCCGACGCGCTGGACGTGGTCAAGACCTACCTGTCGTACCTGCCGGCGAACTGGACCCAGGCGCCGCCGGCCGCGCCGGCGGTCGCCGCGCCCGCGAAGGCCGACCTGGCCGCGTTGGTGCCGGCGAGCGAACGGCAGGCGTTCGACATGCGGCGGTACGTCAAGGGCCTGCTCGACGAGGGTTCGTTCTTCGAGATCCAGGCACTCTGGGCCAAGGAGCTGACAATCGGCTTCGGCCGCCTCGACGGCCAGGTCGTCGGGGTCCTGGGCAACAACTCGATGTTCAAGGGCGGCGTGCTCTTCGTCGACTCGGCCGACAAGGCGACCCGGTTCGTGCAGCTCTGCGACGCGTTCAACGTGCCGCTGCTGTTCCTCAGCGACGTACCCGGTTTCATGGTCGGTAGCGCGGTGGAGAAGCAGGGCATCATCCGGCACGGCGCCAAGATGATCACCGCGATCTCCGAGGCGACAGTCCCGAAGATCTGTGTGGTGGTCCGCAAGGCGTACGGCGCGGGTCTCTACGCGATGGCCGGCCCCGGCTTCGAGCCGGACGCCACGATCGCGCTGCCCAGCGCGAAGATCGCGGTCATGGGTGCCGAGGCCGCCGTGAACGCGGTCTACGCCAACAAGATCGTCGCCATCGAGGACGAGGCCGAGCGGGCTGCCTTCGTGGCCGCCAAGCGCGCCGAGTACGAGCAGGACATCGACGTCGTCCGGCTGGCCAGCGAACTGGTGGTGGACGCCATCGTCGAACCGCACGACCTGCGTACCGAGCTGGTCCGTCGCTTCGCGGCAGCCCGTACGAAGGATCGGCACTTCTCCCGTCGCCGGCACGGCGTCACCCCGGTCTGACCCTCGACCCACCCCGCACAGCGACCCGTCCCGGCGTCACGAGCGCCCGGCGGACCGTCCTTACAGGAGGATGAGATGGACTTCCGGCTCACCGACGAACAAGCGGCGCTGCGGGAGAGCGTGCGGGACTTCGCGCGCCAGGTGGTCGCCCCGGTCATCGCCGAGCACTACGAGCAGCACACCTTCCCGTACGAGGTGATCCGCCAGATGGGCAAGATGGGCCTGTTCGGCCTGCCCTTCGGCGAGGAGCACGGCGGCATGGGCGGCGACTACTTCGCGCTCTGCCTGGCCCTGGAAGAGTTGGCCCGGGTCGACTCCAGCGTGGCGATCACGTTGGAGGCGGCGGTCTCCCTGGGCGCGATGCCGATCTACCGCTTCGGCACCGAGGAGCAGAAGGCCACCTGGCTGCCGAAGCTGCTCAGTGGCGAGGCGCTGGCGGGCTTCGGTCTCACCGAGCCGGGCACCGGCTCGGACGCCGCAGGCACACAGACCCGGGCGGTGCTCGACGGCGACGAGTGGGTGATCAACGGATCCAAGGCGTTCATCACCAACTCGGGGACCGACATCACCGCCATGGTCACCGTCACGGCGGTGACCGGCACGAACCCGGACGGCTCCAAGGAGCTGTCGACGATCATCGTGCCCACCGGCACGCCCGGATTCACGGTGGCCCCCGGTTACTCCAAGGTGGGGTGGACCGCCTCGGACACCCATGAGCTGACGTTCGACGACTGCCGGGTGCCGGCGGCCAACCTGCTCGGCGAGCGGGGCCGGGGCTTCGCCCAGTTCCTGCGGATCCTCGACGAGGGTCGGATCGCCATCGCCGCACTTGCGGTCGGCCTCGCCCAGGGCTGCGTCGACGAGTCGATCAAGTACGCGAAGGAGCGACACGCCTTCGGTAAGCCGATCGGCGCCAACCAGGCCATCCAGTTCAAGATCGCCGACATGGAGTTGAAGGCGCACACCGCTCGACTGGCCTACTACGACGCCGCCGCCCGGATGCTGGCCGGCGAGCCGTTCAAGCGCCAGGCCGCCATCGCCAAGCTGCACGCCAGCACGATCGCTGTGGACAACGCCCGGGAGGCCACCCAGATCCACGGTGGCTACGGCTTCATGAACGAGTACCCGGTGGCCCGCTTCTGGCGGGACTCCAAGATCCTGGAGATCGGCGAAGGCACCAGCGAGGTGCAACGCATGATCATCGCCCGCGAGCTGGGTCTCTGAAGGTCCGCCGGGTGGGCCCACCGGTCGGCCCGGCAGGGCTGACCGTAGGGCTGTCGGATTATCGGCGAACCGGCGTCGGCAGCCCGACGTTCGGCTGCCGACGGTCGTAGTCCATCCGTACTCTTCGTGGCCATGACTCCGGATCATGATCGGTCACGGAGCCCGGCTGGTCGTACCTCCCTGCCGGAGCTGCTCCGTGAACATCGACGCGCCGCCGGCCTGACCCAGGCCGAGCTTGCGTCGCGGGCCGGGGTGGGTGTGCGGACCGTGCGTGACCTGGAGCGCGGCCGGTCGGTCCGGCCGCAACGCACCACCGTCGAGTTGCTCGCCACGGCATTGGCGCTGACCGGCACCGGCCGGGCGGCGTTCCTGGCCGCCGCCCGCGGCCTCTCCAGCGCCGACTCCCGGCCGGACACCACCCCCACGGCGCTCGGGACCGGTGGCGGGGCCTCGCCGGCAGCCACCGACCCGCCGGCCACCCTCCCGCCGCCGGTGGCGCTCGTCGGCCGGGACCGCGACCTTGCCGAGCTGGCCGAGATACTGACGACGGAGCGCGGGCCACGGCTGGTGAGCCTGGTCGGGTTGGCCGGGGTCGGCAAGACCGCGCTGGCGACGGCGGTGGCACATCTGGTGGCCGTCGCGCACCCGGGCGGTGTGGCCGGAATGTTTGTCGCCGAGGGCTCGGACGGACCGGACGTGTTCGCCGTGTCGACGGCAGTGCTTGGCGCGGCCCGGCTGCCCGAACTCGTGGCCCGGCTCGCCGGCCGGCCGGCGCTGCTGGTGATGGACGCGGTGGAGCACGCGCCGGGACCGGTGGCCACCACGCTGCACCGGCTGATCGGTGCCGTGCCCTCGTTGCGGGTGCTTGTCACCGGGCGGCATCCGGTCGGACTGCCCGGCGAGCGGGTCTGGCCTGTCGCACCGCTCGACGTGCCGCCACCGGGCGCCGAACGCGCCGGAGCGGCGACCCTCGAATCGTGGCCGGCGGTCGCGTTGTTCACCTCCCGGCTGGCCCAGGTCCGCCGGGAGCCACCCACTCCCGACGAGCTGCCCGCGCTTGTCGCGCTGGTCCGCCGGCTGGGCGGGCTACCGCTGGCCATCGAGCTGATGGCCGCCCGGGGCCGACTGCTCGACCTCAACGAGCTGCTTGACCGGTACGGCGACCGCGTACTCGATCTCGCCACTCCCGCGGATCCGGCGGCCCACCCCGGCTGGGACACCCCGGGCCCGCGTACCCGTCATGCCAGCGAGTCGTACCCCGGCTCGACGGCGGCGGTGTCGGTCACCCTGCGCGACGCGGTGGCGACCAGCTACCTGCTGCTGGCACCTGACGAGCGGGCCGCGCTGCGGCAGCTCGCCGTGTTCGGCGACCGCTGGTCGGTGGAGTTGGCCGAGGAGATGCTCGGCGACCAGGCCGACCGGGACGGCACGGTGGCGATCGACCCCGTGCCACTGCTGGACCGGCTCGTCGAGCTGGGGTTGCTGAGCGTACGCGGCACCGGGCCGTTCCGGTTCCGGCTGCTCGACGCGGTCCGCGACTACGCCGCCGAGCAGGCGGCCGGGGCGGGTGAGCTGACCTGCATCCGGCGCCGGCACGCCGAGGTGATCGCGCGCCTGGTGGCCCGGACCGCGAGCCACCTGGTCGGCCCCCGGCTGCCCGCCGCGATGCACCGGCTCGACGAGATGAGCAGTGACATCAGCTCGTCGCTGGCCCACGCGGCCACTGACGACCCGCTCACCGCGCTGCGGCTGGCGGCGTGCCTGACCCGCTGGTGGCGGCTCCGCGGGCGCGACGTCTCCGGGCGACAGTGGCTGCGGCGGCTACTGGCGGACCCGCGGACCGCCGACGCTGATCCGATCCTGCGGGGCTGGGCCGCGCTCGGGGTTGCCCGGCTCGCGGCCGAGCACGGTGCGGGTGCCGAGGAGTTGGCGACGGCGCGTGCGGCGTTGGACATCTTCCGGCAGGCCGGCGACGTCACCGGGGAGCTTGAGGCGCGAAACCTTCTCGGCACCCTGCTGATCTCCGTCGGTGGGCAGGACGAGGCTCGCGAGCAGGCGGAGACGGCGCTGCGGTTGGCCGCCCGTAACGGACGTACCCGGGATCTGGCGGTGGCCCAGCACAGTCTCGCCTGGCACGAGATCCGGACCGGCGACCTGGCCGCCGCCCGCCGCCGGATCGCTGCTGTCGATAGGCTCGCCGCCGAGAGTGGGGAGCAGCGCCTTCGGGTGCTGGCCTGGGCTGATCGAGCCGAGGTCGCCCGCCTGGAGGGCTGGTACGCGGACGCCGTGGACCAGGGCCGGCGGGCGCTCGTGGCGTTGTCCGAGCTTGGTGATCCGAGACGGCGCCGGCGGGTGCTCGGACAGATCGGGTTGGCGCTCGCCCAGGACGGACGCGCCGAGGAAGCGACAGAGGTGCTCACCGAGCTGCGCACGGGAGCCGCTGAGGCGGCCGAACAGACGCCGGCTCACCGGGCCGTGGTACCGAGGCAACGCTCGGCGGACGCGGCGTGGTCCGGTGGCGGACCGGAGGCGGGGCTCGCCGCGTTGATCGAAGGGAACCTGGCGCTGCACCAGGGTGACCGGGAATTGGCCGCCGAGTGGTTCGCCGCCGCTGCCGACGCCAAGGGTCAGGAGCGTCGAGACGTGGTGGAGGCGCTTGTGGGACTTGCCGCGAGCACCGGCGACCCGGTGGCCCTGGAGCGGCTCGAACGGGCCTGCCAGGAGAGCGGCATCCAGCTGCTGCCGCAGGAGTCGGGGCTGCTCTATGCGCTGACGGCTGCCCGGAGCGGGCCGGAAGCGCCCTAGCTGGGCGGGGAGTGGCGCGGACGAATAGCCCCCTTGGTGCTACCCCTCGCTGTCCGCCCGCGCCGTCACCCCCCGGTGGTTCCCGGTGCAGAAAGCCTGCCACCGCCATAGGGGGCGTAAAGTCAGATTGGCCGGGATTGTCCGGCTTCGTCGACAAGTTCTGCCGGTCTTTCTGCCGGTGGCAACCACATCACGCCGACTGCTCAGGGCCCGGTGTCGGCGGCCTCCTGCTCGGGGCTGACGTCGTCGCTGCCGGCGGTGGCGCACGGATGCGCGGCGTCGCGTACCCGGCGCAGCCCGTCGAGCAGGGCCGTCAGCGCCTCCGGGTCGAGTTGGCCGGTGAACCATTGCTCGATCATCTGGAGATGCCCGGGTAGCGTCTCATTGAGCCGCTGCATCCCGGCGGCGGTGACCACCGCGTACGAGCTGCGCCTGTCGTTCGGGCAGGCTCGCCGGGTGAGCAACCCGTCGCGCTCCATCCGGTCCACCACCCGGGTCACACCGCTCGTCGACAACGAGGTCTGCGCGGCGAGGTCGGTCATGCGTAGTTGGTTGCCCGGCGAGCGGGCCAGTCGGGTGATGACCTCGAACTCGACCGCGGAGAGGCCATGCTCCTCGAGTTGGGCGTTGAACCGGGCGGACAGCCCGGCGTGTGCCTCGAAGAGCAGGCCGACGGCGGTGATCCGGGGATCGTCGAAGACGTTGGTCACTCGTTAATCCTAGCAGTACTTGACACGAGGAATATTGTTACGGTTACATTTGCTTCAGCAGTCGTTGGGCTACTAAACAATCCCCCTGGAGGACAGCAGCATGACCAGCAGCATCGATGCGGTTACCCGCGACTGGGACGGCCTCACCATTCCGGCGGCTGGCACCTACGCCCTCGACGTGGCGCACAAGCGGGTGGGCTTCGTGGCCCGGCACATGATGGTGAGCAAGGTTCGCGGTGAGTTCAAGGAGGCGACCGCCACCATCACCATCGCCGAGGACCCGCTGCAGTCGTCGGTCGTCGCGACCATCCAGGCGGCCAGCATCGACACCACCCAGACCGACCGGGACGCGCACCTGCGTAGCCCCGAGTTCCTCGACTCCGAGAAGTTCCCGACGCTCGAGTTCCGCAGCACCGGGGTCAAGTCCCGTCGTGGCAGCGAGTTCGTGCTCAACGGTGAGCTGACCATCAAGGACGTCACCCGGCCTGTCGAGTTGGAGGTGGAGTTCGAGGGTGTCGGCCGCAGCCCGTTCGGTCAGGACATCTTCGGTTTCTCCGCGAGCACCGAGATCGACCGCGAGGAGTTCGGCCTGACCTGGAACGTCGCCCTGGAGACCGGGGGCGTGCTGGTCAGCCGCAAGATCAAGATCGAGATCGAGGGCGAGGCCGTCCGCCAGGCCTGATCTGCCCCGCATCGCCGGTCCACCGGGCCCACGCCGCACCTCGGCGTGGGCCCGGTGGCGTCTCCACCGCCGACGCCGCAGTCGTGGTATTTGTCACCAGCGGCTCGCGCCGCCATCGCGTCCGGTCGGTAGACGAACGGGGTACAGATGGCGCCACGAGTGCGCCCGCTCCGGTCGATGTCGGATCACCGCCGTCGGCCTCTGGCCCGGGTCAGGTGGGCGCTCTTACCGTGGAGGGTTCACAATGCGCTTTCCGGGACGGAAGAATCCCGACCGCGCCGGCTGTCGGGAGGACACATGGGCAGGGACGTCTCGCAGGGCGCCTTCACCCGGGATGATCGCGTCCGCTACCGGCAGAAGGTGCGACGGTGCCTTGATGTCTTCGCCCTCATGTTGGACGACTTCGGGTTCGACGCCGATCGGCCGATGACCGGCCTGGAGATCGAGCTCAACCTGGTCGACTCGGCGGCCGAGCCGGCGATGCGCAACGAAGAGATCCTCGCCGACATCGCCGACCCGCTGTTCCAGACCGAACTGGGGCAGTTCAACCTGGAACTCAACGCCGAACCCCGGCTGATCGAGGGCACCGGCTTCGCCGACTACGAGCACGACCTGCGCGGCAGCCTCTCCAGGGCCGACGAACGCGCGGCCAAGTCCGACGCGAAGATCGTCCTGGTCGGCATCCTGCCCACTCTCACCGAGGGGCACCTGGTCGAGGACAACCTCTCCACGAACGAGCGCTACCGGGTGCTCAACGACCAGATCGTCGGCGCCCGCGGCGAGGACATCGAGCTGGACATCCGGGGCGTCGAGCAGTTGCGGACGCACACCGACTCGATCGCCCCCGAGGCCGCCTGCACCAGCCTCCAGTTCCATCTCCAGGTCGCACCGGACAGCTTCGCCGACTACTGGAACGCCTCCCAGGCCATCGCCGGGGTGCAGGTGGCGGTCGGTGCGAACAGCCCCTTCCTGTACGGGCGCCAACTGTGGGCCGAAACCCGGATCGCGCTGTTCCAGCAGGCCACCGACACCCGTCCCGACGAGCTCAAGGCCCAGGGCGTACGGCCCCGGGTGTGGTTCGGCGAACGCTGGATCACCTCGATCTTCGATCTCTTCGAGGAGAACGTCAGGTATTTCCCGCCGCTGCTGCCGATCTGCGAGGACGAGGATCCGGTGGAGGTGCTGCATGCCGGCGGCGTGCCGCAGCTCGGGGAGTTGCGACTGCACAACGGCACTGTCTACCGGTGGAACCGCCCGGTCTACGACATCATGAACGGCCGGCCGCACCTGCGGGTGGAGAACCGCGTGCTGCCGGCCGGCCCGACGGTGGTGGACATGCTCGCCAACGCGGCCTTCTACTTCGGGCTGGCCCGGGGTCTGGCCGAGGCGGACCGCCCGATCTGGAGCCAACTCACCTTCAGCTCCGCCGAGGAGAACTTCCAGGCCGCCGCCCGACGTGGCCTCGACGCCGTGCTGCACTGGCCCGGGCTTGGTGACGTGCCGGTGACCAAGCTGGTGCTTGAGTGGCTGCTGCCCACCGCCGCGGCCGGCCTGGACGGCTTCGGGGTCGCCCCGGCGCAGCGGGACCGGCTGCTCGGCATCATCGAGCAACGCTGCCGCACCGGCCGCAACGGTGCCGTCTGGCAGACCGAGGCGGTGTGGGCGGCGGAACGCCGGCACGGCATGGACCGGTCCGCCGCGCTGCACCACATGGTGAAGCGCTACGCGGAACTCCAGCGCGCGAACGAACCCGTCCACACCTGGCCGGTCCCCTGACCCCACCGCCGCCCGGCGGTCGGGTTCAGTCGGTGGTGGGGCGGGCGGATCGGCGGGTCGCGCGGGTCCGCCGAGCAGCCGGCGGCGGCATCTCCACCTCGGTCGGACCGGGCAGTTCCGGCTCGGTCCGCGGCGCCGGCACCCGGGACGTGACGGCCTCACCCACCGGGGAGTCCGTACCGGCTGGCTGGGCTGCGGTGGCGGCCCTACCGCGCCGACCCGCGGTGTCGACCGGCACGCTTGCCGTCGACGGCGTGGAGTCGGGCTCGACGGTCGGGGCCGGATCGGCACGATCGGCCGAGGTCGCCCCGTCGACGGTCACCGGGCTCGGGTCGGCCTGAACCGCCGGGCCCGGCCCGGTCCTCGTGGCCGAGGCAGCCCCACCCCGGTGCGCCGCCCGACTCCGCTCGCCGCGATCGGCGAGGACAGCGGCGAGCACCGACCCGCCGATGCCGGCGAGCACCGCGTACGGGGCGATCAGTTGGGTGGAGAGCTGCGCGGGACCCAGCGTCGACCAGTGCGGCAGGGTGGTCAGGTAGGCGAGCGCGACGAGCACCGGCCCGGCGGCCCCGGAGGCGGCCGCCCCGACCCGGTGCCCGGCCGAACGGGCCGTTCCTCGGGCGGCCAGCACGCCGATCAGCAGCGCGGGCACGAGTGCCAACAGTGCGCCGGGCCAGTAGAGCTGGCCTGAGATCCAGTACTGCGGCTGGTCCGGATCAAGCTGCCAGGTGCCGAGCTGCGCGCCGGTCAGCCCTCGTCCGACGCGTACACCGTCGATCACCGAGACCACCGCGAGCAGCCAGAGCCAGGCGGCCGTCGCGATCACGTTCATCGCGGCGGCCCGGGAACGAAGCGCCCAGCTGGCCACGAGTACGCCGATCAGGATGCCCAGCACCGCCTGCACGGCGGCGGTCCGTTGCGGTGCCCCGGTGTCGGCGCCGGTGGCGACCCGCGCGGGAACGGCGATCAGCAGCACGGTGACCAGCCCGCCGATCCCGGCGGCGAGCGCCAGGACCACCCGCCGCAGCAGGCTGTCCTGGCCGGCGGACCGCGCCTCGGGCACCTGCGACGGTCGGTTGTCGGTCGGCTCCGGGTCGGGCCAGTCGGCGGCCTGTGGATCCGTGGCGGTCGCCGAGTCGGAACTCCCGGTCGCCTCCGGACCGCTCACCGGCGGTGTGGCCGGCACCGGAGCGCCGCGCTGGTGCAGCCGCTGCGCGCAGACCGCGCCGAGCACCGTGGAGCTGGCGGCGAGCCAGGTGGCCCAGGCGAGGCCGTCAGCCCAGGCCGTGTCGCTGGCGCCGGCATCTGTGGGTGTCCAGGTGATGACGCCGAGCCCGTAGCCGAAGCCCAGTTGCGCGGCGCCCGCGCCGGCAGCGACCCCGACCGCTGTCGCGATCGACACTCCCCAGCCCTGTCTGGCCATGCGGGGCAGCGTAACGTCCCGTCGTCGGCGCGGCGAGTCGCAACAACCCGCCGGTATGGACGGACCGTCGGTGCGGCGGATGGAGCGGCGGGCGGTACGGTCGCCGGTGATGAGGCGGTGGGCGGTATGACGGACACGAACACGGGCCCGCAGGATGCCGTGGGCGGCGGCGCAAGCCGGGCCAGCATGTGGCTGGGCGGTGGGTTGGCCCTGGTGCTGCTCGCCGCGATCGGCGCGACCGGCGGCTGGCTGCTGGCCGGCGGCGAATCCCCGACGGATCCGCTGGCCGCCGCGACCACGACCAGCCCGCCGACCAGCCGGGCCACCGCGCCTCGACCGAGCACCGGACGGACCACGCCGTCGGCGGTCCGGACCTCCGCCACCGCGACCAAGGGCGCCGGCCTGACCGTGCCACCGGTGGTCGGCGCCGACTTCGTGGAGGCCCGGGAGATGCTGCGCGAGAAGCGGCTGGGCTGGCGGCTGGTCTTTGGCGGCGGAACCGGTCGTACCGTCGAGAGCGCCTCACCGGAAGTGGGCTCCGAGGTCGCCCGGGGCGCCACAGTGCAACTTCAGGTGGCTGGGCCGGCGCCAGCTGCCGAGGTGCCGGACGTGGTCGGCAAGGACTGCGCCAAAGCCGTCGACGAGTTGATCGACGAGGGCCTCTACCCGCGTTACCTCAGCGGTCGCAGCGGGAAGGTCGCCCGGCAGGAGCCGGTCGAGGACGGCTCGGCCCGGTGGAACGACGAGGTGAGCATCTGGTGTGGGGCGGGCGCCCCCGAACAACCGACGGCGAAGCCCACTCCCTGAGCTGGATGAAGCCCGTGCCGGATCGTCGCAGCCGGGAAGGTGTGACGGTCCGTGCACGGCTCGGCACGCTGATCCCCACCGATGGCAGGTTTGGCGACTAGGTTGACGGTCGAGGGCCATGCCGCCTGTCCGGTTCGGGAAAGGACGTGCGATGAGCGACGACCGCCAGGAGCCTCCCGCCAACGAGCAGGACGACGACCGGACCCGCGCACTGCCACCGGCGGCCGACCGGGCGGAGCCCGACCAGACCATGCCGATCGACAGTGCCGCGGCCACCCGCCCGGATGGTCCGACCACGCCGGGCCCGCCGACCACGCCTACCACTCCGGGTCCGCCGACCACTCCGGCTCCGCCGGCCGAGCAGACGACCCGGCTGCCTGCGGGGCGGTTGGCCGCCCCGGCGTGGTCCGGGCGGGCCGAGGTCCGGCCGCCCCGGCCGGACGATGCAGCCGGGGAGTGGTACGTCGAGGAGCAGGGCGGCAGGCGGTGGTGGCTGCCGATCCTGTGGGGTGTGCTGGCGCTGCTGCTCGCCGGCCTGCTCGGCGGGGCGCTCTGGTTGGTGCTCGCCAAGCAGGACGACGACCCGGACGACCCGGGCTCCACCCCGTCGGCACCACCACCCAGCGCCACGAGTGCCGCGCCGACCAGCGCCCCGCCCACCTCGGCCGCGCCGACAAGCGAGGCACCGAGCAGTCCGCCGGTCACCAGCGCACCGGTCGAGGTGCCGGTGCCGCCGCTCGCCGGCCTGCCGCAGTCCACCGCCGAGGGGTTGCTTGGCCGGCTCGGCCTTGCCTACCGGGTGGTGTACCGGCCGTCCGAGCTGCCGCCCGGGACTGTGGTGGGCACCGAGCCGGGCACCGGCACACCGGTGTCGACCGACGACGAGGTGCTGTTGATCATTTCGCAGGCCCGGCCCTCGACCGGGGTGAGCCCGTCCGCACCGAGCCCGACGGTGACGGGCACGCCCTGAACCGGTGGTCACCACATTCGTCGACGGGTGCCGACCAGCCCGAGGCCGGCAAGTGAGATGGCGAGGCCGAAGATCCCGGACCAGAACAGAGAGCGGCGGGTGTCCAATCCGGGGTGCCCGGCCGGAGCTGCCGCGCCGAGCTGCTGACGTCCGTCGGACGGGCCGCCGGCGCCACCACCGGCGGCCGACCCGGCCGATCCGGTCGGCTCGGTGACGCCGACCTGGTTGCCGGGCGTATCCGCGCCGATCCAGTCGGATTCCTCGGCTGCCGGTGGACCGTCGTCCGTCGGCGAATGATCGTCGATCACGGTGATCTCCGGTGCCGGCACCGGTGCGGTCAACCGGGTGGACGACATCGCCGGGTCGCGGACGAGGATGAGGGCCGTGACCATCGCGCCGAGGAGAGCGAGAAGTCCACATGCATAGGCGATACGGGAGCGGTGGTGCCGCCGCAGGGCGGGCTGATTGACCATGACCATCCCAGGGTCAGGGTCCTGGACGCGCGGGTGGAACGGTGCCGGGGTGGGCGTACCAATTCTATGGCGACGGCACGCCCACCGGCGGCGGATCGGGTCGGTCAGCCGACCCGGATCGCGGTACGGGTGACCGGTCGCCGGGCCCGTACGGTGTGCGGGCGGGGCTCCGGGGCCGCCTGCAGTTGCTGCAGCCCGTCCCGCTGGACGAAGATCGACCGTCGGTTGACCGCGTCGCCCGCGGCGTTCAACTCGTAGCCGTCGAGCCAGAGCCAACCGTCGTAGGTGGGCCAGTCCAGCACCCGGATCACCCGGAACTTGATCGGCCTGAGGAACTGGACACTCGCCGCGCGAGTCACGAGCAGTACGTCACCGGTGCGGGGAAGCACATGGGCTCCTGGGGAGGATCGGCCGGCGGCTGTGCCGGCGGTGCCTGAACGGGGGACGTCTCGGCCGGTGACGGGGTCGTGCCTCGTGAACCGGTGGTGCGGATGGTGGTGGCCGGGCCGTACTCCGCTGGTGGCGTGCCGCCACCCGACCATCACCCGGATGCTTCCGGGAACCGCGCCCGCCGCCGCAGCTTGCCGGCTTGCAGCGGCGGGGTCATTACCCCGGAGCACGTCTCGGTCGTGCCGGCCGGGCCAGCGCCGTGCCCGGTTGCCCCGCCCCGGTGTGGTTGCCACTGCGAGGAAGCGGATCGAGACGCTGAGTAACCCGTGCCATACGGACAGAGTGCATCAGCGACGTGCTACATGCAAGTTGCACGTCGACTTTTGCCGATACGTGAGCGAGTCACGCGAAAGGCCTATTGATGCCTTCCGCGTACGGACGGCACACTGGGAGCCGGTTTCGCCCGTCGCGGCCGGCCGAGGACCGGCACCACCCCCTTCGTCGCGAACGCTCGCCGGCCGACGGTCGCGCCACCGGCGGGTGTCAGGCAGTGGCGCGTCGACCGGAGGTAGCCCGAGTGGGGTCGAGCAGCCAGCGGCGGGAACCAGCGACTCACGGGTTGCGCGATGAGTGAGCGGCGCAGTCCGACCATCAGGAGGCGGCGGCTCGGTGCCGAGCTGCGCCGCCAGCGTGAGTCCGCCGGGATCACCATCGAGGTGGTCGCCGAGCAGTTGGAGTGCTCGGCGTCGAAGGTCTCCCGGATCGAGACCGGCCACACCACCGCCACCCCGCGCGACGTGCGGGACATGCTGCGGATCTACGGAGTGGTCGGCGCGGAGAGCGACGAGCTGGTGCAGATCGCCCGTGAGGCCCGCCAGAAAGGTTGGTGGCATCCGTACAGCACGGTGCTGGTCGGCGCGTACGTCGGGCTGGAGGCGGCGGCGAGTTCGATCCGGGCGTACGAACAGCAGGTCGTGCCGGGCCTGCTGGAGACCGAGGAGTATGCCGGTGCGATGATCCGTGCGGCTCGGCCAGACTTCACCGCCGATCAGGTACACCAGAGGGTGCGTGTCCGTCTGGGCCGTCAGTCGTTATTGACGCAGGACGATCCGGTCGATCTGTGGGTGGTACTCGATGAGGCGGTGGTACGTCGGCCGGTAGGCGGGGACGAGGTGATGCGTGGCCAACTCAAGCGGTTGGTCGAGGTTGCCGAGTTGCCGAACGTGACGCTCCAGATCCTGCCCTTCGAGGTGGGTGCGCACGCCGGCATGGACGGCACCTTCACGATCCTCAGCTTCCCTGAGCCCGGTGATCCGGATGTTGTGTACGCGGAGAACGCCACGGGTGGGCTTTTCCTCGAGAAGAGCGACGAACTACAGAAGTACAGCTTCATCTTCGATCACATCCGCGCTGCGGCCATACGTCCAGAGGAGTCCGTCGCACACATCGCAAAACTGGCAGAGGAGCCGTTGTGGAAATGGCGACCAAAAGGTTCCCCGTGGACCTGACGCAGGCAGCATGGTTCAAGAGCTCGAAGAGCGGACCGAACTGTGACAACTGCGTGGAGGTGGCGTACGTGACGGGGGCGGTCGGAGTGCGGGACTCGAAGGACAAGACGGGCCCGGCCCTGGTTTTCGCACCGAGTGACTGGCACGCCTTCGTCGGTGGCACCCGAGGCGGTGCGTTCGACACGGTCTGACCGAGTGTCGACCGAGGCCTCCGTCCGGATCCGGATCCGGACGGAGGCCTCGCCGTGTCCGACGAGGGTCGGTCGCTCGGGGTCGGTCGGCGAGGTTCCGCCGGGATTCCCGTCGCCACAGCCGGCCCGTCTCGTTGAACTGGTCGGTGCGGCGCAGGTCGACGACCCGTCACACCGACCGGCAACCGAGCGAGGTAGGCGAGACGGATGACGACGATCGGGTCAGACAATCTCACCAACGGTCCGGGCAAACCGGAGCGGTTCGGTGGTAAGTACCGCGGGGCGCGTCGGGACAGCGTACTGACCGAGGTGGTCTCGAACGACCAGGAGATCGGCGGGCGGGACACCTCGGCCGCCGAGTCGGTGGACATGCCGCTCTCGCTGCCCTCGCTGGACCCGAACCCACTTGTCGAGCCGTCGTTTCCGCCAAGCGGCTGGCCGATGGAGCCCAGCGCCTCGCTGGCCGACCATCCGCTGCTCCGCGGCCTGCTGATGGAGTTGCCGCCGAAGGGCACCGTGCCGCCGTCGGAGTGGCTGGATCGTTGGTTCGAGGCGACCAGGGCGATTCTGGAGTTGCTATACGTGCAGGGGGCCGGCCGTCCGCGCTGACCGCGGCACGTCGGGCTGTGCCCGCTCGGCAAACCGGCTGTGCCGCAGCGCGTGCCGGACCCCGATCGCGATCACCGCGAGCGCGCCCACTGTGATCGCCGGCCCGGTGACACCCGGGTCGGCTCCGAGGTCGGTGCCGACCGCCTCGATCAACGCCGGCACCGTGGCCAGCGCGGTCACCTGCAACGGCAGGCCGACAAGCGGGTGGGCCGCAGCGGCGCGTAGCCCGTGTGGCGCGGGCGTACCGGGGGCGCTGGCGAATGCGCCCGCGCCGGCCCGGAGCCGGCGGATCCGCCCTAGCGAGCAGACCGTCGCCACCAGCGCCGGCCCGGCGGCCAGGGCGAGCCCGGCGGCGGCCCGGTCGACAGGTGCGCTGCCGGCACTGAGCAGACCGCCGCCGAGCACGGCCGCGGTGAGCGCCACGCCGGTGAGGGCCAACACCAGCAACCATCCGGTACGCCGGCGCAGCATGCGGGTGTTGCGCAGCCTGGGAAGCCCGTCGGCAATGACGCCGGCGGCCAACCAGACGGCGGCGATCGGAAGCAGGATGGTGAGCTGACTCTCCATGTTCGAGAGTCTTTCCCGAATCGCGCTGCGGCGAATCCGGGCCGGTCCCCCGTTCGCCCCGGAAGCCCGGCCCGTAGGGGTCATCGCACAGAGATATGGACGATCCGGCATGTCCAACCATCCGATCCCTGACTTACCCTCAGCTGGATCGGCGAATGTCGATTGATGTTGGGACCGGTGGTCACGTTCCACCACCGGTCAGAGGGAGGTAGGAGATGGGTCTTCCACGAAGGTCCGTACTGGTCGGGGTGGCCACGGCGACGGTGCTGGCCGTCGGCACGCCAGCCCTGGCCGCCGAACCTGCCGGTGTGGTCAGGGCCGCCGGCGGAGCCACCGCCGTGCCGGACAGCTACATCGTCGTTCTCAAGGACAGCGCCGTGGCCCGGGACCGGGTCGGCGACACCGCGAAGCGGCTCTCCGGCCGCCACGGCGGCACGGTGGCCCGCACCTACGGCGCGGCGCTACGCGGTTTCGAGGTCACGGTGAGCGCGAGCGCGGCGGCGCGGATCGCGGCCGACCCGGCGGTTGCGTACGTCGAGCAGAACCACACGGTGTCCATCTCCGGCACGCAGGCCAATCCGCCCTCCTGGGGCCTGGACCGGATCGACCAGCGCAACCTGCCGCTGGACAGCTCCTACACCTACCCCAACACGGCCAGCAACGTGCACGCCTACATCATCGACACCGGCATCCGTTTCTCCCACAACGACTTCGGCGGCCGGGCCACCTCCGGCTACGACGCGGTGGACGGCGGGTCGGCCGACGACTGCAACGGGCACGGCACGCATGTCGCCGGCACCGTCGGCGGATCCACGTACGGCGTGGCAAAGGCCGTCCAACTCGTCGGCGTACGGGTGCTCAACTGCTCCGGCAGCGGCACCAACGCCGGTGTGATCGCCGGCGTCGACTGGGTCACCGCGAACGCGATCAAGCCGGCGGTGGCGAACATGAGCCTCGGTGGCGGCGCGAACAGCTCGCTGGACAGCGCCGTACGCAACTCGATCGCCTCGGGCGTCACGTACGGACTGGCGGCCGGCAACGACAGCGGCGCGAACGCGTGCAACACCTCGCCGGCGCGTACCACGGAGGCCATCACCGTGGGCTCGACGACCAGTTCGGATGCCCGCTCGTCGTTCTCCAACGTCGGCACCTGCCTGGACATCTTCGCCCCCGGCTCGTCGATCACCTCGGCCTGGTACTCCAGCAACACCGCGACCAACACGATCAGCGGCACCTCGATGGCCACGCCGCACGTGGTCGGCGCGGCGGCCCTGGTGGCCAGCGCCAACCCGAGCTGGACCCCGGCCCAGGTGCGCAACCAACTGGTGGCAAACGCGACCCCCAACGTGGTGGGCAGCCCCGGCTCCGGCTCGCCGAACCTGTTGCTCTACGTGGGCACCGGCAGCACCCCGCCGCCGCCCACCGGCTGCACCGGCACCAACGGCACCGACGTGTCGATCCCGGACGCCGGCTCGGCGGTGACCAGTTCCATCACCATCTCCGGCTGTGGTCGCAACGCCTCGTCGGCGTCCACCGTCGCGGTGAACATCGTGCACACCTACCGGGGTGACCTGGTCATCGACCTGCTCGCGCCGGACGGCAGCGCGTACCGGTTGAAGAACAGCGGTTCGGACAGCGCCGACAACGTCAACACCACGTACACGGTGAACGTCTCCGGTGAAGCCGCCGACGGCATCTGGCGGCTCCAGGTGCGGGACGTGTACGCGGCCGACACCGGCTACATCAACACCTGGACCCTGACCGTCTGAGCGGTCTCCCACGACCGAGGCCCCACCCGGAAGATCGGGTGGGGCCTCGTGCCGTGGCGGATCGGGATCAGACCGAGAAGCTGGCCGGCCGCTCGTGGGCCGGGGCCGGCGGGCGGGCCTTCCACAGGCCGACCTTCTGGGCGAGGAGCCGACTCAGGTAGGCCGGGTTGAGGATGACGTACCGGCGCCAGAGCCGCTTCGGCTCCAGACCGAGACGCCAGAACCACTCCAGACCGGCGCGCTGCATCCAGCGCGGCGGCTGGCGGAGCAACCCGGCGTGGTAGTCGAAGGCCGCGCCGACCGCCATCAACGGCATGTCCAGCAGCGGTCGCATGGCGTACGCGAAGACCTCCTGGCGCGGGCAGCCCAGCCCGACCAGGACCAACCGGGCACCGCTGGATCGGATCCGGTCGGCGATCTCGGCGTCCTCACCCGGCTGGACGGCCCGAAACTTGGACGGCTCCACCCCGGCGATCTTCAGGGCCGGGAACATCCGCTCCAGCGCCGGGATCAACCGGGCCAGGGTCTCCTCGGTCGAGCCGTACAGGTAGACCGGCAGCCCCTCGTCGGCGAAGCGCGCCAGCACGTGCAGGGTGAGCGTCGGCCCGTAGACCCGGTCGGAGAGCCCGGCGTGGTGCAGCAGGTTGAGTGCCCACCGCACCGGCTGCCCGTCCGGTGTGACCACGTCGAAGGAGTTGAGCCGCGCGTTGTGCGCCGGATCGAGCACCCCAGTCATCACACCGTGCACTGCCAACGCGGTGAGCGCGAGCGGACGCCGCTCGTGCGCCGCGGTCACCACCGCATCGGTCGCCGTGGCGTAGTCGGTGGCGTCGACCAGGACGCCGAGCACGTTGCGCTTGGTCCGCGCGGTCATGCCTTGAATACCCACTTACCCACGTTGGCCTCGTAGATCTCCCGAAGGATCATCGGCACGTCGTAAGTGATCTTCCAGTCCGGGTACTGCGCCTCGAACCGGGCCATGCTGCTGACATACCACTGGTGGTCGCCGGTGCGGTTCTGCTCGACGTAGTTGATCCGCGCCTCGCGGCCGGTGATCTCCTCGGCGATCCGGAACGCCTCGATGTGGGAGGTGTTGGAGTGCCGGCCGCCGCCGAGGTTGTAGACCTCCGCCGAGCGCGGGGCCCGGAAGAACGCCTCGAACGCGGTGAGTACGTCGCGGGAGTGGATCGCGTCCCGGACCATCTTGCCCTTGTAGCCGAACAGGTTGTACGTCCGGCCCTCCATCACGCAGCGCATCAGGTACGCAAGGAACCCGTGCAGCTCGGCCGCCGAGTGCGCCGGACCGGTGAGCGTGCCGCCCCGGAAGCAGGCGGTCTTCATGTCGAAGTAGCGCCCGTACTCCTGGACCATCACGTCGGCCGCGACCTTCGAGGCGCCGAAGACCGAGTGCAGCGAGTGGTCGATCGACATCTCTTCGGTGATGCCCTCGTACCAGCGGTGGTCCTCGGGCAGCTCGTACCGGGTCTCCAGCTCGACAAGCGGCAGGCTGTTGGGCCGGTCGCCGTAGACCTTGTTCGTCGAGCAGTGGATGAACGCCGCGTCGATCGCGTGCTGGCGGGTGTTCTCCAGCATGTTGAGCGTGCCGCCGGCGTTCACGTCGAAGTCCGTGTACGGCTCCTTGGCGGCCCAGTCGTGGCTCGGCTGGGCGGCGCTGTGGATCACCACGGCGATGTCCGAGCCGTACTTCTTGAAGACCTGCTCCAGGCCGTCCCGGTCCCGGATGTCCACCGCGAAGTGGGTGTACGCGTCGCCCAGGTCACCGGCGAGCCGTTCCAGGCTCCACGAGGTGGAGCCGTCCTCGCCGAAAAAATACCGGCGCATGTCGTTGTCGATGCCGACGACGTCCAGACCGAGGCCGGCGAAGTGCCGGACCGCCTCGGAGCCGATCAGGCCACCCGACCCTGTCACCAACGCGACACTCACACGCCACTCCTGGTCCATCGGAGACAGAATCAATCGCAGCATAGCGTGGCGTCCGACCCGCCCCGATATGACGGAAGGGCCCCGCGGTATGCGGAGCCCTCGTCGGTGGTGGGGATGGGGGGAGTTGAACCCCCACGCCCTTTCGGGCACACGGACCTGAACCGTGCGCGTCTGCCATTCCGCCACATCCCCGTGGCACAACCCGGAACACTGTATCCGCCCCGGCCCGCTGTCTCCAACGGGCCTCGGGAATACTACGCTGTCCCAGACGCTCGCCACGAGCGATTACCGTTCGTGGCGGACGAAAGATTAGCACGGCAATCCCGGCCCTTCCGAACGGGCCGGGAGCAGGTGGCCGAGCGGCGTGTGAGCTGCGCGCGCCCCGGCCGGATACCATCATGTCCTCGGGACCCGAGGAGGAGCCGGTGAGCGTGCTGCAACGCTTCGAGAAGCGTCTGGAAGGCCTGGTAGAAGGGGCCTTCGCCAAGGTCTTCAAAGGGGTGGTCCACCCCGTGGAGATCCTCAACGCCATGCAGCGGGAGGCCGAGGCGCACAAGGCGATCCTGGCCGGTGGGCGCACGTTGGTGCCCAACCGCTACGTGATCGATCTCTCGCCGTTCGACCACAGTCGGCTGGCGCCGTACGCCGCTGCGCTGGCCCAGGAGTTGGCCCAGTCGCAGGCGGAGTTCATCGGCGAGCAGGCCTGGACTGTCTACGGCGACGTGATCGTCGAGATCGAGCGAGGTGAGGGCCTGGACACGGGCATGTTCCGTGTCACGGCCGAGGTCTACACCGGCGGCGAGGTCGCCCCGGTGTCGGCACCCGGCTACGACGCCGGCCCGCCCGCCTACCCCGCGTACGACCAGGGTGGTGGCTACGGCCCTCCGCCCGGGCACGGTGGCGGTCGCAACGTGCGACTGGTCTCCGGCGACGGTCGCACCTACCCCCTCCAGATGGGGTCGACGGTGATCGGTCGCGGCGACCAGGCCAACCTGCGTCTGCCCGACGTCGGCATCTCCCGGCGACACGCCCGGTTGGATTTCGACGGTGGTCAGGTCGTGCTCACCGATCTGGGGTCGACGAACGGCACCATGGTCAACGGGCAGCGGGTCTCCGCTGTGGCGCTCAACCCCGGTGACATGGTCCAGCTCGGCACGACGACGCTGACCTTCCGCGTGGACGGCTGACCCGCCTTGCCGGAACTGGTCATCACCGTTGCCCGGTTCGGTTTCCTGATCCTGCTGTGGATCTTCGTCTTCACAGTGGTCGGCGTGATCCGCCGGGATCTCTTCGCGGGCGCCCGCTCGGGGCGTCTGGTGGCCGCGCCACGCGCGGTCGGCGCCTCGACGGGGCAGGCGGCGAAGCCGGCGAAGGTGAAACGGGGCAGAGCCGCGCACCAGCTGGTAGTGACGGCCGGTCAGCTGGCCGGCACCAGGATCACTCTGGGTGATGCGCAGATCACCATTGGTCGGGCTGAGGACTCCACCCTGGTCATCACCGACGACTACGCCTCCGCGCGACACGCCCGGCTCGTGGCGCGCGACGGGCAGTGGTACGTCGAGGACCTCGGCTCGACTAACGGCACGTACCTCGATCGCGCTAAGGTCACCGGACCAACCCCCGTCCCCCTCGGCGTGCCGATCCGGATCGGCCGCACTTCCCTCGAATTACGGCCATGACTCTGACCCTGCGCTATGCGGCCCACAGCGACCGCGGTCTGATCCGAGACGGTAATCAAGACTCCGTCTACGCCGGGCCGCGGCTACTCGCCGTTGCCGACGGCATGGGCGGCATGGCCGCCGGTGACGTCGCCAGCAACATCGTCATAGGTGCCATGGCGCCGCTCGACGAGGACGTCCCCGGGGACGCTCTCGTCGACGCGTTGCGTTCGGCAGTGGGCACCGCCAACCAACAACTCCGCGACACGGTGGACGCCAACCCGCAGCTGGAGGGGATGGGCACCACGCTGACGGCGACCCTCTTCACCGGCAGCAAGCTGGGGATGGTCCACATCGGCGACTCGCGGGCCTACCTGCTGCGCAACGGCGAGTTCGCGCAGATCACCAAGGACGACACGTACGTCCAGATGCTGGTCGACGAGGGCCGGATCAGCGCCGAGGAGGCGAGCAGCCACCCGCAGCGGTCGCTGCTCACCCGGGCCCTCGACGGCCGGGACATCGACCCGGAATACTCGGTGCGCCAGGTGCTGCCCGGCGACCGCTACCTGATCTGCAGCGACGGCCTGTCGGGTGTGGTCAGCGCCGAGACCATCGGCGACACCCTGCGGGAATATCCCGACCCGCAGCAGTGCGTCGAGCGGCTGGTACAGCTCGCGCTGCGCGGCGGCGGCCCGGACAACATCACCGTGATCATCGCCGATGCCACCGACCAGGACATCGTCGAGGCGAGCCCGATCGTCGGCGGTGCCGCCGCTCGGGACCGCGGCATGGCGACCTCCGCTGACGACTCCACCCCAGCCGCCCGAGCCTCGGCGCTCGCCGCGCCGCGCCCGGCCGCGCCCGAGGAGCCAGCGCCCTCGGACGACGAATCGGACCGGCCGAAGCGCCGCCCGGTGCGGACCGCCGCCATGGCGGTAGCCCTGCTGGTGATCGTCGCTGGAGGGGCCTTCGCGGGCTGGACGTACACCCAGCGGCAGTACTACGTGGGAGCCACCGAGGAGGGCCAGGTCGCCGTCTTCCGAGGCGTCCAGGGTCAGATCGCCGGGATGGACCTCTCCACGGTGCACCGCCGCAGCGGCACCCGACTGGACGACCTCACTGTCGCGGCACAGGACACCGTCAAGGTCGGCATCCGGGCCAAGAGCGAGCCGGACGCCGAACGCCAGCTCGCCGAGCTGACAAGCGACACCCCGAGCAACCCCAACCTGAAGCCACTCTGCCCGCTCGACCCGACCGCACCGGCGGGCGGCACGCCGACACCGGCCGACCCGTCGCCGAGCCCGAACGGCAGCCCGAGCACCATCGCGTCGCCGACCTCCAACGGGGTCGCCAGCGCGAGCCCGACAGTCGGTGCCACCGCCGCTGTCGGTGCGACCGGCTCGTCCACCACGCCCGACAACACGCCCTCCGATTCGGCCCCGCCGGCGCTCGACCCGGCCGGTTGCCGGTCTCCTGAGTGAGTGTCGGCTGAGATCCCAAGGACTCCACCTGTGACCGTAGCGGCCACACCGGCACCCTCGCCCGCCACCGCGGGCGAGCAGTCCGGCGTACGCCTGGCGCGGTCGCGCCGCAACGCCGAGCTGTCCCTGCTCCTGCTCGCCATGGCGTTGGTGGCCGCGTACGGGGCGACCGTCGAGGCGAACCTGCTGGACACGGTCACCCCGGACTTCTGGATGCCCGCTGCCGCGCTCGGCGCGGTCTTCCTCGGTCTGCATCTGGTCATCCGGTTCCTCGCCCCGTTCGCCGACCCGGCACTGCTGCCGGCCGTGGCCCTGCTCAACGGGCTCGGGGTGGGCTTCCTCCGCCGGATCGACCTGGGCGATGCGCCGGTCGCCGACCGGGAGAGCCTGGCCATCTTCGCCGGCATCGGCGGGCGGCAGTTGGCCTGGACACTCGCCGCGGTGGTCCTCGCCGCAGGTCTGCTCGCCATCATGCGCGACCATCGTTCGGTCTCCCGGTACTCGTACACCCTGGGGTTGGCCGGCATCGTGCTGGTGATGCTCCCGGCGGTGCTGCCGGCGAGCATCTCCGAGATCAACGGTGCGAAGCTGTGGATCCGGGTGGGTGGCTTCTCCATCCAGCCGGGTGAGTTCGCCAAGCTGGCGCTGCTCGTCTTCTTCGCCTACTACCTGGTCCGTAAGCGCGAGGTGCTCTCGCTGGCGAGCCGACGGTTCCTCGGCATCGACTTTCCGCGTGGGCGCGACCTCGGCCCGGTGGTCGGCGTCTGGCTGGTCAGCCTCCTGGTCCTCGTCTTCGAGAAGGACCTGGGCACCTCGCTGCTCTATTTCGGCATGTTCGTGGTGACTCTCTACATCGCCACCGAACGGGTCAGTTGGCTGCTCATCGGTCTGGTTCTCTTCTTCGGCGGCGTCTATCTCGCGTACGTCCTCGGCTCGATGGTCGGTGGGCCGTTCGCCAACTTCTACGTCCGGGCGGAGATCTGGCTGGACCCGTTCGCCGACCCGACCGACAAGGGCTACCAGCTCGTGCAGGGGCTGCTCGCCCTGGGCACGGGTGGGCTCTTCGGCGCCGGGCCGGGCGGTGGTCAACCGGACATCCTGCCCGAGGTGCAGAACGACTTCATCTTCGCCGGCATCGGTGAGGAGCTGGGCCTCTTCGGTCTCTCCGCACTGCTTGTCGTCTACCTGTTGATCGTGGAGCGAGGGCTGCGGGCCGCGCTCGCGGTCCGGGACTCGTTCGGCAAGCTCCTCGCCGGTGGTCTCGCGTTCACCCTCGGCCTCCAGGTCTTCGTGATCGTCGGCGGGATCAGCAAGCTCATCCCGCTCACCGGTCAGACCACCCCGTTCCTGTCCGCCGGTGGCTCGTCGCTGATGGCCAACTGGTTGCTCATCGCTGTGCTGCTGCGGGTCTCCGACGGAGCCCGCCGGCCGGTCGGCGGGAGTGCCAGCAAGGCCACCCGACCCACCGGTGGCGCCCCGGAGCAGCTGCACGGTGCTCCCACGGAGGTGATCAAGCCGTGAACGCACCACTGCGCCGCGTCGGCGTCGTCGTCATGGTCCTGTTCGGCCTGCTCTTCGCGAACCTCAACTGGGTGCAGTTCCAGAAGGCCGACGAGTACCGCACAAGCGACTACAACGGTCGCGTCCAGGTGGCCGACTACAAGCGCAAGCGCGGCAACATCGAGGCCGGCGGCACCGCGCTGGCCACCAGCAAGGAGACCACCGGCAAGCTGAAGTTCCTGCGCACCTACCCGGGCGGCGCGGAGTACGCCCACGTGCTCGGCTACAAGCCGGTCAACCTGGCCGACCAGGGCATCGAGCAGGTGGAGAACGACTTCCTGGCCGGCACCAGCGACCAGCTGATCGGCGACCGGGTGAAGGACATGTTCACCGGCGACGACAGCGGTGGTGGCAACGTGCTGCTCTCGCTCTCCAAGCGGGCTCAGGACGTGGCGTACAACCAGCTGCGCAACAACCAGGTGGGGGCGAAGAAGGGCGCGGCCATCGCCATCGACCCGCGCACCGGGGCGGTGCAGGCGCTCGTCTCCATGCCCAGCTTCGACCCGAACCCACTGGCCAGCCACAACGGCACCGAGGCGACCGCGGCGTTCAACAAGCTGGAGAAGGACCCGGCCGAACCGCTGAAGAACCGGGCGCTCGGCGAGACGCTGCCACCGGGCTCCACCTTCAAGATCGTGGTCGCCGCGGCGGCACTGGAGAACGGCATCAGCAAGAGCACCCAGATTCCGGCCGGCCCCAGTTGGACGCCGCCCACCTCCGGCACCCCGATCCGCAACGCCGAACAGTCGATCTGCCCCGAGCCCAAGGTCACCCTGCTGGAGGCGGTCACCGAGTCGTGCAACACCGGCTTCGCGCAACTCGGCGTACGGCTCGGCGCCGACACGATCAAGGAGAAGGCCCGCCAGTTCGGTTTCGAGGAGGACGACCTCACCGTCGGTCACCTCGGCGAGGACGGTCTGCCCACCGCCGCCAGCCGGACCGGGGACATGCAGAACCCGGACGGCAGCACCGACCAGGCCGCCCTGGCCCAGTCCTCGATCGGCCAGAACAACGTCCGGATGACCCCCCTCGAAGGCGCCATGATCGCCGCCTCGATCGCCAACAACGGCAGCCAGAAGCGGCCGTATCTGGTCCAGCAGCTGCTCGCCCCGGACCGGACCACCAGCTACTACACCGCGAAGCCGCGCGATCTGCGTCAGCCCATCGAGCCACAGGTCGCCGCCGACCTGCGCGAGATGATGGTCAGCGTGGTCCAGAACGGCACCGGACGGAAGGCCGCGATCAGCGGTTACACGGTCGGCGGCAAGACCGGCACCGCGCAGTCCGCGCCGGACCGGCCCGACCACGGTTGGTTCATCGGCTTCGCGCTCGACAAGAACGGCAACCCGGTCTCCGCGGTCTGCGTGATGCTCGAGGAGGCCGGCCCAGGTGGCAGCGGTGAGGCGGCCCGGATCGCCGGCCAGATCATGAAGGCCGCCATCCAAGACCCCGGGGGTCGCTGACATGCTCAGCCCCGGCGTGCAGCTCGGCAACCGCTACCGTCTCGACGAGCGGATCGCCAGCGGCGGCATGGGCGACGTCTGGCGCGGCACCGACCAGGTGCTCGGCCGGACGGTCGCGGTAAAGAGCCTGCTGCCCGCGCTGCTCGACGACCCGGACTTCGCCGAGCGGTTCCGCGGCGAGGCCCGCACCATGGCCACCATCAACCACCCCGGCGTGGTGGACGTCTACGACTTCGGCAACGACCAGCAGATCGCCTTCCTGGTCATGGAGTACGTCGAGGGGGACGCGCTGTCGTCCACGCTGAGTCGGGTCGGCCGGCTCACCCCGGCCCGGACGATGGCCCTTGTCGCGCAGGCCGCGGACGCGCTGCACGCCGCGCACGAGAAGGGCATCGTGCACCGCGACGTGAAGCCGGGCAACCTGCTGGTCCGGCCGAACGGCACCCTGGTGCTCACCGACTTCGGCATCGCCCGCTCCGACCTGGTCGGCCAGCTCACCGCCGCTGGTTCGGTGCTCGGCACCGCCTCGTACATCTCGCCCGAGCAGGCCACCGGCGGCGTGGCCACCCCGGCCTCGGACGTGTACGCGCTCGGCGTCGTCGCCTACCAGTGTCTCGCCGGGCGGCGTCCGTTCGAGGGCGACAACCCGCTCGACATCGCGATGCGGCACGTGCGGGAGACGCCCCGGCCGCTGCCCGCCGACATCCCCCCGCAGGTCCGCGCGGTGGTGGAACGGGCGTTGGCCAAGGACCCGGCCGCGCGCTGGCCGAGCGCCGCGGCTCTCGCCGGGGTCGCCCGCCAGCTCAAGGCCGCGCTTTCCCAGCAGGCCAGGGCCGGTGGCAACGCCGGGCCGGTCTCCGCTGCGCCGGCTTCGCCGGCCGCGCCGGGCCGGGCCCAGGTGCCGCAGGCGCATCAGTTGCGTCCGCCGGGCGCCCGTCCGCCGGCCGCCGGGCTGCGGCCGACCGCTGTCGCGC
>NZ_JBEZFA010000028.1:0-102187 GCF_040649215.1 Micromonospora sp. NPDC049044 | reverse complement strand
AGCAGGCCAACCGGTCGGAGTTCTTCATGGTCGGCGGCGCGGGCTCCAAGCTCGCCATCGACGCCATCAAGGCCGACAACAGCGTGCTCAAGGCGGGCACCGACCGGGTGACCGAACGGGTGCTCGCCGCGCTCGGCCGGGAACGCTTCGACGCGCTGGCCGCCGAGGGCGCGAAGCTGGCCCCGGGCGAGGCCCGGGCCCAGCTCTGATCGCCGCTCAGCCGCTCAGCTCGCCGACTTCGGCCGGTACGAGGCGATGATCACGCCGCTCTTGTGCACCCGGGTGTCGATCAGCTCGAACGTCGCCTTCACGTCGGTGAGCGGGGTGCTCAGGCTGGCGCCGCCCTCCAGCACCGGGTGGATCCAGAACCGGACCTCGTCGATCAGGCCCGCCTTGACCAGCTGGGCGGTGACCGAGCCGTAGCCGTACTGGACGATGTCCTTGCCGTCCTGGGCCTTGAGCTTCGCGACCGCCTCGACCAGGTCGCCCTGGAGCACCTCCGTGTTGTTCCAGGTGGGGTTGGTGAGGGTGGTCGAGGCGACGTACTTCTTGACGTTGTTGAAGAACGCGGCGCCGGTGCTCGGGTCGCTCTCGTCCATCGTCGGCCAGGCCTGGGAGAAGCCGTCGTAGGTGGCCCGGCCCATCAGCAGCGCGTCGGCGTCCTCGGTCTGCGATCCGGCGAAGGCGGCGGCCTCCTCGTCGAAGTAGGGCGCGGTCCACATCGGGTTCTCGATGACGCCGTCGAGGGTGAGGTAGGTCGAGTTGATGAGCTTGCGCATCGGAATCTCCTGGGTGTGTGTCGTGTGCTCCGGTGACACCCAGAACTCTGCCGAGCCCCGCTTACGATTCGCTTCAGGTCCCCTTGCGAGGGGCCGAAAGCGGGTCCTCAAAGCGGGTCGGTAAGCGGGATCGGCAGCGCCTGCGGGGCGGCCGTGCCGCCGCCTGACGAGTGCGCCGGCGCGGGTCGGTCGCCGGTGCGGCTGTGCAGACGTCCGCGCCCGGCCGGCCCGGCGCGGCGGGTCACCTCGACGGTCACCATCCGCACCGGCGGTGGCGGCGCGGTGAAGCGGCCCACGCCCCAGCGCACCCAGATCGGGATCCGGCCGGCGTCGGCCTCGGCGGCGAGTTTCTGCACCGTACGCGCCCGGTCGGTGTGGTCGACCTCGATCACCACCGGTGGGCCGTCCGGTCGGGCGCACGCCACGTCGAGGACGGAGTGCCGCTGGTGCATGGGCGGCGGCAGCGGCATGACGCTGGGCGCGCGCCGGTAGACCCGCCAGCGGTGCTCCTGCCCCCACCGCGCCACCGCGTCGATGATCAGCGCGGTCACCTCGTCGGCGTCCAGGTCGACGAAGGTCACGTCGGCCAGCCACCGTCCCAGGTCGGCGGCCAGCCGCTCACCCTGCGCCGTGACGTCCACGGGCGCAGGATAACGCCTCAGCCGACGGTGGCCGTCGTCACGGCGAGGTGCCGGGTGAGCCAGGCGGTGGTGGCCGTACGCGCCGTCTCGGCGTTGTCGCGGGCCAGGAAGTCGTGCCCCTCCCCGGTGAGCACGAGGTGCCCGTGCGGGACGTCCCGCGCGGCGAGGGCCTGCGCCACCTGGGCCGACTCGTCGGCCGGCACGTTTGTGTCGTTCGCGCCGTGGATGAGCAGCACCGGCACGTCGAGCTGGTCGATGCGGGTCATCGGGGACAGGTCCCGCAGCAGGTCGGCGTCGCGCACCGGGTCGCCGTACTTGCTGACGGCGGCGGCGGCGATCCACGGCTCGGTGCCGGCGTAGAACGTGCGGAAATCGGAGATGCCGCACTCGGCCACACCGGCGGCGAACAGCCCCGGGAAGTTCACCAGCACCGCGAGGACCAGGTAGCCGCCGTAGGAGCGGCCCAGGCAGCCGAGCCGGCCCGGGATCGCGACACCGCTGTCGATCAGGTGGTCGGCGCACGCCGCCACGTCGGCGATGGCCCCGTAGCGGCCGGCGAGGTTGTCGGCGGCGACGAAGGTGCGGCCGAAGCCCGACGAGCCCCGTACGTTGGGCGCGAACACGGCGACGCCCTGCGCGACGAGGGCCTGGAACAGCGGGTTGTAGCCGGGGCGCTCCTGCGCCTCGGGGCCACCGTGCAGGCTGATCGCGGTCGGCCAGGGGCCCGGGCCGGGCGGGCGGTACAGCCAGCCGGACAGCGGCAACCCGTCGCGGGCGCGCAGGTCGACGAGCTGCGGGGCGACACCCGCGCCGGTACGCGCGGCGTCGGTGTCCGGCCGCAGCGGGCGCGGGGTGCCGCTCGCCGGGTCGACCAGCCAGACCTCCCGCGGCTGCACCGGCCCCTGCGCGGTGACGCAGAGCAGGCCACCGTCGGCGGCGAAAACCGCGCCGTCGAGCACCTCGCCCGGGGCGGCGACGGTCCGCTGCACGCCGCTGGCGAGATCCAGCAGACTCAGCTCGCTGCGCCCGCCGTAGGTGTTCCACGACAGCGCGGCGCGGCGCCGGTCGGCGCTGAGCGCGACGTGCTCCAGCTCGGCGTCCGGACGCGCCGCGAGCCGCGTCGGGGCCCGCTCCGGGCGCGCGAGGTCGACGCGCACCAGCGCGACCAGCTCCGAGAACGCGTCGGTACGCGCCAGCACGCTCGTCCCGTCGGGGCCGAACCAGCCCTGGTCGGTGCTGCCCCGGCCGGTGTCCGGCAGCAGCCGTACCCGGTCGCCGGTGGCCACGTCCAGCAGTTCCAGCCAGCGTGCGTTCCGCGGACCGCGTCGCAGCAGGGCGGACCCGCCGTCCGGGCTGACATCCAGGAGGGTGAGCAGATCGCCCTCGGCGAGCACCCGCCGGTGCCCGGTGTCGGCGTCGACAAGCACTGCGACACCCCGCTCGGCGGTCTCGGTGACCGCCAGCAGCGCGCCGTGGGGCAGCCAGCCGGCCAGGGTGGCACTGCGCCGGCCGAACCCGGCGACCTGGCGGCGCTGCGTGCCGTCCGGACGCAGCACCCACAGCTCGGTGCGGGGTGCGCCGCCGGGCGCGACGACGCAGGCCAGCCACCGCCCGTCCGGGGACCAGCTCACCGCCAGGACCGGTTCGTCGCCGCTGGGCAGCGCGACGGCCTCGGCCGCGTCGACGTCGCGGACCCAGACGGCAGGGGTTCCGGCCCGGTCGGACAGGTACGCCAACCGTCGGCCGTCCGGTGACGGCGCGGGCGCGAAGTCCTCGCCGGGGGGCGGGGGCACCGCCGGCCGGTGCCGCACGGGGCGGACCCGGCGCGGCGCATCGGTCCGAACGATCATCTAAACCCCGATCCGCTGCAACCAGAGCTCCAGCAGCCCGAGCTGCCAGAGCGCGTTGGAGCCCAACGTGGTCCGCCGGGCGTTCGGCGCGTCCAGCAACTCCTCCAGGTAGTCCTTGCGGAACAGTCCCCGCTCGCGCGCCGGCTGGGCGGTGAGCGCGTCCCGGACGTCGTCGAGCAGTGGGCCGGAGAGGTGCCGGATGGCGGGCACCGGGAAGTAGCCCTTCGGCCGGTCGATCACCTCGTCCGGGACGATGCCCCGGCTCGCCGCCTTGAGCACGCCCTTGCCGCCGTGGGCCAGCTTCAGCGCCGGTGGGCAGGCGGCGGCCAGCTCGACCACCTCGTGGTCGAGGAACGGCACCCGCGCCTCCAGACCCCAGGCCATCGTCATGTTGTCGACCCGTTTGACCGGGTCGTCGACGAGCATCACCAGGCTGTCCTGGCGCAGCGCCGCGTCGAGCGCGGTGTCCGCGCCGGGCGCACCGAAGTGGGCGGCGACGAACTCCAGGCTGGCGTCATGGTCGAGCATCCACTCGGGCGCGAGGTGCCCGCCGAGCGCGTCGTGCCGCCTGTCGAAGAACACCCGGGCGTACGCCTCGACGGCGTCCGCGCGGGCCACGTTCGCCATCGGCGGGTACCAGTCGTAGCCGGCCAGGATCTCGTCGGCGCCCTGCCCGGACTGCACCACAGTGATGCGCCGCGACACCTCCTCGGAGAGCAGGTGGAACGCGACGCAGTCGTGGCTGACCATCGGCTCGCTCATCGCCGCGATGGCGTCGTGCACGGCGGGTACGAACCGGCTGGCGCCGATGCGGATCTGCTGGTGGTCGGTGGCGAAGTGGCGGGCCACCAGGTCGGAGTAGTGGAACTCGTCGCCGCTCTCCCCCGCCGCCGCCTCGAACCCGATGCTGAAGGTGGCCAGCCCGGTCTGGCCCTGCTCGGCGAGCAGCGCGACGATCAGGCTGGAGTCGAGGCCACCGGAGAGCAGCACCCCGACCGGCACGTCGGCGACCATCCGTCGGCGTACGGCGGTGCGCAACGCCGCCATGATCCGTTCCTGCCACTCGTCGGCAGACATCGCCGGGGCGGCGGCCCTGGTGAACTCCGGCTGCCAGTAGCGCGTGTCGGTGCTCCGGCCGTCCGCGGTGATCACCCGTACAGTGGCCGGTGGGAGCTTGCCGACCCCGGCGAGGATCGTGCGCGGTGGGGGTACCACCGAGTGAAAGGTCATGTAGTGGTGCAGCGCCACCGGGTCGAGGTCGGTGTCCACGTCACCGGCGGCGAGCAACGCCGGCAGGGTCGAGGCGAAGCGGATCCGTCCCGGCGTCTGGGTCAGGTAGAGCGGCTTGATGCCGAGCCGGTCGCGGGCCAGCACCACTGTGTGGGTGGCCAGCTCGACAAGGGCGAACGCGAACATCCCGTAGAACCGTTCGACGCAGGCCGTCCCCCACCTGTGGTAGGCCTTGAGGATCACCTCGGTGTCGGAGGTCGACCGGAAGGTGTAGCCGAAGCCGATCAGCTCGTCGCGCAGCTCCCGGTAGTTGTAGATGCAGCCGTTGAAGACCACGGCCAGGCCCAGATCGCTGTCGACCATCGGCTGGGCGCCGGCGTCGGAGAGGTCGATGATGCGCAACCGGCGGTGCACCAGGGCCACCGGCCCGTGCTGCCACCGCCCGGCACCGTCGGGGCCCCGCGAGGCCAGGACGGGGAGCATCCGCTCGACGGCGGCCAGGTCCGGTGGCGCCCCGTCGAGGCGTAACTCGCCTCCGATACCGCACATGGCACACCTCTCATCGGCTCGGATCCGTTCGGGCCGCTGACCGGTCCAGGTTTGGCGGGCCGGGTTGCGTACCGATGACGGGTAGGTCAACCGTGCGTTACACCGAATTCTGCTCGGCCGAACCGAGCAGCCAGGTGTCCTTCGACCCGCCGCCTCGTGACGAGTTGACGATCATGCTGCCGGCGGGCGCGACCCGGGTCAGCGCCACCGGTGCGACCTCGGCCCGCTCGCCGAGGAACACGAAGGCCCGCAGGTCGACGTGGCGGGGCGCGAGAGCCGTACCGTCGAAGACCGGGTGGGTGGTGAGCGAGACCATCTCCTGGGCGATCCACCGGTGCGGGGCGGCGAGGATCTGTTCCCGGACGGCGTCCAACTCCTCGGCCTCGGCGCGCGGGCCGATCACCACCCGGTCGCCGCCGTACCCGTCGACGGGCTTGAGCACCAACTCGTCGAGCCGGTCCAACACCTCGGCCCGCTGCTCGGGCAGCCCGCACAGGTACGTCGGCACGTCCCCCAGCAGGGGCTTCTCGCCCAGGTAGTACTCGATGAGTCGGGGCACGTACGCGTACAGCGCCTTGTCGTCGCCGACACCGTTGCCCAGCGCGTTGGCGAGGGTGAGCCGCCCGGCGTGCACCGCGGCGAGCAACGGCCAGCCCAGCGGCAGCCCGTCGGCGCCGGGCGCGTGCAGCAGCGCCTCCTCGTCCATCCGCAGGTAGATCACGTCGACCCGGCTGCGGGTGCCGGCACGGACCAGCCAGACCCGGCCCTCCTCCACCAGCAGGTCACCGGTCTCGGTGAGCGGCACGGCCATCTCGTCGGCGAGCAGCCGGTGCTCGAACCACGCCGGGTCAGCCGGGCCGCTGCTGAGCACCACCACGGCGGGATCGTCGGCCGCGGGGGGCGCGGCGGCGATCAGCGCCCGGTACAGCATCGCCGGCGTCTCGTCGGCGGGCAGCAGGTCCGCCGGCACCGGCAGCTCCGGCAGCACCGCCCGGGTCAGCCGGCGGTTCTGCACCGCGTAGCCGATCCCGGAGGGCACCCGCAGGTTGTCCTCCAGCACATACCAGCCGCCGTCCGGGTCGCGGACGAGGTCGGTCCCGGACACCTGGGCGCGGGTGCCCCGCCGACCCATCAGCGCGCCGGTCGGGCGCAGCCCGGGTGAGGACTCCACCACCCACGCCGGCACCACGCCGTCGGCCACCACCTCCCGGTCGCCGTAGACGTCGCGCAGGAAGGCGTCCAGGGCGTGGGCGCGTTGCACCAGGCCGGTGCGCAGGGCCCGCCAGTCGGCGGCCGCCACCACGCGGGGCACCAGGTCGACCGGGAAGAGCCGGGTGCTCGCCTCGCCGGCCACGCTGAACGTCACGCCGCGGGCGCGCTGCTCCTCGTCCCGGTCGTGTTCGCGCTGGCGCAGGGCGCCGGCCCCGAGGTGGCGCAGGGCCGTCAGGATCGGCGCGTACGCCGGGTCCGGTCCGGCCGAGCCGAAGACCTCGTCGCCGGCGTCGGCGTACGTGGGCAGCTCCGGCGGTGTGGGCGCACCCGGCAGCGCCTCGCGGACCCGGCCCCGGGTCTCGTCGAGGAGCAGGTCCACCACGTCGGCGAGCCGGCCGCGACGCTCGTACGCCCGGCGCTGCCGCGCGGCGGAGCTGCCGCGCTCCAGGGCGTAGCGGGTGAGCTCCCGGACCTGCTCCCAGTCACCGGTCGCCGCCAACTGGGGGCGCAGGTCGGTCACCAGGCGACGGACCGCCTCGGCGGCCGGCACCGGCCGGGCCGAGCGGGGCAGGTCGAGCAGGTCACCCTCCAGTCCGGAGCGGGCCGCCCGCCACACGGCGGCGCGCAGCACCGGGGGCCGCACTGCGGTGCGCTCCACCCCGGCGCGCAGGGCCGCCACCTCCCGCCGGACCAACGCCCGGAACAGCCCGGTGAGCAGGACGATGGTCTCCACGTCGGCGTTGGCGTCGGTGATCCGCAGCTCGACGGTGGGCACGTGGGCCGACGGCCGGACATCGAAGTAGATCATGGCGGGGTCGGTGATCGTGCCGGAGGAGATCAGCTCGGCCACCAACGCCTCATGATCCGCGGCGCTGGTCACCTCGCCCGGGTCACCCGCTGTGGGCCAGCGCTGCCAGACCAGCGACCGGACGCTGGCGTAGCCGCTGTCCTGACCCATCCAGTACGGCGAGCTTGTCGACAGGGCGAGCAGCACCGGCAGCCACGGCTGGACCCGGCGGGTGACCGCGACCGCCAGGTCGCGGTCGGACACGCCGACGTGCACCTGCGCGCCGCAGATCAACTGCTCCCGGGCGAGGAGTTGGTACTCGTCGAGCATCCGCCGGTAGCGGGAGGTGGGGGTGACGCTCGGGTCGCCGTCGGCGCGCAACGGCACCGTGCCGGCCGCCACGATGCCCAACCCGGCCCGGTCGGCGACCTGGACGGCCAGCTGGCGCAGCCGGGTCAGCTCGGCGCGGATCTCGTCCAGGCTGCGGCAGACAGCGGTGTTGGTCTCCACCACGCTGCGGTGCAACTCGGCGGTGAACGAGTCGGCCGGAAGCCGGTCGAGCAACTCCCCGGCCCGCGGCACCAACTCCCGGGTGTGCAGGTCGACGACGTGGAACTCCTCCTCGACACCGATCGTGGCAAGGTCCGCCGGGTCGCCGTCGTCGAGGGTCGCCGCCGTGTTGGCGCGCGGCGTGGGCAGTGCCCGGCCGTTGCCGGACCGGCTGCTCGGCGCGTCGAACGTCGGCGCGTTCGTGGTGTTGTCGGCCATGGTCACCCCGGTTCGCAGATCGGCGGTCGTGGCTGTCCGACGAGCGTTCCCAGGGTTGGTGCCGGGCGTGTTTCGGGTGCGTTAAGGTGGCGGACCGTTCTCGCCGGCCTGCTCAACGGGCCGTCGGAATCGCGCCGTGCCGGCCCGGGACGCGCCCGCACGGCGCGCCCCGGAGTGGCAGTCGCGTCAGCTCATGTTCGCCACCACGAACGGCGCGTGGCCGTGCAGGTAGTTGGTCCACCCACCGGTCACCGGCGCGCCGGGGCTGAGCAGGTTGGTGGTGTCGGTGCCGACGTCCAGCTTCCACGCCGTCCAGGAGATGCCGTTCGCCCTCATCCAGTCGATCCAGGACTGCGCCTCCGGCAGGCAGGACCGGCCGTCGAGGCCGCCGTCGGCGTTGCTGGCGCCCCACTCGGTGACGAACAGCGCGAGGCCGGCCCGGATCGCCGCGTCGCCCTTGGCCCGCAGCGACGCGCCGTGCGTGCACGAGTAGAAGTGCAGGGTGTACATCAGGTTGGTGCCGCTGACCGGGCTGGCCGCCGCCACGTCCACGTCCTGCGACCAGGTTGGGGTGCCGAGCACCACGATGTTGTCCGGGTCGGCGGCGCGGATCGCCGCGACCACCGCCTGGTGGTACGGCTTGATGACGTTGGTCCAGCTCACCTGCAACGGCTCGTTGTACGGCTCCCAGATGACGTTGGGCAGGTGGCCGTAGCGGCGGGCCAGGTCACCGAAGAACGCCACCGCCTGCGACTGGTTGTTCTGCGCCTCGTGCGCGTGCCAGTCGACGATCACGTACACCCCGGCGCTGACCGCGTTGTTGATGATGGTCTCCACCTGCGCCCGCGCCCTGCTCGGATCACTCAGGTACGCGCCGGCCGGCTCCACGCCCATGGCCGCGCGGATCACCTGGAGCTTCCAGTTGTCCCGCATCCAGCGCAGCGCGGAGAGATTCTCGGCGTACGGGGCGGTCTCCCAGTTGAGCCACATGCTGCTGACGCCGCGCAACTGCACCCGAGCGCCGGACCTGTCGCACATCGTCGTGCCGCAGACCCGGAGTTGCCCGTACCGCTCGACAGGCGTGCCGGTGCTCGGCGGCGGGGTCGTGGGCGGTGGGGTCGTGGGCGGCGGAGTCGTGGGCGGCGGGGTGGTGGGCGGCGGGGTCGTCGGGGGTGTGCCGCCGGTGCAGGAGATGCTGTCGCCGTTGACTGTGCAGTTCACCGGGGTGCCCGAGCCGTTGACGAGGAAGCCGAACGACGTCGACGCGCCGGCACCGAGAGTGCCGTTCCACGACACGTTGCTGAAGGTGTAGTGGTTGCCCGAGGTCGCCTGTTGGGCGTTCCACGACTGGCTGATGCTCGTTCCGGCCGGCAGGTCGAACTCCACGCGCCAGCTGGTGATCTGTGTGGAGGTGTTGTTGGTGACGGTGACCTGCCCCTGGTAGCCACTGCCCCAGTTGTTGGTCACGGAGAAGGCGGCGGTCGCCGCGCTGGCCGGGGTGGCGACTGTCGCCACCGCCCCGGCGAGCAGGCCGGCGACGGCCAGCGTCGTGACAAGTCTCAGTGCGCGCATGCTGAACCCGCTTCGGTCGATCGACGGTGATGGCCTGGGGCGGGGCGGCGCCTGCGGCAGACAATATCGATCATTCGCTATGCGGTTCAAGGCGGCGCCGCTGATTTCTCGCTGGTCGTCGGACTCAGTGCGGCCCGTTGGTCACCACCCGCACCCACGCCGGTGATCCCCGGCCCTGCCCCGTGGTCAGGGGCGCAGCGCGTTGAGCACCAGGTCGGCGTACCGGCGCCACACCGCCGGATCGCGCTCGTCAAGCACTATGAGCTGCCGAACCGCTCCGCATACGAGGACCCTGATGTCCAGCTCCCCAGCGTCCAGGCGGATCTTGCCGGAGGACCGGGCCGCAGCCACCAGTTGCCCGATCAGACTCAGGATGTGCGCGGCGGGCACCAGCCGGCCCTCGAAGAACGCGTCGGCGAGCACCCGGTCGCGGGCGAGGCGTCCGAACAGGTCGGGCACGAAGGAACACCACTCCCGGTACGGGTCGGCGCCGTCGAGCGCGGCGCGGATGCGCTGCTCCAGCTCGTCGAACTGGCGGTGGACGACCGCGACGATCAGGTCGTCCTTGCTGGGGTAGCTCCGGTAGACCGTCGCACGGCCCACCCCGGCCCGGTCGGCGACCTGCGGCACCGTCACCTGGAGGCCCTGCTCGGCGAAGAGTTCCCGGGCGGCGGCGATGACCCGCTCGTGGTTGCGCCGGGCGTCCAGCCGGCGGTGGGGCCTGTCCGGGTCGCTCGGCGTTGGCGTGGTCACGGCCTCAGTCTGCCCGCTCGGTCTCCCCGGTCAGCAGCGGCTCGTCGCCGTACACGGTGGTGAGTTCGACGTTGAGCACCGTGGCCACCCGTCCGAACGACCAGTAGTAGCCGATCACCTGAAGCGCTTCGACGATCTCGCGCTCACTCAGGATGTGCCGCACCTGGTCGAAGACGTCGTCGGCAACGCGCGGCGACCGCACCACCTCGGCGGCGAACCGGATGAGCGTCCGGTCGTACGCCGAAAGGTCCGGGTTGTCGATGTCCCGGCCGCTGATGATCTGGCGGGTGCGCTGGCTGACGCCGACCGCCTCGGACATCGGACCGTGCTGGGCCGCCACGAACTCGCACCCGGCGTACTCGGCAACGGTCAGGATGACCAACTCCCGCGAGCGGGCGGGCAGTTCCAGCGCGGTGAACTGTGCCCTGGCCTGCTGGATGAACAGTTTCACGGTGCCGACCGAGTGGGTCAGCATCTTGACCATCGGGTCCGGCGGCAACGCGGACAGGAAGTCGCGGACGTCGGCTGGGACGACGTTCGGGTCGGGATCGTTGAGTCGGGGCATGGTGCTCTCCTGTGTTGTCGTCGAGCCTGTGTTGTCGTCGAGGTGGTTCAGGCGGGAAGGTCGAAACCCGTCTCACTGAGGTGGCGGAAGCGGCCGTCCTCGGCGTACGACCCGAAGATCGCGATCTCCCGCTTGGCGGTGGACCCGTCGGCCATGGTGATCTCGAAAACGTGTCGTTCGGCGTAGCGGGAACCCTCGCGCAGCTCGTCGAGGACGGTCACCGTGCCGCTGACGATCTGAGTGCGTGCCTGCGTCACCATCTCGGCGAATTCGGCCCGGTCAAGGGTCTTGCCGTCGCTGCGGTGGGTGTAGTCGGGGGCGTAGAACTGATCCAGCGCCTCGGTCAGGTCGCGCTTCGGATCGAAGGCCACCGCGAGCAGGGCGTCGCTGATCCGCACCGGATTCATGGGGCTCCTCTTTCTCACTGTCGGACAGATCCGGACTCATGAGTCCGCTTAGCCACCACCGTACCGGACCAGGTAGTCCGTTTCCAGTGAGAGTCGTCACCGAGCAGTTTCGGATCGACTGCCGCCTGCCGACCCCTTCGGCAGCACCGGCCCCGCCGGCCTCGGTGGTGCGCGACCCGAACCCGCCGCGCCAAGCGCCCGCAGTGGTCGTAGCGTGGGCACATGCGAACCACCACGCTGGGCAGCGCAGGCCCCGAGGTCGGCGTCATCGGCCTCGGCTGCATGGGCATGAGCCACGGCTACGACATCACCGGTCCCCGCGACGACGACACCTCGATCTCCGTCATCCGGCAGGCGCTGGACCTGGGCGCCACGCTTATCGACACGTCGGACGTGTACGGGCCGTACACGAATGAGGAGCTGGTCGGGCGGGCGCTGGCCGGCGGTCACCGCGAGCGTGCCGTCCTGGCCACGAAGGTCGGCCTGGTGGCCACCTCCACCACCGGCGGCCCCGGCAACTCCCCGACGATCGGCAACAACGGCCGGCCGGAGCACATCCGCGCCGCGATCGACGCCAGCCTGCGCCGGCTCGGCACCGACCACGTCGACCTCTACCAGCTGCACCGGGTCGACCCGGAGGTGCCCATCGAGGAGTCCTGGGGCGCGATGGCGGAGGTCGTCGCCGCGGGCAAGGCGCGGCAGATCGGGCTGTCCGAGGTGACGGTGGCCCAGATCGCACGGGCCCAGGCGGTACACCCGGTGGCGTCGGTGCAGTCCGAGCTGTCGCTGTGGACCCGCGACCCGCTGGCCGAGGTGCTGCCGTACTGCGCCGCGCAGGGCATCGCCTTCCTGCCGTTCTCCCCGCTCGGTCGCGGTTTCCTCGCCGGCCGGTTCACCTCGTTCGACGACCTGCCCGCCGACGACTTCCGCCGCGGCCTGCCGCGCTTCCAGCAGGACGCGCTGCGCGCCAACCTCGCCATCGTCGCCCGGGTCCGGGAGATCGCCGACCGGGCCGGGGCCAGCCCCGCGCAGGTCGCCCTGGCCTGGGTGGTCGCCCGGGGTGACCAGGTCATCCCGATCCCGGGCACCAAGACGCCGAAGTACCTGGTGGACAACTGCGCCGCCGCCGACGTGCGGCTCAGCGCCGAGGACCTGGCCGACCTGGACGCGTTGCCCGCACCGGAGGGCGGTCGCTACTGACGCCGCGCCGGCCCGGCACCGCTCAACCGGGCCGGCGCAGTGTCAGCGGTGGGCCGAACCTGACCGCGACGCCGGGCGAGTAGAGCACGCTCACCGGCGAGCCGAGCGGTGTCGGCACCCCGGCGGCGGCGACCAGCTCGTCGTCCAGGTGCAGCAGCTCGGCCCGGTGCAGCGGCCAGCGCGGATGCCAGTTCGGCAGGTGCAGGGTGCCCCCGTACGCCCGGGTGTGCAGCCCCCAGCGGGCGGTGAGGAAGTGCTCAAGGGGGGTCGGGTCGACGATCGGCTCCCCCACCCGCACCGCCATCCGGCTCGTCGTACCCGCCGGGCCCGGCCAGCGTCGCCGGCACCGGTAGCTGCGACGGTCGCCGTCGTGGTCCAACCGCATCGACGACCAGAGGTACGGCAGCCGCAGCGTCGCCCGCGCCACGAGCACCGGCACCAGGCGGGACGCGTCGAGCGAGCGGAACACCACGGCCCGCCGGCCGGTGTCGTCGACCGAGTAGAGCCGGACGTTGGTCTCGGCGAAGGTGCCGAAATACGGCACCCCCGGCCCCCGGCCGAAGCCCAGCCCGACCATCCGAAAACCGATAAGGCCGACGTAGCTGACCCCGTCCAGGGTGTCCGGACGGGTGCCGGCGGGTAGCAGCGGCGCGACGGTCTCCGGGGCGACGGGCCAGTGCAGGAAGGTGAGGTCCTCCCAGCGCTGCCGCAGGAGCGCCCAGGGGAATGCCTGCCGGGGCGCGTGGTCGACCGGTTCGGGGTGCACCCCCTCATCCTGGCTCAGCCGGTGCGTCGGCGTGGTCTCAGGCGTGCGGGCCGACACTGATGGTGCCGATGGTCAGCGACGCCGCACCCTCGAGGATCTCGCCGACCCGTTCGACCTCCTCCCCCAGCGCCCGTTGCCGGGCGGCGTCGAGCGCCCGCAACGGCTCGACGGTGACCCGGATGGAGCGGCCGGAGCGGCGTTGGTGCCACACTCCGGCGACCACCCCGTCCACCAACAGCACCGGATAGTTACCGGCCTGACCGTTGGCGAGCGCCCGGTGGGCGGCGGCACCGGGGAAGAGCCGCTCGCGCGGGTGGCAGCCGACCACGTACGCGTCGAAGTAGGGCAGCAGCCGCAAGCCGGACGGCCGGTCGGGGAACTCGGTGTCCTCGGCGGACACCCAGGCCCGGCTGCCCTCCACCGTCACCTCGGTCAGATCGGCCGAGTCGAACAGCCACGTCGCCCACTCCGGCGCCACCCCCAACCACCTGGCGAACTGCCTCGGAGTGGCCGGCCCGTACGCGTACAGGTAGCCGCGGACGAGTCCGGCCAGGGCGGCGCGACCGGGCATCGGCGCGAAGTCGGGCAGCCACCGGGTCGGGCTGGTGTACGTGGTGGCCCGACCGCGATTCGCGCCGAAGCAGACCACTCCGGCCCGGGTGGCGGCGGGCATCGCGGCGACCCACCGGGGCCAGGTGTCCTGGAACGCCTCCACGACCAGGTCGCCCGCCCACGGGCCGGTACGGGCGACGACCTCCTCGGTCAGCTCGGCGGTGGTCAGGTCCGCCTCGGCGACCGCGTCGGCGATGGCCGCGAGGACCTGCTCGGTCTGCCGGGGCGTCAGCAGGACCACACTGCGCTCCCACGGCGGGGCCGGCATCGCGGACAGCGCACCGACCCACATCGGCAGGTCCGCCGCGGCGAGCAGGTGCACCGTCCCGCGCGGCCCCCGGGTCTTGACCACTGTGCGGTCCGTCCACAGTGACCGGCGGACCAGGGCGCGGGTCGCGCCCGGCAGCCGCAGTCCGATGGACAGCTCGGCGGCCGAGGCGATCTGGGCGTGCGCGCCGCACATCGCCGACACCACGTCCGCGACGCGCCCGGCGTCCGGTGCCGTCCGCGCCGTCGACGGGGAGAGCCGGTGCCGCTGTAGACGTCGGGCGGCCACCTGAGCCCAGTCCAGCTCGATCATCGCAGCTGCCCGAAGAACGCGCGGATGTCCGCGGCGTGCGCCAGCGGCTCGTCCATCGCCACGAAGTGGCTGCCCGGGTTGCCCTGCGGCCAGTCCACCGGCACCCCGCGGCTCCAGCCGGTGCCGGGCAACGAGCGGGTCCACCGGGTGCGGGCGAGCTGGTCACGCAGGTCGTCGGGGTCCACCTGGGGGATGTCCACGCGAAAGGGTGTCATGCCGAAAACGCTACGGCCCATATAGGACAGGTTCTGGCACACATCGCTGGCATTCTGGGAGCCAGGTCCGACGCCCCCGGCCCGACTGCTGGGCCTGCTGTCGCTGTTGCAGACGCCCCGCGCGTGGCCCCTGCGGCAGATCGGCCTTCGAGCCACCCGCGCCGCCGGCCCTTGCGCAGCGTAGGACGGCCGACCGGCGGGCCATCGAGCCGCCGGCCCGCCGTACGCTTGATGGGGCGCAAGACGGTGAAAAAGACCTTTCGGGGAGGAACTGGGCGTGACGCAGAGCGACGTGGAGCTGGTCGTGCTCGCGCAGGCGGGAGACGCGGCAGCGCTCGGGGCGCTACTGGCCCGGCACGAGGCCGGGATGCGGGCCGTCGCGTTGAGCGTCCTCGGTTACGGGCCGGACGCCGAGGACGCGGTGCAGGACACCATGGTCGTCGCTCTGCGGCGTATCGGCGAGGTGCGCGACCCGAGCGCCGTCGGCAGCTGGTTGCGGGCCATCGTCCGCAACAACAGCCGGATGGCGCTGCGGGGCCCGAAAGCGGTCCCGGTCGCCGAACCCGAGTGGTTCACCCGCCCCGCCGACACACCCACCCCCGAGGAGGCGCTGGACCGGGCGGCGACGCGCGACTGGGTGTGGCACTCCATCGGGCAGCTGTCCGAGCCTGACCGGCTCGTCACCCTGCTGCGGTACTTCAGCGACGCGTCCTCGTACGAGCAGATCGCGGCCGTGTGTGGCGTGCCGGTCGGCACCGTCCGCAGCCGCCTCAGCCACGCCCGCCGTGCGCTCGCCGGTGGCCTCCGGACGGCGGCGAGCGCGGCGCACCCGGACGTCGCCGCCGCGAACGACTCGCGCTGGCGGGAGGGCCGCGACATGATCACCACGGCGATGAGCGGCGACTTCGACCGGGTGGTCCGCGACAGCTGGTGGCCGGACGCCGAGATGATCGTGCCGGGCGGCCCGCGCGGCGGCCGTGACCTGGCGATCAACGGCATGAACGGTGATTTGTCCGCCGGAGTACGTCAGCGGCTGCGCAACGTCGTGGCCAGTGGCGACGTGCTGATCTGGGAGACCGACCTGATCAGCCCACCCGACGACCCGGAGCACTGCCCGCCGGCGGCACTGTGGTTGCAGGTGCTGCGCGAGGGCCGCGTACGCCAACTCACCCTCTTCCACCCCATCCCGGCGCTTGTCTGAAAAACCTCTCCGACCGGAGCGAACTTTTCCGTCCACCCCCGCATCTGGTCCGCGTCATGCACCAGTTGCCGCGCCGGCAGCCGCCGCGCGGGTCTCGGATCGGGAGATAGTTCATGGGTTCCACAAGCCACGACGTCAGCGCCCTCACACCGGGCGCGCACACCTTCACCGTCGACGGCGTCCGGCAGGTCTACCACGTCGCCGGCACCGGCCCGGTCTGCGTGGCGCACTCCGGCGGCCCCGGCATCGAGTGGGCCTACCTGCGCACGCCGAGCCTGGAAGAGCACTTCACGATGGTGTACGTCGAGCCGGTCGGCACCGGTGCCGCCGGACGACTCGATGATCCCAGTGAGTACCGTCTCGACACCTATGTCCGGTTCCTCGATGCCGTCGTCGAGCACCTCGGCGCACCCCGGGTGTACCTGCTCGGACACTCGCACGGCGGCTTCGTCGTCCAGCGGTACGCGCTCGCCCACCCGGACCGGGTCGCCGGTCTCGCCCTGTACGACACCTCACCGGTCACCGGCGCCGAGTTCTGGGCCGAGGCGATGGCCGGTCTTGCCGCGTACCCGCAGCGGCACCCGGACCGGCCGGAGGCGGCGGCCGTCCCGGCGGCCTTCGGTCAGATCGGCGCAGCGACGGACGACGAGTCGTTGGCGGCCGCCCTGCGCGCCGCCCTGCCGGTGTACTTCGCGGACTTCTGGGGCCGACAGGACGAGTTCGTCCCGTTCCAGGCCGCCGTCCGGATCTCCTCGGCACCGGCCGGCGCGCAGGACCCCACGCCCTTCGACGTGCGGGAGAACCTGGCGGAGATCACCGTGCCCGTCGTGGTGATCGTCGGGGCGTACGACTTCATCTGCGGCCCGCGCTGGGCCGAGCAGTTGCACGCGGGCCTCAAGGACTCGCGGCTGGTGCTGCTGGAGCGGAGCGGGCACTTCGCCCACATCGAGCAGCCGGCGGAGTTCACCGAAGCCGTGGTGGGGCTGCTCACACGCTGACCGGCACGCCCGGCCGTACCGCCGGGGTCGGTTCGTCACAGCGGGCGGGCCTCGGCGTGCGGATGCGTTGCACGGTCATAGGCTGGGCACTTTGGTGCACCGTGACGAAGAGGAGACCGCCGTGAGCCAGACCGAGCGGATGGATTCCGTCGACGAGTGGAACGTGGCCGAGGACGACGGCGTCCTGGACGCCTCCGACACCCTCGACGACGACCGGGTCGGCGACCCCCTCGACACCGGCATCGTGGCCGAGGACCACTGGACCGCGGCCAACCGGTTCGGCACCACACCCGCCGAGGAGCGGGCCGGTGAGTCCCTGGCGCAGCACCTCGCCCAGGAGGTGCCGGATGTCGACCCGTACGCCGAGGGCGGCGACGACGAGGACGAGCTGACCCGCCGGGGGTACGAGAGTGAGGCCCGCGCGGGCCGTCTCGTCGCCTACGACGAGGGTGTCCGCGAGGACGACGAGGCCGAGTCGGTGGCCTGGGACGCCGGCATCGACGCCGGCGCGGCCAGCGCGGAGGAGGCCGCGATCCACGTGGTCGAGGACCCGGACGGGCCCGGCGACGGTCCGTTGCGCTGACGCCGTAGTCGCCGCGCTCAGCACCGCATCGGGTACTGAGCGCGGCGGCGTCGGTCAGTGGATGACGACGGGCGTGCGCACCTGCTCGGCCTGCGGGTCGTCGAGCTGCGCCGGCTGACGTCGGCGCGGCAGCAGCGCCGCCGGGATGAAGGTGAGCACGACAAGCGCGAACGCCACCCAGAACGTACTGGCGAACGACTTGGCGGCGAAGTCCAGGCCACGCTCGATGATCGACGGGTCGACCGGCATCTGCTGGAGCAGCTCCGGCCGCTGCTGGGAGGCGATGGCCAGCCCGGCCTCGGTGATCGGCTTGCCGCTCTCGTCCACCAGGCCGGGGATCGGCCGTGAGCCGTTCAGCTCGTTGGTGAGGATCACCGACATCACGGCGGCGCCGACCGAGCCGCCGATCTGCTGGAGGATGTTGACAAGCGTCGAGCCGCGCGCCACCTCCTGAGCCTGCAACGTCCGCAGCGCCGACGTCATGATCGGCATCATGGTGCCGCCCATGCCCAGGCCCATCACGAACAGCGACCCGCAGAGCAGCACGTACGAGGTCTGCGGGTCGACCTGGGTGAAGCCGAAGAACCCGACGACGATGAGCGCCAGCGCGAACGGGACGGTCCGCCCGATCGGCACCCGGTCGGCCAACGTGCCGGCGATCGGCATGGTGATCATCGCGCCGATGCCCTGCGGGGCCATCAGCAGACCGGCGGTCAGCGTCGTCTCGCCGCGCACCTGGAGGAAGTAGCTCGGGAACAGCAGGCCGGCGCCCATGAACGCGATGATGAACACGAACAGCGTCAGCGACGCGATGGTCAGGCTGCGGTTGCGGAACAGGCGCAGGTCGAGCAGCGGGTGCCGGGGCTTGAACGAGTAGAGCACGAACGCCACCACGAGCGCGCCACCGACGAGCATCGGGGCCCACACCTTGGCCTCGGCGAAGGTGCCGGCCTCCGGCAGCGACGAGACGCCGTAGAGGAAGAGCGCCAGGCCCGGCGAGAGCATGAGCATGCCGAGGAAGTCGAACGACTCCGACGGCTCGGGGGCGTCCTTCGGCAGGGCGAACTGCGCGTAGATCAGGGCGATGACGCCGATCGGCAGGTTGATCAGGAAGATCCAGTGCCAGCTCGCGGTGTCGATGAGCCAACCACCGAGGATCGGCCCGCCGATCGGCCCGAGCAGCATCGGGATGCCGAGGACGGCCATCAGTCGGCCGATCCGGTGCGGGCCTGCCGCGCGGGTCATGATGGTCATGCCCAGCGGCATGAGCATGCCGCCGCCGAGGCCCTGGAGCACCCGGTAGCCGATCAGCTCGCCGATCGTGTCGGCGGTGGCGCAGAGCCCCGATCCGATGGTGAACAGGGCCAGCGCCACCATGTAGAGGCGTTTGGTGCCGAACCGGTCGGCCGCCCAGCCACTGAGCGGGATCACTGTGGCGAGCGCGAGGGTGTAGGCGGTCATCGTCCACGCCACGCGGGCGTACGACGCGTCGAACTCGCTCTGGAAGGTGGGCAGCGCCACGCTGACCACCGTCACGTCGAGGATCGACATGATCGCGCCGAGGACGACGACGCCGGCCACCTTGAGCACCGCGGCGTCGAGTTTGTCCGATGTCGCGACGGATTGCTGTGTCACAAACTCTCCTGAAGTCGATTGAGCCGGCCAGTGGTGGGCGGTGGCGGCGATGCCGCGCCGACCAGGCGCGGGGCGCGACGTGCCAGGACGACGACGCGCGCAGGAAGAGTATCGGTCGGGTACGACCGTTCGCCGCCGGATTTACGCTCGTCCGGGCGTCGCATCCGAACGGCCGTACGACTGTGACCGGTCGTCGGGGTGGCGATCGGCCGGCCGAACCGTGATCAAGTGGTCACCGGAGTGGGCCACCTGATCCGCCTGGCCAGCCCTGCTGATCAGCCGGCCTGTCGAACGCGACCAGCCGGGAAGCCGCACGTAGGCTCCCGTCCCTGCGTCCCTGCGTCCCTGCGTCCCTGCGCCCCTGCGTCCCTGCGCCCCTGCGTCCCTGCGCCCCTGCGCCCCTGCGTCCCTGCGCCCCTGCGCCTCAGGGCCTCAGGGCTTCAGGTAGCTGAACAGGGCGCGGCGCGCCGAGACCTGTCCTTGCCGCGCCGTGCTGCGTGGCACAGGGCCATCGCCGTCGTGGCCGCGCGCCTCTCACCGCCCCGGTGACCAAGCAGGCGCAGGCGCACGCCGGTCCTGGCCGCGCACCTCTCACCGCCCGCGGTGACCGCGAGGAATTGGGGCGTGCTGGGCTGGCCACTCGATCGGCCCGCCAACAGAGGATCGTGCTGGTGGTGCTCACGTCCGTCGGTGGTAGTGGTTGCGACGAGGGAGCTGTTCGGGGTCGAGCCAGGCCGGTGGCACGAACTCGGGGTTGCCGTCGCCTGCCAGTCGCACGGTCCAGTCGCTGTGGTGCAGGTGCCGGTGGTGGTGGCCGCAGAGCAGGACGGCGTTGGTGAGGCTGGTGGTGCCGCCGTCGGCCCAGTGGTGGATGTGGTGGGCGTCGCACCAACGCGGTGGGCGGTCGCAGCCCGGGAAGGCGCAGCCGCGGTCCCGCAGCACCAGGGCTCGCCGGAGCGGGCCGGTGATGAGGCGGCGTTGTCGGCCGAGGTCGAGTGGTTGGCCGGCGCCGCCGAGGACGGCGGGGAGAATGGCAGCGTCGCAGGCGAGGTGGCGCACGGCCTCGGGGGTGAGGTGCAGGCCGGTGTCGAGGGTTCCGCCGCCCAGTTTCCCGGTCAACCCGTCAAAGCTGGTGGTGACGACGATCTGGGCGGGATCACCGCCGTTTTCGGGCAACTCGCCGGTGCGCAGGGCGAGGCGGCACACGTCGCCGAGGGCGTCGTGCCGGCGTTGCCCAGGAGAGCGCTGGTCGTCAGGGTCCGAGGGTGCGCCGAGTGGGTCGATGGCGGCACGGAGCAGCCCGGCGGTCTCGGTGTCGAGGATGCCGGTGAGGCGCAGGCGGCCGTCGGTAAGGGTGGAGAGGGTGAGGTGGCGGTCGCGGGTGGCGCGGCGGGCTTCGGCGTCGAGGGCGGCTCTGGCGACACCGTCGGCGATGTCTGGTGCGACGTGGTCGAGGATGCGGGTGCTGAGTTTGCGGAGGAGGGTGGGATCGAACTGCCCGGCCCACTCGACGAGCATTCCGAGAGCTTTGTCGGCGACCTCGGGACCGGCGGCGGTCTGCACACTGTCGACCGAGTCGGCGATGACCCGGGCCTGGTCGACGGTGATGCAGCCACCAGCCAGTGCGTGGCGTACCCCAGGGTTGCCGTTTTCCAGGACGGTGGCGAGGTCGACGAGGCGGCGGGCGGCCGGGACGGTGAGTCGCAACCGTTCGCGCAGCCAGACAGCGGTGGAGGAGGCGCCCCGCGTGGTAGCGGTGCGTCGGCCGTCGAGCTCGCGGATCACTGCCAGCTTCACCGCAGCGAGACGCTGCTCGATGCGGTGTGTGGTGTCGAGCGCGGCGATCAGCTCGTCCTCGGGCCGGGCCCAGGTGGCCGCATCGACGCAGGCCGCGACCGCGTCCTCTGCCTGCGTCAACTCCTCGACCATGACCCGAATCTAGAACACCTGTACGACATTTTCGATCATCATGATCGATCCATGGCGGGCCGCTGGCGACCAGAGAGTCCCGCCGTCGTAAGCCTGCTGACCGCTGCAGGATGCCGCCCGTGGCCCCCGGTCGTGGGACAAGGACGGGCCGCAGCGGGGACCCTGCGGTGGCGCGACCTGGACGCCCGCTGCGGGCCGCCATCGTCCGACCGCCATGACCGACAGAGACCTAGTTGCTGCGCGTGCTGGCGTCGAGGGCGGCCTGCTCCACTCGCTGGCGGTAGTCCAGCCACCATGACTCGTCCACCGGGGGCAGGTTGTCGTTATTGGAGAGCAACCCGGCCGTACCGTCGATGAGTTCGCGCACGATGTCAGCGTGGCCGGCGTGCCGTTGGGTTTCCGCGATGACGTGGACCAGGACATGGTGCAACGTGACTGCTGACTCGCCCCACCACGGCACGCGGCCGACCTCATGCAGTGCAAGGGCTTCGATTGTCGTGTCGGCGTGGGCGATCGCGCGCCGGTACAGTCCGACGATCTCCTCGCGGGTCTCGTCCGCGCTCGCCCACAGGTCGGCGTTGGGCTCCGCCCCGTCGCCGAGCCACGGCAGCTCCTGCTCGAACCGTCGGCCGAACACGACGCCGAAGTAGAGGATCTCCATGGCGGCCGAGTGCTTCACCAGACCGAGCAGGTTGGTAGCGGTCGGGGTCAACGGACGCCGGATGTCGTATTCGCCGAGCCCGTCCAGCTTCCACAGCAGCGAGTCGCGGCCGCCCTTCAGGTAACTGTGCAGGTCTGCCTTCATCGCCGCACTATGGCATCCGGTCCGGTGTCGGCGCCGCCCCGGAACATCCACAAAGCTCGTTGGAGTACCAGAAGTCGTTGCCGCGCACGCGGCGCTGACCCACGCCGGCGACCTGGCGGCCGGTGAGCAGGTTGCCGTGCTCGGCGCCGGTGGTGTGGTCGCACGCCTCGGCGGCCGGCTCAGCGTCGACAACGAGATCGTGCCGTTCGCCGCGGTCACGGACGCCTGGGCCCGGCAGGACGCCGCCCCCGCCGCCGGTCGCACCGTCCTCACGCTCTGACCCGCCCCGAGCCGAGCCAGGGATCGCGAAACCGTGGATAAAGCGCACCTGGTTGGGGTTCCGGGCCGGTGCGACGGTCGGTGCATGACACCTTCCGCGTACACCGTCACCGGCCACTGGATCGGTGGCGAGACAGTCGCCGGCTCGGCCGGCACCCTTCCCGTCGTGAACCCGGCGACCGGCGAGGTCGTCGCCAAGACCCCGGCCGGCACCGCCGCCGACGTCGACCGCGCCGTCGTCGCGGCCCGGGCCGCCTTCCCCGCGTGGGCGGGGACCACGCCCCGGCATCGGGCGGACGTGCTGCGTCGCCTCGGTGCCGGCCTCGGCGTCCGGCAGGAGGAGATCGCCCAGGCGATCACCGCCGAGATGGGCTCGCCGATCGGCATGTCCCGCACCGCCCAGGTCGCCTTCCCGGCCGCTGTGGTCGAGTCCGTCGTCGCTCTGGCCGACGACTTCGCCTGGACCGAGGAGGTCGGCAACTCGCTGATCGTCCGCGAGCCGATCGGCGTCGTCGGCGCGATCACTCCGTGGAACTTCCCGTTGCAGCAGATCGTCTCCAAGGTGGCGCCGGCGCTGCTCGCGGGCAACACGATCGTCTTCAAGCCCTCCGAGAACGCCCCGCTGACCGCACGGATCCTCGCCGAGGTCGCCGCCGACGCGGGCGTCCCGGCGGGAGTGCTCAACGTCGTGTACGGCACCGGCGCGGTCGTCGGCGAGGCCATCTCCGCCCACCCGGACATCGACATGATCTCCTTCACCGGGTCGACCCGGGCCGGCAAGCGCATCGGCGCGGTGGCTGCGGAGACCGTCAAGCGGGTCGCGCTGGAGCTGGGCGGCAAGGGCGCGAACATCATCCTGGACGACGCGGACCTGCCCGAGGCGGTCACCCGTGGACTGATGATGGCGTTCAGCAACGGCGGTCAGGTCTGCGGCGCGTGGCCGCGGATGCTGGTGCCCGCCTCCCGCCAGGACGAGGTAGTGGCACTGGCCGTCGAGGCGGCGGGGCAGTACACAGTCGGTGACCCGACCGACGAGGCCACCCGGATCGGCCCGATGGCGTCCGAGGCGCACCGGGAGAAGGTCGTCGGCTACATCGATCGGGGCATCGCCGACGGCGCCCGGCTCGTCTTCGGCGGCCCGGACCGACCCGCGGGCCTGGCGACCGGCGCCTACGTCCAGCCGACGATCTTCGCCGACGTCGACCCGACCTCCGCGATCGCCCAGGAGGAGATCTTCGGGCCGGTGCTCACGATCATCCCGTACGGCGACGAGGACGAGGCCGTGGCAATCGCCAACGGCACGCCGTACGGCCTGACCAGCGGTGTCTTCGGCGAGCCGGAGCACGCTCTGGCTGTCGCCCGGCGGCTGCGGGTGGGGCAGGTCGACGTGAACGCCGGGCACTGGAACCCGTTCGCTCCGTTCGGCGGTTACAAGCAGTCCGGCAACGGCCGCGAGTTCGGCCGCTTCGGCCTTGAGGAGTTCCTGGAGACCACGTCCATCCAGCGCTGACCGGGCTGTCGGCCCAGTATTCGGTCAAAGCCTCCCGCCGGCTGGGAAAGCGGGGATGATCGACTCGGGTTCCGTGAAGTCCGGGGTATCAACATGGCCGCGACACCGCCGTTTCAGCAAACCCGTGTTGATCTCGCCCGCCAGCCCGCCAGCCTGCCGGCCCGCCGGCCCCGCCGGCCCGCCGGCCCGCCGGCCCCGCCAGCCCGCTGACCCGCCGGCCCCAGGATCCTGTGCGATCTTGGGGCCGGCGGAACACCGTCCCCGGGCTCGCCTGTTGCAGTGAACAGGCCGGCCCCCGGCCGGCACGCAGTGATCGGAGACACCGTGGACCGCGCCCAACTGGCCAGCTTCCTGCGCACCCGACGGGAGGCGTTGCAACCCGAGGACGTGGGGTTGCCCCGTGGGCCGCGTCGACGCACCGGTGGGCTGCGACGCGAGGAAGTCGCCGCGTTGAGCGGTATGTCCACCGACTACTACAGCCGGTTGGAGCAGCAGCGCGGCCCGCACCCGTCGGAGCAGATGCTCGCCGCGCTGGCCCGTGGCCTGCGGCTTTCGCTTGCCGAACGGGACCACCTGTTCCGGCTCGCCGGGCACGCCGTCCCGCACCGCACCGTCCGGGCCGACCACGTCAACCCCGGCATGATGCGGATCCTCGACCGGATGCAGGACACCCCCGCCCAGGTGGTGAACCACCTCGGCGAGACCCTGGCGCAGACCGCGCCGGCCGTCGCCCTGCTCGGTGACGAGACCCGGTACACCGGTCTGGCCCGCAGCGCCCACCACCGCTGGTTCACCGACCCGGCGGTCCGGCGGTTGCACCCGGCGGAGGACCACGACACGCAGAGCCGCCTGCTCGTCGGGCACCTGCACGCGTCGTACACCCGGGACGGGCGCGGCTCGCGGGCCGCGACGCTCGTCGACGACCTGCTGGCCAGGAGTCCGGAGTTCGTGAAGCTGTGGCGGGAACACCCGGTGCCGGCCGGCTACTGCCCGGCGAAGCACTTCCTGCACCCGGAGGTCGGGGCGTTGGAGCTGCACTGCCAGACGCTTGTGGACCCGGACCAGTCCCAGACGCTGCTGGTCTTCACCGCCGTGCCCGGCTCGGCCAGCGACGAGAAGCTGCGGCTGCTCTCCGTCATCGGGGCCCAGCAGGTCTGATCCCCGAAGGAACGCCGAGGTAGCGGGCCGGGCTGACGCCCAGGTACCGCCGGAAGTGGCGGCTCAGGTGCGCCTGGTCGAAGAAGCCGGCCGCGCTCGCGACGTCGGCGGGCCGCTGCCCGGCGAGGAGCAGCCGACGGGCCACCTCCACGCGCCGACCGGTCAGGTACGAGTGCGGTGGCACCCCGTGCGCCGTGGTGAACGTCCGGACCAGGTGGGTCGGGTGGGCGTGCAGCAGCGCGGCGGCCTCGCGCAACGTGACGCCCTCGACGGTCCGGGCGTCCAGCAGCTCCCGGAGGCGGACAGCGAGACCGTGGGCGGGCGGTGCGACGTCGACCGGGGCTCGGCGGCGGAGCCGCGTGTGCAGCCGGTCCAGGATCAGCGCGAGCCGCCCCTCGGCCTCGAACTCGTCGCCGGGTGCGGCGAGCACCCGGTGCAGGTGGTGGATCCGGTCGCGTAGCTGCGGGTCGGACATGCCCGGCTCGTCGACCGCCCGGCCGACCAGTTCCGCGTCGAGCGCCGAGGTGTCGAGGTACAGGACCCGCTTGCGGAAACCGTCGGCGGTGGCGGCACGGCCGTCGTGCGGCACGTGCGGCGGCAGCAGGGTGACCGAGGTCCGCAACGCGCCGTGCCGGTGCCGGTCCAGGTCGAAACGGACCGCGCCGTCGTCGACGATCAGCAGCGTCCAGACGTCGTGGATGTGCCGGGGGTAGACGTGGTCGACGAAACGGGCGTGGAAGACCTCGGCGACCCCGGCCACCGCGGGTCGCCAGGCGCTGACGTGCGAGCCCGCCGGGCGGGTGGTCACGCTAAGAACGTACAAGACCCATCGGCGGTACGCGGGCAGGCTCGACGCCATGACCGAACCGATCCGATTTCCCACCAAGATTGCCGTGCTGCTCCGCGACGACCTGGTGAGTTGGCAGCGCCTGAACGTCACCGCGTTCCTGGTCAGCGGCATCGCCCACGCCGTACCGGAACTCCTGGGCGAGGAGTACCGCGACGCGGACGGCACCCGGTACCTGCCGATGTTCGGCCAGCCGGTGCTGGTCTTCGTCGGCGATCGGGCCGCGCTGGTCGGTGCGCACTCGCGTGCGCTCACCCGCGGGCTGCGTCTGTCCATCTTCACTGCAGATCTGTTCGCCACCGGCAACGACCGGGACAACCGCGCCGCCGTGCAGGCTGTCGGTCGGGAGAAACTCGACCTGGTGGGCCTGGCGCTGCACGCGCCCCGCAACGTGGTGGACAAGGTGCTCAAGGGCGCGTCGATGCACCCGTAACGGCATCCGTGGCGACGAAGACATTGATATCGGTGTGTATGGCTGTAATGATTAACACACTTTACAGATGTTTCGCCGCCCGGAAGGACCTCCACATGGCGCGACGATTGGCCGGGCTCGTGCCCCGCCGCCCCCGCATCAGACCGACCTCCGCGCTGGCCGCGGCCCTGCTCGCCGTACCGATCGGCCTGGTCGTCGGCGCGTCGCCCGCTACGGCGGCCGCGACCGGCGCCATCACCGGCTACGGCGGCAAGTGCGTCGACGTGGCCGCCGCCAACCCGGCAAACAGCACACCGGTCCAGCTCTACACCTGCAACGGCTCCACCGCGCAACAGTGGACGGTCGGCGACGACGGCACGATCCGGGCGCTGGGCAAGTGCCTCGACATCGCTGCCGCCAGCACCGCCAACGGCGCCCGGGTGCAGATCTACGACTGCAACGGCACCGGGGCGCAACAGTGGGCGGCCACCGCCGGCCAACTGGTGAACCCCACCTCCGGCAAGTGCCTCGACGCCACCGGCCAGAGCTCTGCCGACGGCACCCCGCTCCAGATCTGGAGCTGCACCGGCACCGCCAACCAGGCCTGGACGCTGCCGACCGGCGGCACCACACCACCGCCGTCGAGTGGCTTCACCCACCCCGGCGTGCTGGTCAGCCGGGGGCAACTCGACTTCGTCAGGGGCCGGGTGCAGGCCGGAGCGCAGCCGTGGGCGTCGGCCTACAGCCAGATGATGGGCAGCCGGTACGCCTCGCTGTCCCGCACCCCGGCGCCCCGTTCGGTGGTCGAGTGCGGGTCCTACTCCAACCCCAACAACGGCTGCACCGACGAGCGGGAGGACGCGATCGCCGCGTACACCGACGCGCTCGCCTGGTATCTCACCGGGGACTCCCGGTACGCGCAGAAGTCGATCCAGATCATGGACGCCTGGTCGGCCACGATCACCGCGCACACCGGCAGCAACGCCCCGCTGCAGACCGGCTGGGCCGCCTCGGTCTGGCCCCGGGCCGCCGAGATCATCAAGTACACGTACTCGAGCTGGCCCAACGCCAACCGGTTCGCCACCATGCTGCGCACCGTCTACCTGCCGGTGGTACGCAACGGTTCGAACAGCAACGGCAACTGGGAACTGACGATGATGGAGGCGGCCGTCGGCATCGCCGTCTTCCTGGAGGACCGCAGCGCCTACGACGCCGCGGTGACCCGCTTCCTCAACCGCACCCGGGCGTTCGTCTACCTGCCCAGCGACGGCGCGTTGCCGTACACGGTGCCCGGCAGCGGTCTGGACACCAGCTCGGAGATCATCGGCTACTGGCAGGGTCAGTCCACCTTCGTCGCCGGCCTCGCCCAGGAGACCTGCCGCGACTTCGTCCACACCGGGTACGGGATCTCCGCCATCTCGCACGTCGCGGAAACCTCGCGGATCCAGGGGCGGGATCTGTACCCGCAGGTCGGTGAGCGGCTGCGGCAGGCGCTTGGCTTCCATTCCCGCTACCAGCTCGGTGAGGCGCCGCCCTCCTGGCTCTGCGGCGGCAGCCTCACCCGGGGTCTCGGCCCGATCACCGAGGTCGGCTTCAATGCGATGAGCACCCGGCTGGGCAACGTCATGACCAACACCCAGACGCTCACCCAGCAACAACGCCCGGCGGGCAGCAACAACCTCTTCGTCGCCTGGGAGACGCTGACGCACGCCGCCAACCCGAACTGACAGTGCCACCACGGGTCGACGCCACGCTGCGGCGCCGACCCGTGGTGGTGGTCAGCCGTCGGCTCCCAGGGCCACCACCGGGCTGACCCGCGACGCCCGGCGGGCCGGCAGCACTCCGGCCAACGCGGTAAGCCCGACCAGTGTCACGAAGAGCCCGACCAGCGGCAGCGCGGGCACTGTCAGCGGCGCGTCGACCCCGAGGGTCTGGACCGCCAACCAGCCGTACGGGACGCCGATCAGCAGGCCGATCGTCGCGCCGATCAGCCCGTAGAGGCCGGACTCGACCGTCAGCATGGTGCGCAGTCCGGTCCGGGACAGGCCGATCGCCCGCAGCAACCCGGACTCGCGGATCCGCTCCACAACGGACAGCGCGGTGGTGGAACCCACGCCGACGACAGCGATCAGCACGGTCAACCCCACCAGACCGACACCGATCCAGACCAGGGTGCGCACCAGCGCGTCGTTGCGGTCCCGTTCGTCGGCGAGCACCGTGAGGCCCACCCCGTCGTCGCCCCCGATCGCCTGCCGCAGCGCCCGCACACCGGCGGTGCGACCGTCCTCGCCGGCAGCTGCCGCGTCGGCAAGCAGACCGGTGTACGCAGCCGGCGCGCCGAGCCGGTCGAGGTCACCCCGGTCGGCAAGGATGCCGGCGTGCAGCGGGCCGTCACCGGGCAGCACCGCGGCCACCCGCACGTCGACGGTGCGCCCGCCCCGGGCGAGCGTGACAGTGTCTCCGGCCCGCAGACCGGCGTCCCGGGCGACCCAGCTGTTGAGCACGATCCGTCCCGGGCCACGATCGGCCAGCGACCCCTGGGCCACGTCCAGGTCCCCGGTGCTCGGCAACGCCGCCAGATCCAGGTCGTTCGTCGGGTAGCCGGACTCGACGTCCCCGAGCCGGTCCGAGCCGCGCAGCAGCGTGACGTCGTCGAGCCGCCGGTACGGCACCAGCCGGACCAGCGCCGCGCGCTCCGCCTCGGCCCGGGCCACGACAGCCGCCGGCAGCGTCCCTCCGTTGCTGCTGACCTCGAAGTCGGTAGGCGCGGACAACGCCATCTCGCGGTCGGCGAGGACCTGCAACGACGCACCGCCGATGATCACCCCGGAGATCAGGGTCACGCCGAGCGCGACGACGACGGAGACCGCCGCCGCCCGGCGCGGCGCCCCACCGATCCCGCCGACCGCCATCCGCCCGAGTGGTCCGAGCTGACGCAGCGGCCACCCCACGACGGCCAGAACCGGCCGCACCAGCAGCGGCCCGAGCGCCACCAGCGCGAAGAACGCCAACCCGCCCGACGCGACAAGCAGGAGCAGCGGGAGGAGCGGGTCGTAGGTCGACTGCTCCGGCTCCGGCAGCTGACTGAACGTTCCCAGCGCCGCCAGCACCGCACCGACGGCCAGGACCAGCCCGGACACCAGGCGCGGCACACCGATGCCACGCCGACCCGCTGTGGTGCTCGCCGCGCGCAGCGCCTCCAGCGGGGAGACCCGGGCGGCCGAGAACGCCGGCGACAGCACGGCCAGCACGGTGACCACCATCGCGCCGAGCACCACCGAGACCGCCGTCGCCAGTGGCAGGCCCGGCGAGGAGACCGCCATGCCGGACGCGCGCAGGGCCGCCGGCAACGCGTACCCGACGGCGAGCGCGCCGGCCACCCCGACGACGCCCGCGACCAGCCCGGTCAGGGCTCCCTCGGCGGTCAACGCCCCGATGAGCGTGCCCCTGTTCGCACCGACCGCCCGCAGCAACGCGAGCTGCCGCATCCGCTGGGCGAAGACGATGCGGAAGGTCGAGGTGACCACCAGCGCCGCCGCGACGACAGCGATCGACACGAAGACGCCGACCAGGATGAAGAGCTTCCCGACCTCCTCGGCCGCCGCGTCGGCCTCCGCCTCGCGCACCTGCGCGCCGGTCCGGATCGGCTGTCCCGGCGCCACCGCCGTCACCCGTTGGCGGACGGTGTCGGTCGAGGTGCCGGGGACCACGCGCACGTCGACCCGCTCGACCGCCGTCAGGCGCGCCCAGGCGATCACGGCGCTCTCCGGGGCGTACGCGTCGTAGCCGGCGTCGGCGGCGGCGTCGACGATGCCGGTCACGGTGAGGCCCGCGGGTGCGGTGAGTTCACCGCCGGTGCCGGTGGTCGTGGTGCCGACCGAGAGCCCGAGCCGCTCGGCGGTCCTCGGGGTGACAGCGATCTCGCCGGGCTGCTCCGGGTAACCGCCCTCGAGCACCCGGATCCTGCTCAGCGGTCCGGTGCCCGGCTCGGCCTGCAGGTTGAGGTAGCCGTCGCCGATCGCGATCCCGGTCGACACCCGGGCCACCGCCTCGGCGACACCGGGCACCGCCCGGATCCGCCGCACGTCCTGCATGGTGGGTGACGGCACGTCGGTGCTGCCGACCACCAGGTCGGTGACGGCAGGGGTGCCGCTGAGGTTGTCCCGCACGGTCCGTTCGGTGATCTGCTGCACCAGCACGGTGCCGAAGACGACGAACGACGCGACAAGGATCGCCAGGCCGGTCAGGATCAGCCGGCCGGGCCGCCGGGCGGCGGCACTCGTCTGGGTACGCAGCACTGTCGCTCTCATCCGCGGGCCGCCAGGTCCCGCAGCGCGTCGGTCACCGACACCTGGTCCGGCTTGTCGATCTCCCCGGCGATCCGCCCGTCGGCGAGCAGCACCACCCGGTCGGCGTACGCGGCGGCGATCGGGTCGTGGGTGACCATGACGACGGTCTGGCCGAGCCCGCGTACCGAGTCGCGCAGGATGGTGAGCACCTCCGCGCCGGAGCGGGAGTCGAGGTTGCCGGTCGGCTCGTCGGCGAAGACCACCTCGGGCCGTGCCACCAGGGCCCGGGCCAGCGCGACCCGCTGCTGCTGGCCGCCGGACAGTTCGCTGGGCCGGTGACCCAGCCGCTGGGTTAGTCCCAACTCGTCGACCAGGCGGGCCAGCAGGTCGGCGTCGGGTTGCCGGCCGCTCAGATCCAGCGGCAGCGTGATGTTCTGCGCGGCGGTGAGCTGCGGCAGCAGGTTGAAGGACTGGAAGACGAACCCGATCCGCTCCCGGCGGACCCGGGTCAGCGTCCGGTCCGACTGGCCGGTCAGCTCGGTTCCGCCGAGCAGGACCCGGCCGGAGGTGGCGGTGTCGAGACCGGCGAGGCAGTGCATGAGCGTCGACTTGCCGGAGCCGGACGAACCCATGATCGCGGTGAACTCGGCCCGACCGAAGCCGACCGAGACGCCGTCCAGGGCACGCACAGCGGTGTCGCCGCTGCCGTACACCTTCACCAGGTCGACAGCGGCGACCGCGGCGTGGCTGGTCTCCGGCGGAGCGTGGGTTGTCATGTGTTCCTCCAGGGCTGCGATGTGACCTCCGGAAGCCTGGCCGCCGTCGATGGGTGGGCGCATCGGCCCGGGGCCGGGTATCGCCGTCGCCGGGTCTACCTTTTGGCCGATCCGCCACCTCCGTCCGGTTGGCTACGCTGGGTCACCATGAGCGCGCCGGATCTTCGACGTCTGTGGGTACGCCTGGCCCAGGCGGCCGGGCTGGCGGCCTTCGGCCTGCTCGCGCTCTTCGACTTCACGGCCAGCACGGCGGACGACCGCGGCGTCGCCGCTCTCCTGCTGCTGCTGGTGCCGATGGGGTTGGCCGTGGCGACGGTGCCCCTCTGGCTGCCGGTGCACCGGCCGGGCTCGCAGCGGCTGCCGGTGGCCGCGCTGGCCCTCGCCGCCGCCTCACTGGCCGTGACCGCAGGCGTGGTGCTCCTCTCCGGAGGCGACGGCATCATGCTCGCCCGCACCTGGGGGCTCGCCGAGTCGGCCGGGCTGATCGGTGTGGTCTTCGTGGTGAGCCGCTGGGGCGCCCCCCGGCTCGCCCCGTGGGCGGCGATCGCCGCCGGGCTCGCCGTCGCCGCGATGCCACTGCGCGTCGGCACCGAGAACCTGCTGGTGATCTTCGGCCTGCTCCAGGTGCTCGGCGCGGCGGGCGCCGCCGGGGTGGGGCTCTACCTGCGGATCATCGCCGCCGGTCGGGAGCGGGCCATCGCGCTGGTGCGGGCCGAGCAGCGCGCCGAGTTCGCCCGGGACCTGCACGACTTCATCGCCCACCACGTCACCGGCATCGTGGTGCAGGCGCAGGGCGCCCGGTTCGTCGCCGAACAGGACCCGCAGCGGGTGATCGTCGCCCTGGAGCAGATCGAACGGGCCGGTGCGGAGACGATGGCCTCGATGCGGCGGATGGTGGGCATCCTGCGTAACCCGGACACACCGCCGGATGCCCCCCTGGCCCCACTGGCCGGGGTGACCGAGTTGGCGCCACTGCTGACCGGGTTCAACGGCACTGCGAACGCGCCGGCCAGACTGCACGTCGACGGCGACCTGAACGGACTCCCGGTCGAGGTGTCGACGTCGGCGTACCGGGTCGTGATGGAGGGGCTTACCAACACCCGTCAGCACGCGCCGGACGCCCGATCCGTGGACGTGGCAGTGCGTCGTACCCCGGACTGGCTGTTGGTCCGGGTCGCCGACGACGGTGCCACCGCGCGCACCGCGCCGGCCCGGGGGCACGGGTTCGGCCTGATCGGCCTCACCGAACGGGTCCGCGCCCTCGGCGGCACGATCACCGCCGGACCGGGCGTTGCCGGTGGGTGGGTGCTCGATGCGGCGTTCCCGCTGCGCACGGCGGTGGGGCGATGATCCGGGTGTTGATCGCCGACGACCAGGCGATGGTCCGGACCGGCTTCGGCATGATCATCGGGGCGCAGCCGGACATGGAGGTGGTCGGTGAGGCCGCCGACGGCGTCGTCGCCGTGGAGTTGGCCCGGCGGCTGCGCCCGGACGTGGTGCTGCTGGACATCCGGATGCCCCGCCTCGACGGGCTGGAAGCACTGCGGCTGATCGCCGGGCCGGGTGTCGCCGACCCGATCCGGGTGGTCGTGGTGACGACCTTCGACCTCGACGAGTACGTGCACACCGCGCTCGCCAACGGCGCCTGCGGTTTCCTGCTCAAGGACTCCGGCCCGACGCTGCTGGTGGAGGCGGTCCGCGCGGCAGTGTCAGGTGACGCGCTGATCAGCCCGTCCATCACGGTACGGCTGTTGGAGCACCTCAGCACGCCCGCCCCGGCGCGCGGCGACACCGGGCTGTCACCACGGGAACTCGACGTCGTGAAGCTCGTCGCCCGGGGCCTCACCAACGCCGAGATCGCCGCCGGGCTCTTCATCGCCGTCGGCACGGTCAAAACCCACCTGGCCAGCGTGCAGATGAAGCTCAATGCCCGCAATCGGGTGGAGATCGCCGCGTGGGCCTGGGAACGCCGCCTCGTCGGTTAGGGGTCGGGCCGACGGGCGCGCGGTGGCCCGGACAGGGGCGCCATCTCCGGCGCGGGGCGCTGGGCGGTGAGGGCTGAGGGCTGGGCGGTGAGGGCTGGGGCGAAGGTTGGACGCGTTGCCTTTGGAGCTGATGCCGTAAACGAATCAGTCATTCCGGCTGACGGTCGCTCACCGGACGTCAGGGCCACGGCGAAATCGTGCGGCACTGATCTCGCCCCGCACCGATCTCGCCCCGCACCGATCTCGCCCCGCACTGATGCCGCGCCGCCACTGATGCCGCGCCCCGCAGTTGCCACGTCGCCCAGCTGTCGTGACGCAGTGCTGTCGTATGCGATTCAGCTCCAAAGGCAACGACCAGCACCCTGCCCCCGGGGGCCGGGCCAACTCGTTGCGTCGCGGGCGACTTCCGCATCCATGGGATCACCTACCGACCGACGATGCCATAAGATAGACAGCCATTGATTACTAACAGCTGCGGGCAGCCGAGGGCGAGGGTTTGTCGTGCGTGATCGTCCAGTCAGAGGAATGTGGTCCAGAGCCGCCGCGCTGATCGCGTGCGCACTGACGGCGACTCTGGTCGCCACCGGCGCGACCCCGGCGCAGGCCGCCGCGCCGGACACCGAGCGTCCGACCGCCCCCGGCCCGATCACTGTCGTCGCCGTCGACACCACCTGGATCGAGCTGACATGGGCGGCCTCGACCGACAATGTGGGGGTGGTGCGCTACCCGGTCGGCGCGCAGTTCGAGGATTTCGGCGCCCAGTATTCGACAGACACCAACAGCATCCGGATCGAGGGCCTGCGCCCCTCACGCACGTACACCTTCTCGGTGTGGGCCCTGGACGCGGCCGGCAACAGTTCGGTGTCCAACCCGACGCTGCGGCTGACCATGCCACCGGGGGACGACCAGCCGCCGGGCGCGCCGGGGCAACCGGTGGCGTACGACGTCGCCGCCACGCAGGTCTGGCTGCGCTGGGCGCACTCGGTGGAGAACGTCGTGCTCGACAGGTACGAGGTGTTCCGGGTCGACGCTGGCGGCGCTCTCACGCTGATCCGCGACGTGTCCCAGTACCCGCCCCGAAACAGCACCCAGATCAGCGGGTTGACGCCGAACACCACGTACACCTTCGTGGTGCGGGCCCGCGACGAGGCCGGCCACCTGTCCCCCCTGTCCGCGCCGGTCACCGTGACCACCCTGCCCCCGCCGCCGAGTTGCGCGGTCCGGTCCACGGTGCGGCAGTGGTCGGACGGTTTCGCGGCGACCCTCGTCGTCGAGAACACCGGCACCACCGCGGTCGACGGGTGGACGATGACCTGGCGGTTCTGGGCCAGTCAGCAGGTCCGCGGCATCTGGGGCGCGACTGTCGTCGATCGCCCCAACAACGGCTACCTCCGGGTGCGCAACACCGCCCGGAACGCACTGGTTCCGCCGGGCGGCAGCGTGTCGCTGGGGCTCGTCGCCACCGGCACACAACTGCCGCAGGAGGTCACGCTCAACGGCGGCCTCTGCGTGGTGGCAGACGAATAACGCTCGACTCCGGGGTCTGGCGCCAGCCACGACATCTTGCGACGCTAGCGGTTGTGAATGACTACGACCTGTTGGTGCTGGGCTCCGGACCCAGCGGTCAGAAGGCCGCGATCGCAGCCGCCAAGCTCGGCAGGCGGGTCGGCATCGTGGACCGCCGCGACATGATCGGCGGGGTGTGCATCAACACCGGCACGGTCCCCTCCAAGACGCTGCGGGAGGCGGTTCTCTATCTGACCGGGCTGAGCCAGCGGGACCTCTACGGCAGCAGCTACCGGGTCAAGGAAGAGATCACGGTCAGCGATCTCGCGGCCCGGACCCAGCACGTGATCACCCGGCAGACCGACGTCATCCGCAACCAACTGGCCCGCAACCGGGTCGCGATGATCACCGGCACCGGCCGATTCGCGGACGCGCACTCGATCTGGGTCGACAGCGGCTCCGGCCGGGAGTCGAAGGTGACCTTCGACAAGGCCATCATCGCGGCGGGCACCCGCCCGGCCCGCCCGGACAGCGTCGACTTCGACGACCGGACGATCGTGGACTCCGACGGCGTCATCAACCTGCAGGCCGTGCCGCGCAGCATGGTCGTGGTCGGTGCCGGCGTGATCGGCATGGAGTACGCCTCGATGTTCGCGGCGCTGGGCACCAAGGTCACTGTGGTGGAGCGCCGCGACCGGATGCTCGAGTTCTGCGACGAGGAGGTCATCGAGTCGCTCAAGTATCACCTGCGCGACCTGTCGGTGGCGTTCCGCTTCGGCGAGGAGGTCGCCGCCGTGGAGAAGCACCAGACCGCCGCGTTGTGCATCCTCAAGAGCGGCAAGAAGATCGCCGCGGACACCGTGATGTACTCGGCCGGCCGCCAGGGTCAGACCGACGATCTGGACCTGGCAGCCGCCGGGTTGGAGGCCGATCGGCGCGGCCGGATCAAGGTGGACGTCAACTACCAGACCTCGGTGGAGAACATCTACGCGGTGGGCGACGTGATCGGCTTTCCCGCGCTCGCGTCCACCTCGATGGAGCAGGGTCGGCTGGCGGCACAGCACGCCTGCGGCGAACCGATCCGGGAGATGCACGGCCTGCAACCGATCGGCATCTACACCATCCCGGAGATCAGCTTCGTGGGGCAGACCGAGGCACAGCTCACCGACACCTCGACTCCCTTCGAGGTCGGCATCGCGCGTTATCGGGAGCTGGCCCGGGGCCAGATCGTCGGTGACTCGTACGGCATGCTCAAGCTGCTGGTCTCCCCCGAGGACGGCCGGCTGCTCGGGGTGCACGTGTTCGGTACCGCCGCGACCGAGATCGTCCACATCGGGCAGGCGGTGATGGGTTGCGGTGGCACCATCGACTACCTGATCGACACGGTGTTCAACTACCCGACGCTTGCCGAGGCGTACAAGGTGGCCGCCCTGGACGCGTCCAACAAGATCCGCAACATCACCCGCATCGACGGCTAGCCGCCGGCGCCGACCTCGACCAACTCGACCAGCCGAACGCGGTAGTTCGGGCAGGTCGAGATCTCCTCGTGTGAGCAGTTCAGCCCGGCCTCAAGCAGGTCGAGCGCCGACCGCAGCGCCGTCATCCTGGCCTGCAGCACGTCGTGGTTGCGACGCAGCACGTCCTTGCGTGCGGCCGGATCGGCCGCCACGAGGAACGCCCGGATGTCCGGCAGCGACAGACCTGCCTGCTTCGCGCGCAGGATCGAGGCCACCCGGAACAGGTCGTCGCGCGTGTAGCGACGACGACCGCCGGTGACCCGCGCGGGGCAGAGCAGGCCCACCGATTCCCAGTGCCGCAGTACGTGTGCCGGCAGACCGAAGTGGTCGGCCACCTCGCCGATCGTCATCGGGTTTGACTTCATGTCGACATTAAGTCCGACGATGGCGGGCATGTCCAGTCTTCTCGCTGTCCTCGATGCCATCGAGAGTGAACCCTCGGCCGTCGACCTGCGCGCACGTTCCTACGAGGTGCTCGGCGACCTCACCGGCCGAACCGTCGTCGACGTCGGCTGTGGCAGTGGTCGCGCTGTCGCCGAGTTGGCCGAGCGTGGAGCCCACGCGGTCGGCGTCGACCTCGACCCCGAGATGATCGCCGTGGCCCGGGAGCGGTGGCCCGCCGGTGAGTTCCACGTCGGCGACGCCACCGCACTGCCGCTCGAGACCGGATCGGCCACCTACTACCGGGCGGACAAGGTGTTGCACGTCCTCGACGACCCGGCGCGAGCCGTGGCCGAGGCCCGGCGGGTGCTCACACCCGGCGGCCGAGCCGTACTGCTCGGCCAGGACTGGGACCTGATCGCCATCGACTCGGACGAGCCCGAGACCACCCGTCGGCTGGTCCACGCGAAGGCGGACTCGCTCCCGTCGCCGCGCGTTGCCCGCAGGTATCGCAACCTGCTGCTCGACGCCGGCTTCACCGACCCGACCATCGAGGTGCACACCGCCGTGTTCACCGACGACACCGCGCTCGCCGTGGTGCGACGCCTCACCGACGAGGAGCGGTGGCTCGCCGAGCAGGCCGAGCGCGCCCGGACGAACCGGAGCCTCGTCGTCGTGCCGATGTTCCTCGTCGCCGCCCGGGCCTGACACCGAACGCGGGTCCGAACTCGACGGCCTGCTCCACCACCGATGTCGGTGCGGCCCGCTACGGTGCCGGCACTGTTCACACAACGAGGAATGAGGCAGCGGTGGGCGCATCCGGGTGGAAGTACTTCGTCGCGTACCAGCCAGATCTGGACGCGGCCTTGGACGCCCTGCGGGACGAGGTCTTCGCCGAGGGACGGTACTGGTGGGCCCGGGGTGAGATCCCCAGCTCGGCGAGCGACTATCCGAACCGTCCCGCCACCATGAAGGAGCTGTTCGACGACGAGTCGGTGCAGGAGTCGGGCACCCACTCCATCCTCGACGTCTACCGCGTCCTGGACGAGGGCGAAACACCCGAGTTCGGCACCGTCGAGCCGGTGAGTGCCGCTGAGGCGCTGCGCCACGCCGGCACCGAGCGGCTCACCCGTGAGCACGTCGACGCGATCGAAGGGCTGGCCGCGCAGGGGTGGTTCGGCCGCTGCGCGGTCCTGCACGACGCCCAGGGCGAGCCGGAGGAGATCTACTTCTGGGGCTACTCCGGCGACTGACCTCTCCCGTGGGCCGGTGCGGGGGCGGTACCACCCCCGCACCGGCCGATGGGTTCTAGCCTGCCGAGCAGGTGGGGCTGAGGCTGCCGGCGTCGCCGGTGCCCTGGAAGCCGAACTCGGTGGACTGCCCTGCGCCGACCTGGCCGTTGTAGGACACGTTCCGCCAGGTCGTCGTGCCGGTGTTACCACTGCGGTCGGCGCTCCACGCGTTGGTGACCGTCGCGCCCGATGGCAGCGCGATCGTCACCGTCCAGCCGTTGAGGGCCGATGAGCCGGCCGACACCCGGACGTTCGCCACGAAGCCACCCGTCCACTGGTTCACCGTCACCGTCGCGGTGCAGTCACCCTGGCCCGGCGGCGGGGTGGTCGGCGGTGGGGTGGTGGGCGGTGGGGTGGTGGGCGGCGGGGTCGTGGGCGGCGGGGTGGTCGGCGGCGGAGTGCCGTTGTTCAGTGCGGCCAGCACCGCGTCGTACGCCGCCTTCTTGGACCCGTCGTTGTTGAACAGCAACGGCGTCTGCGAGGACCGCCACGAGTCACTGTCGCGGATGCCCCACACCGTGATCCCGTTGCACCGGGCCACCGCCAGACAGTCCTCGACGACGCTGCGGTAGGTGTTCGCCGGCGCGCCCTGGATGTCCAGCTCGGTGATCTGCACATCCACCCCCAACGCCGCGAAACTCGACAGCGTGGTGCGGTAGTTGCTCGCGTACGGCGAGTCGCTGTTGAAGTGCGACTGGAAGCCCACGCAGTCGATCGGCACCCCACGGGACTTGAAGTCCCGCACCATGTTGTAGACGCCCTGGGTCTTGGCCCAGGTCCAGTTGTCGATGTTGTAGTCGTTGTAGCAGAGCTTCGCGTCCGGGTCCGCGGCATCCGCCGCCCGGAACGCCGCCTCGATCCAGTCATTGCCGGTGCGCTGCAGGTTCGAGTCGCGCCGCCCGCCGGAGTTGCCGTCGGCGAACGCCTCGTTCACCACGTCCCAGGAATAGATCTGCCCCCGGAAGTGCGTCGCCACCTGCGTCACGTGATTCAACATCGCCTGCCGCAGCGCGCTGCCGCTCATGCCCTGCATCCAACTGGGCTGCTGGCCGTGCCAGGCCAGGGTGTGCCCTCGTACCTGCATCCCGCGACTGCGGGCGTAGTTGACGATCTGCTCCCCCGCGCTGTAGCTGAACCGGCCCTGCTGCGGCTCGGTAGCGTCGATCTTCATCTCGTTCTCGGCCGTCACCATGTTGAACTCACGGTTCAAGATCGTGGTGTACGCGCTGTCCGAGAGCTTGAATCCGGCTACCGCCGTACCGAAGTAGCGACCCTTCTCGGCGGCGGACGCGCCCAGGGTGGTCCCGGCGGACGCGGGTGCGGTAGCGAACAGCGCCATGCCGGCGGCGAGAGCACCCGCGCCGGTCAGCGCGATCACGGCTCTCGACGCCGCCTTCCATCTCGTGTTTCTCATCGTGCGACTCCTTGTGCGTGGTGGGGGGTGGTGGGGAAGCTCAGGACACCGCGCAGGCCGCGCCGTTCAGGGTGAACGACGAGGGTGTGCCGGTGCCGCCGCCGTGCGTGGCCTGGAAGCCGATCTCGACCGACGCGTTCGGGGCGATGGCGGCGTTGTAGGAGACGTTGCGGGCGGTCACCGCACCGCTCGTCGGGGAGTACTGCGCGTTCCAGCCGTTGGTGATGGTCTGCCCGCTGGGCAGCGTGAAGGCAAGCGCCCACCCGTTCACGGCGGCCGTGCCGGTGTTGGTGATGATCACGCTCGCGGTGAGCCCGTTGTTCCAGGCGTTGACCGTGTAGCCGACCCGGCACGCGCCCGCGCTCGGCGGCGGCGTGGTCGGCGGCGGGGTCGTGGGCGGCGGGGTGGTCGGGGGCGGCGTGGTCGGGGGCGGAGTCGTGGGCGGTGGGGTGGTCGGGGGCGGGGTCGTCGGGGGTGGGGTCGTGGGCGGCGCGGTGCCGTCGAGGCCGAAGAAGCGGATCACCTGGGCCGCGTCAACGGGGATGTTGTGCGTGACGCCCTGCATGCTGATCGCCTCGACCGGGGCCATCGGGCCGCTGCTGCCGTACCGGGTGCGGGTGTATCCCGACTGCGGGGAGTCGGTGTACGTCGGGGTCTGGCTCAGACCGTGCACGTTGGTCCACTGCTTGACCTGCTCACCGAAGTTCGGATAGCGCAGGGTGTCGTCGCTCGTGCCGTGCCAGATCTGCATGCGCGGACGTTTGCCGGTGTAACCGGGGTACGCCCCGCGGACCAGGTCCCCCCACTGCTGGGCGGTCTTGATGGACTGCCCGTTGGCGCACTCGCTGTTCCACTCGGAGGTGCCCCCGGTGGCGAAGCAGGCGAACGGCACCCCGGCGAAGGACGCGCCCGCCGCGAACACGTCCGGGTAGTCACCGAGCATGACGTTGGTCATCATCGCGCCCGACGAGGTGCCGGTGGCGAAGACGCGGTCCGGGTCGGCGGAGTACCGCTGCTTGACGTAGTCGACCATCGACATCAGCCCGACCGGGTCGCTGCCGCCGCCCCGGCGCAGGGCCTGCGGTGAGGCCACGTCCCAGCACTTGCTGCTGCGGGTCACCGACGGGTAGATGACGATGAAGCCGTACCGGTCGGCGAGTTGGGCGTACTGCGTGCCGGAGTAGAAGGCGGGACCCGTGCCGGTGCAGTAGTGCAGGGCGAGCAGGATGCCCGGTCGGGAGGCCACCCGGTCCGGGACGTACAGGTGCATCTGGAGGTTCGTGGGGTTGGTGCCGAAGCCGGTCACCTGGGTCAGCGTCGCCGCCGACGCCGGGGTGGCGAAGGTCAGCGCGGCGGCGGCCAGCGTCAGGGCCGCCATGGCGGCGCCGAGCAGCCTTGTCTTGAATGTCATCGATCGCGATCCCTCGGAAGATAGGCGCGTGGAAGGGGACTGAAGTCGAGGACTGCCCTTCGCCCGACCCTGACCGCGGCTCGCGTGACCACGTCAGCTTTAATCGAGCACACTCGATTGTCAAGACTTCCGGAAACCTTTCGGCGCAACGGATTCCGGGCCCACCTGCGCAACCGGGGAGGCCGGCGAGCCCCGCTGTGGGTGACGGCTCGCGGGCTATTATCGGGACGTTCTCGAAACGTGCCGGACTTTCACATCCCTCCCGCCCCCGGTGCGCGTCAGCGCACGACGCTCGGGGGCACGAAGGAGATCAGGTGAGAATCGTCGATGCCCGGGTCATCGTGACCTGCCCGGGACGCAATTTCGTCACTCTCAAGATCGTCACTGACGAGGGGGTGACCGGGGTCGGGGACGCCACCCTCAACGGCCGGGAGTTGGCCGTCGCGTCGTACCTGCGTGACCACGTGGTGCCCCTGCTGATCGGCCGGGACCCGGCCCGCATCGAGGACACCTGGCAATACCTCTACCAGGGCGCGTACTGGCGGCGCGGCCCGGTCACGATGAGCGCCATCGCCGCCGTGGACACCGCGCTGTGGGACATCAAGGGCAAGGTCGCCGGCCTGCCGGTCTACCAACTGCTCGGCGGTCGCTCCCGCGAGGGCGTCACGGTGTACGGCCACGCCAACGGCGAGACCGTCGAGGAGGTGCTGGTCGAGGTCGCCCGCTACGTCGACCTCGGCTACCGGGCGGTCCGGGTGCAGTGCGGGGTGCCGGGCCTACCCAAGACCTACGGCGTCAGCACCGACAAGTTCTTCTACGAGCCGGCCGACGCGGCGTTGCCGAGCGAGGCGACCTGGTCCACCCCGCGTTACCTGGCGCACGTGCCGAAGGTGTTCGCCCAGGTACGCGACGAGTTCGGCCCCACCCTGCGGTTGCTGCACGACGTGCACCACCGGCTCACCCCGATCGAGGCGGCCCGGCTCGGCCGCAGCCTGGAGCCCTACGCGCTGACCTGGATGGAGGATCCGGTCCCGGCCGACCTGCAGGAGGGCTTCCGGCTGATCCGGCAGCACACCACCACCCCGATCGCCGTCGGGGAGGTGTTCAACAGCATCTTCGACGCCGCCCAGCTCATCCGGGAACAGCTCATCGACTACATCCGGGCCACAGTGGTGCACGCCGGCGGGATCACCCACCTGCGTCGGATCTTCGACCTCGCGGCGTTGCACCACGTCCGCAGCGGATCGCACGGGGCCACCGACCTCTCCCCCGTCTGCATGGCCGCCGCGTTGCAGCTCGACATCTCCATCCCCAACTTCGGTCTACAGGAGTACATGCGGCACACCGAGCAGACCGACGAGGTGTTCCCGCACGGCTACCACTTCGCCGACGGCTACCTGCACCCCGCCGAGACGCCAGGTCTCGGGGTGGACATCGACGAGGAGGCGGCGACCCGTTACCCGTACTCGCCCGCGTACCTGCCGGTGAACCGGCTGGAGGACGGGACCGTGCATCCCTGGTGAGCTGCCCGGTCAGTGGATGGGCCGCCCCCGCTCGTCCGGCACCCCGGACTTGCGGAAGAAGTACGTGTTGATCTGGTCGCGCCACTCGGTGGCGGAGCGCACCTGCTCGTCGAGGCGGTCGGCCACCCGCTCGTACACCGCCGGGTCGATCATCCCGTTCAGCGTCTGCCACCTGCGGCGCATCGCCGCCACCTCCTCGACGCCGGCGAAGTGCGTGTCGTAGATGTGTTGGATGACAGTCGATCCGCTTCGCAGGACGTGCCGGTACGGCACATGGTGGAAGAAGAGCAGCAGCTCGTCGGGACAGCTCTCGGGCGTCTCGTACTGCTCGGCCCAGTACGGCGGGTACTGGCCGGCGAAACCGGTACCCGACGCGCGGCTGCGGTCCACGCCGACGCCGTCACGGTCGGCGAAGTGGTAGGTGCCCCACCGCGAGTACTCGTACCCGTCGACGCCGGGGCCGTAGTGGTCGCCGGGGTTGACCATGAAGCCAACGCCCAACGGGGCGGTGTAACGCTCGTAGGTGCGCCACGAGTCGTCCATGATCTCGTGCAGCGTCCGCCGCACCAGCTCGGGGTCGGCGGTGGCCGACGGCGGGAAGGTGAGCGTCATCCACTCGTCGAGGATCGCCGTCGGGTCCAGCCGCGGATTCCAGGCGAGCCGCCCGAACGAGTACAGGTTGGCCTGCGCCAACGGGTGCCCGGTCCAGAACAGGTCGTCGCCGGTGTTGGCGACCGCGACGAGGCCACCACCGGCGCCGGCCACCCCCGCCACCACGTCGGCCACCAGCCGCCCACTCGGCCCCCACGGCGCGAACCGCAGCACCTCACTCCACCACGGGCCGAGGTGACAGACGTGTCGCTGCTGGCCGGTGTACTCCTGGGTGACCTGCAACTCCACAGCCAGTCGGGTGGCGGGCATCGCGGCGATCACCGGGGAGACCGGCTCACGGGTCTGGAAGTCCACCGGACCGTGCTTCACCTGGAGGATCACGTTGGTGCGGAACCGCCCGTCGAGTGGGGCGAAGTGGTCGTACGCGGCGCGGGCCCGGTCGGTGGACCGGTCCCGCCAGTCCTGGTGGTGGTTGTAGACGAACGCCCGCCAGTGCACCACTCCCCCGTGCGGGGCGAGCGCGTCGGCCAGCAGGTTCGCCCCGTCGGCGTGGTCGCGCCCGTAACTGAACGGGCCGGGCTGCCCCTCCGAGTCGGCTTTCACCAGGTAGCCGCCGAAGTCGGGGATGCTGTCGTAGACGTCGCGGGTGGTCTCCGCCCACCAGCTGCGCACCTGCTCGTCGAGCGGGTCGGCGCTGGACAGGCCACCGAGCAGCATCGGCGCGGCGAAGGTGACCGACAGGTGCACCCGGATGCCGTACGGGCGCAGCACGTCGGCGATCTCGGCCACGTCGCCGAGCCGGTCGGTGAGCAGCAGCGCCTCGGTACGGGCGACGTTCACGTTGTTCACCGAGATGGCGTTGACGCCGCTCGCCGCGAGGAGTCGTCCATACTCCCGGATCCGGGCCAGATCGCCGCGCGGCCGGCCGTCCTGCCAGAAGATCGAGCCACCCGAGTAGCCCCGTTCGACCTGGCCCATCACCGGGTGCACTGCCACGTTGTCCCAGTGGTTGAGCATCCGCCGACGCAGCGCGGGCCGGTGCCGCTCCGGCGGGCGGGTCGGGTCGAAGGCCGCCGCGCAGAGCCGGACCACGTGGTAGAGCCCGTACAGCAGGCCGGCGGGCGTGTTGGCCAGCACCACCGTCACCGGGCCGGCGTGGGTCAGCAGGAACCCCTCGTCGCCGAGCGTCCCGCCGTCGACCTCGTCCCGCACCGCCTCCACCGCCGGGCCGGGCAGCTCGCCCGCGCCGCGCAGGGCCAGCACCAGGTCGGCGTCGACGTCCCAGGAAGGGTTGTGCCACACCCGCCCGCCGTAGCGCGCACAGGCCCGCGAAACCTCGTCGAGCACTGTGTCGACGAGCAGGCCGTCGCCGTGCACGAGGACGCGGCGCGCACCGAGGGTGCGGAATGCCTCCGGTGGCAGCCAGGCCGGGTGTACGCGCGGCTCGTCACTCTCCAGCGGCTCCTCGACGAACATCAGTTGCTCCAGGTCCACCCATTCTTCGGCGTTCATCGATCCTCCCGTAGCACGACGACACCGTACGCCGGAAGCGGCACGGAGGCACCTGTCCTCCTGCGGTGACCGTGGTATTTCTCGCTCGCACCTTGGCGGTGACGGGCAGGCTCATCGCAGGAACTCCTTCTGAATCAGCCGGACCATCGGGTCGCTGACGCGCAGGAACGCCAGGACCGCTACCGAACCGAACAGCACCAGCACCGCCTCGGAGAAGACCGCGGTGACCGCGGCCGCCGCGGCAAGCAGCAGCGCGTTGCCGACGGTGACCCCCGGGGTACGCACGAGGAAGTGCACGGCCAGGCGGAACACGTCCCGGGTGCGGAAGTCGAACAGCGAGGTGATCACCAGGGCGTTTGCCGCGCAGAGCGTCACACCCAGCGCGAGCAGCAGCAGCGGCACCGTCCACCAGCCCGGGAGGCCGACCGCCGCACGGTAGGCGAGGTTCACGGAGAGCACCGTCAACCACAGCAGCATCGGCACCCAGACGCGCAGCACGCCGGACAGGTTGGCCCGGTAGCCGCGCCAGAACACTGTGGCGGGCCGCAGGTCGGTCAGGTCGGTGCGTTGGTGGCGCAGCGCGTACAGGGCAGCCGAGAGCGCCGGACCGAGCGGCACCAGCAGGACGGCGGCAAGCGGCAGATTGCTGGGGTCGCGGCCCAGCAGCAGCAGCGGGAGCAGGCCGGGCACTGTGGTGAGCAGGAGCAGCATCTCGACCACGAGCAGGATGTAGACCCGAGAGGTGATCCGCGACAGCGGCCCGTCGCCGAACTGTCGCCAGGTGCGCGCGGCGCTCACGGCTGTTCCCTCCGCTCGCGACGGCCGGTGCTGCGCATCGCCGTCCTCTGCTCGTCCGACCCGGGGGCGGCGGGTGACGCGCCCCGGGGCCGGTGGTCGTCGGGGAGCCCGGTCGGGCCTGGTCACCGCCCGACCGGACTCCCCGCCTGGTCAGCCGTTGTCCTTCTGGAACCGCTCGTACGCCTTGTTGACCACGTCGATGTACTGCTCGGAGTTCTTGGCCTTCAGCTCGGCCACGTAGGCGTCCCATTCGCTCAGGGGTCGCTGACCGAGGGCGAACTTGAGCGTGTTCTGGGTGACGAAGTCCTTCAGCGGGGTCTCCCAGAGCGACACCTGCTCCCGCTCCTCATCGGTGAACGGGCGCGGCGGGGGGACCTCCCGCGGCTTGCGGGCGTCCATCACCTTCTGGAACTCCAGCTCCTCCGGGGAGAAGAACCCGCGGACCAGGTCGGGTGTGCCGCCGTAGGCGAAGACACCGTTGTGGAAGCCGAAGTCCTTCTGCAGGTGCTTGGGTGCCTTCGGGTTGAGGCCGAGGAAGTCGACGCCGGGGTTGAGCGTGCGCTTGCCGGAGGCGTCCTTGGTGAAGGTGGTGCCCTCGACGCCCCAGCGGGCGAACTCCATGCCGGCGTCCGAATACCACAGCCAGTCGATGAACTGCATCATGGCGACGAAGTTCTTGCTCTCCCGGGCCTTCGAGGAGATCATGATGCCGTTCTCCAGCCGGGGGAACGGGTTGACCTCGCCGGCCGGGCCGATCGGCAGCGGGATCTTGGCCATCTTCGCGTTCGGCAGGGTCTTGGCCAGGTCGGGCCGGTGGTTGTTGACGAGCGTCTGCGCGTTGCCGGTGACCACGAAGGACTTGCCGTTGGCCAGCTTCTGGCGGGCCTGGTCGTCGGTCTGGGTGAAGCTCTCCGGGTCGAGCAGGCCCTCGGCGACGAGCTTGTGCAGGTACGTGACCACCTGCTTGTACTGCTCGGACGAGCCGGTGTAGGTGAACTTCTTCGCGCTCGGGTCCCAGGTGGCGTGCTGGAAGTCCCAGCCCGCGTAGGTGCCGTGGGACGAGCCGAGAATGCCCAGCAGGGCGCCGGTCGGGTTGGGCTTGCTGAACAGGTCGGAGTACGGGTAGACGTTCGGGTACTTCGCCTTCATCGCCTTGAGTACCGTGTACAGGTCGTCCCAGGTCTTCGGGGTCGGCAGGTTGAGCTCCTGCATGATGTCGGTGCGCACCAGCACCGTGTAGTCCTGGGTGGGCTTCTCGTGCAGGCCCGGCAGCAGGTAGAACTTACCGTCGGCCTGCCGCAGGTTGTCGATCTCCGGCTTGAGGTTCCACTTGGCGATCTTGTCCTTGAGGTTGGGCATCAGATCCAGGTAGTCACTCACCGGGAGGATCGCCCCGGAGGCCACGAACGCGTCCTCCTGCGGGTGGTACGTCTTCGGAATGATCAGCGGGGCGTCGCCGGCACCGATCAGCAGACTGCGCTTCTGCTCGTAGTCGCTGAGCGGAACGGCGACCGGCTCGATCTTGACGTTGGTCCGCTTGGTCAGTTCCGACCAGAACAGCCAGTCTTCCTTGAGCGGGTAGAACGTGTGGTTGTTGTAGAGGGTGGAGAAGGAGAGCGCCTCGGTGGCCTTGAACTGGTCGCCGACGCCGTAGGTGTCCATCGCCCCGACCTTGTTCTTCGAGAGGTCCGTCGACTCGCCGGGATCCTCGGAACAGGCGGTGGTGAGGGTGAACGCGAGCAGACCCGCGGTGGCTATCGCCACCCGGCGCCACGTCTGGTGGAGCATGGCTCGTCCTTTCGGTGGTGGGGATTCGACTGTGGAACGGTGCGTCGTCCGCGTCACCCCTTTACCGCGCCGAGCATCACGCCGCGGACGAAGTACCGTTGGACGAAGGGATAGACCGCCAGGATCGGCAGGGTGGTCAGCACGATCGTCACGGCCTGCAGGGTGGCCGCGGCCTGCACGACATCGGCATCGGCGGCCCCCGCCTCCTGCGCGTCGGTGGCACCCACGATCAGGTTGCGCAGGTAGACGGTGACCGGCAACAGTTCCTGCCGGTCCAGGTAGAGAAACGCGCTGAACCACGAGTTCCAGAACGCCACCGCGTAGAAGAGCACCATCGTCGCGAGGATCGCCTTCGACAACGGCAGCACGATCCGCAGCAGGATGCCGTAGGTGTTCAGCCCGTCGACCGCCGCGGCCTCCTCCAACTCGGTGGGCAGGCTCTCGAAGAACGCCTTCATGACCAGCAGGTTGAACACGCTTATGGCGTTGGGGACCACGACGGCCCAGATGGTGTTCTTCATGCCCAGGCTGGTGACCAGCACGTAGTTGGGGATCAGGCCGCCGGTGAAGAACATGGTGAACAGCGCGATGCCGACGAGGACGCCGCGCCCCTTGAGCTGCGGCTTCGACAGCACGTACGCGTAACAGGTGGTCAGCACGATCGAGATGATGGTGGCGACCACCGTGTACACCACCGTGTTGCGGTAGTTCGTCCAGAACATCGGGTCGGACATCACCAGCTTGTACGCGGTGACGTTGAACCCGCGCGGGACGATGCTCACCTTTCCCGTGATGATGTACGCCTCGTCGCTGAGCGAGCGGGACACGATGTTGAGGAACGGGAACAGCGTCACGACCACGACGCCGATCAGGACGACAGTGTTGACTACTCGGAAGATCCGGTAGCCCCTACTGTCCACCTGTCCCCGGGTCTTCGGGGCCTCGCTCTTCGTACCGAGGATCACCACAGGCTCGTCCCCACAGTGCGCCGGGAGATCAGGTTCGCCGTCAGGACCAGGACCAGCCCGATCACCGCCTCGAAGAGACCGATGGCCGCGGCATAGCTGAAGTTGCTGGACTGGAAGCCCATCCGGAACAGGTACGTGGAGACCACGTCCGCGGTCGGGTACGTCAACGGGTTGTAGAGCAGCAGGATCTTCTCGAACCCGACAGCCAGGAAGCTGCCGATGTTGAGGATGAGCAGCGTCATCATCGTCGGTCGGATCCCCGGCAGGGTGACGTGCCAGGTCTGCCGCAGTCGGTTGGCGCCGTCGATCCGCGCCGCCTCGTACAGGTCCTCGTCGATAGTGGTGAGGGCCGCGAGGTAGAGGATCGTGCCCCAGCCGACGCTCTGCCAGACCTCGGAGGACACGTAGATGGTGCGGAACCAGCCGGGTTGTTGCAGGAACGCCACCGCGTCGCCGCCGAAGAACCGGACGAGCTGGTTGGCCGCGCCGTCGACCATGGTCAACTGCATGACCATCGCCGCCACGATCACGATCGACAGGAAGTGTGGCAGGTAGGACACCGACTGCACGAACCGCTTGAACCGGCGGGCCCGCACCTCGTTGAGCAGCAACGCCAGCACGATCGGCAACGGGAAGCAGAACAGCAGGGTCAGCGCCCCGAGCACAAGCGTGTTGGTGAACACCTCCCAGAACGTGGGGTCGGTGAGGAACATCCGGAAGTACCGCAGGCCGACCCAGTACTCACCGAAGATGCTGCCGCCGGGCTTGAACCGGCGGAACGCGATGACGTTCCCGATCATCGGCAGGTACCGGAAGATCAGGAAGAACAGCAGCGGCAGGACGGCGAGCGAGTAGAGCTGCCAGTCCCGGCGCAGCGCCTGCCGCCAGCTCTGGCGCCGCCGCGGCGCCCGCGGGGCGGGGCTGTCCGCCTCCGCCGGTGACCGGGGTGGTGCCGGCGGCGGTGGCCGCAAGGTCGACGTCATCCTCGGCCCTTCCTAGGCGGGATGCGGGACGGCCACGAGGGGCTCCACCCGCACCGACGTGAGCAGTTCCCGCTGGTGGCCGACCTGGCGTTCGGCGCCGGTCAGCCGCAGCGGCACTGTCGCCGCCGCGTCGCCGCTCGACCGGCCGAAGCGCAGCTCCACCTCGCCGGGCTCGACGACCCGCCGGCCGGCCAGCCCGGTGAACGAGGCCAGGTCGGCCGGTACGCCGAAGGTCACCTGCGCCGCCTCGCCGGCCTCCAGCGGCAGCCGGGTGTAGCCGACCAACCGGACCACCGGGCGGGTGGTCTGCGCGACCGGGTCGTGCAGGTAGAGCTGCACCACCTCGGTGCCGGCCCGGTCACCGGTGTTGGTGACGGTGATCCGCACCCGGACCTCGCCGTCGACCGGCCAGGCCGCCGGCGCGTCCGGCGTCTCGTCGGCCGGATCGACCACCCCGGCGTCGGACCACTCGAAGGTGGTATAGCTCAGCCCGTGGCCGAACGGGTACGCCGGGGTGGGGTCGACCGAGGAGACCTTGGTGCGGTGACCGAGCGGCGGCGCGAGGTAGGTGCCGGGCAGGCCGCCGGCATCACGGGGAACGCTCACCGGTAGGCGCCCGGACGGGTTCACCGCGCCGGTGAGCACCTCGGCGAGCGCCTGCCCGCCGAGTTGCCCGAGGAAGAACGCCTGCACCACGGCAGCCGCCGTGTCGAACTCCGGGCCGAGCGCGTACGGGCGACCGGTCATCAGCACCAGGACGACCGGGGTGCCGGTGGCGAGGACGGCCCGGACGAGTTCGGTCTGTACGCCGGGCAGCCGCAGGTCGACGGCGTCGCAGCCCTCGCCGGAGGTGCCCCGGCCGAACATTCCCGCGCGGTCGCCGACGGCGAGCACGCACACGTCGGCGGCGGCAGCCGCGGCGACCGCGGCCGGAATGCCTGAGGTGTCCTCACCGGTGATGGTGCAGCCGGGCTCGTGGCTGAGCAGCGGGACGCGTCGGGCCAACTCGTCGCGGAGCGAGGGGATCTCCAGGCCGAGCCCGTGGTCGGGGTGGTTGATGCCCACGTGGTTGGGGAACGAGTAGCAGCCGAGCATGGCCATCGGGTCGTCGGCGAGCGGGCCGATCAGGGCGACCCGGCCACCGACGGGCAGCGGGAGGACGCCGTCGTTGCGCAGCAGCACGACTGACTCCCGGGCCAGCCGAAGGGCCACCTCCTGGCTGACGTCGTCGTCCAGTCGCAGGTTCGCCACGTCGTCGGGCAGCCCCTGCCAGTCGTCGTCGAGCAGGCCTATCTCGATCTTCTGAATCAACACCCGCCGCAGCGCCCGGTCGACGAGCGCCTCGTCGACGTCACCGCGGCGGACCGCCTCGACCAGCGGCGCGCCGAAGGCGTCCACAGTGGGCAGCTCGACGTCGATCCCGGCGCGCAGGGCGAGCCGGGCGGCGTCGGCGGCGTCGCCCGCGACACGGTGCAGGGTCTCCAGGAACCGGACGGCGAAGTAGTCGGCGACCACGATGCCGGTGAAGCCCCACTCGTCGCGCAGCAGACCGGTAAGCAGCTCCTCGTCGGCGGCGGCGGGCAAACCGTCGATCTCGGCGTAGGAGTTCATCACCGAGCGGGCGCCGCCGAGCCGCAGGGCCATCTCGAACGGCGGCAGGATCACGTCTGCCAACTCCCGACGGCCCATCGGCACCGGCGCGTGGTTGCGCCCGCCCCGGGAGGCCGAGTAGCCGGCGAAGTGCTTGAGCGTGGCGACGACACCGGCGCCCTCCAGCCCCCGCACGTACGCCGCACCGGTCGTCCCCACCAGGTAGGGGTCCTCGCCGATGGTCTCCTCGGTGCGGCCCCAGCGGTAGTCGCGGGTGACGTCGAGGACCGGCGCGAGCCCCTGGTGCACGCCCGCGGCGCGCATGGAACGCCCGATCCGGTCGGCCATCGCCTCGACCAGGTCGGGGTCGAAGGACGCGCCCCAGCTCAGCGGGGTGGGGTAGACGGTGGCCCGCCAGGCCGCGAACCCGGTGAGGCACTCCTCGTGCACCTGGGCCGGGATGCCGAACCGACTGGCGGCGACGATCTGCGCCTGGGAGGCGGCGAGCGACCGGGCGCCGAGCACCGGGTCGACCGGTGCGGTGCCGAACGGCCGGGTGAGCTGGCCCAACCCGTGCCGGATGAGGGTGCTCCACTCCGGAAGTTCGGTGATCATGTCGGACTGGTGTGGGGCGACGCCTCCGCCGGAGGCGTCCGCGCCGACCCATACCCCGACGAGTTGGGCGATCTTCTCGTCGAGTGTCATCAACGGCAGGAGTGCCTCGGCCCGTTCGGTCGGCGACAGCTGCGGATCGCGCCACGGCGCGGCGTCGCTGTGCCCGGGCAACTGACTTCCCATGCCATGACCCCTTAGCTCCGGCCACATCCCCGTGCCTGGTGAACCAGTTCCGTGGTGGACGTGCCGCGATCCGAAAGTTTCCGGAAGCCTGCGCAACCTTTTCGGCAACCTAAGTGCCCCATCGATGGGTGTCAAGGGTCTGCATCGGACTCCGGCGACCACATCCTGCGCACAGTGACCGTGCCGTCGGCCCACCGTCGCGAATTCGCGGCGAAATGACCCGCGAACGGGCCGGTCGACTGCCGCAACGGCTGGCGCGACCGGCCAATCGTGTTAAGGTCTCCCGAAAATTTCGGATGTTGTATGGGGCTGCGATGACAGAGCACCGCCCGCTCGATCCACCCGCCTCCACCACCATCGCGACCATCGCCCACGACGTCGGTGTCTCGGTCGCCACGGTCTCCAAGGTCCTCAATGGTCGCGGCGATGTCGCCCCCGGCACCCGTGCGCGGGTGGAGGCGAGCCTCGATCGCCACCAGTACCAGCGCCGGGCCCGGCGCCCCTCGACCAGCGGCGGGCGGATCGACCTGGTGTTCCACGAGTTCGACACCGGGTGGGCGATGGAGATCCTGCGCGGGGTCGAGGCGGTGACCGCGGCGGCCGGCATCGGGCTGTCGGTGGCCCAGCTCAACGGCGCGCACCGCCCCCCGGCCCGATGGTTGGACAGGATCCTCACCGACCGCCCGTTGGGCGTGGTGTTCGTCCTCTCCCATCTGGCCGAGGCCCAGCAGCAGCACCTGCGGCGTCAGGGCATACCGTTCGTCGTCGTCGACACCGACAGCGCGACCTCGGCCTCGGTGCCCACCGTTGGTTCGAACAACTGGAACGGTGGCCTGCTGGCCGCCCGGCACCTCCTGGAGTTGGGGCACCGGCGGATCGCCATCATCTCGGGGCCCCCCGATGTGCTCTGCAGCCGGGCTCGCGCCGCCGGCTTCCAGTCGGCCCACGAGGAGGCCGGGCTGGCGGTCGACCGTGAGCTGATCCGCTACGGCAGCTTCTCCGCAGGCGCCGGGCACGCCCACGGGCTGGAGCTGCTCCGCCTGCCGTCCCGACCCACGGCGATCTTCGCCGGCTCGGACACGCAGGCCATGGGGGTGCTCCGGGCCGCCCGCCAGTGCGGCCTGCGGGTGCCCGAGGACCTGTCGGTGATCGGGTACGACAACCTGCCGGTGTCCACCTGGACCGACCCGGCCCTCACCACGATCAACCAGCCGCTGCGCGACATGGCGGGCATCGCCACCCAGATGCTGCTCGACCTGACCAGGGGCAACGAGCCGGCGACCAGCCGGATAGACCTGGTGACCGAGTTGGTCGTCCGGGAGAGCACCGCACCCCCCGCCAGCCCGCGCTGACCCGAGCCCCCTTTGCGAGGACCCGTGCCCCACGCCGCCACAGTGCTCGACGACCTTCAGCGGTACGCGCCGGAACCTGTCGAACCCGACGACTTCGACACGTTCTGGGGCGACACCCTCGCCGAGTCGACCGCCCGGCCGGTGCTCGTCGACGTCCGTCCGGAGTCCACCGACCTGCGGCTGCTCGACTCCTGGGACGTCACCTTCGCGGGCTTCGGCGGCGACCCGGTCCGGGCCTGGTACACCCGCCCCGCTGGGGTAGTGGAGCCACTGCCCGCGGTCGTCGAGTACGCTGGCTACGGCCGTGGTCGCGGCCTGCCCCACGAGCGACTGACCTGGCCCACTGCCGGGTACGCCCACCTGTTGATGGACAACCGGGGCCAGTCGGGTCAGTACGCCAGTGGGGACACCCCCGACCCGCACGGCGCACCCGGCGGGCCCTGGCCGGCGACCTGGGGAATCCTCGACCCACACGACTACCACTACCGCCGTCTGATCACCGACGCGGTCCGTGCGGTCGAGGCGGTCCGCGCCCTGCCGGGGGTTGACGGCACCCGGGTCGCGGCGGTCGGCAACAGCCAGGGCGGCGGCCTCGCCCTGGCGGTGGCCGGCCTGGTCGGCGACCTCGCCGCGGTGCTGACCACCGCTCCGTTCCTCTGCGACATGCGGCGGGCCGTCCAGCTCAGCGAGCCCGCGCCGTACGGTGAGATCGCCCGCTACCTGGCGGTGCACCGGGAGGCCGAGGACGCGGTGTGGCGCACCCTGTCCTACGTCGACGGGGTGAGCTTCGCCCGGCGCGCGACGGCGCCGGCGCATTTCGGGATCGGGCTGCGGGACACCGTCTGCCCGCCCAGCACCGGCTTCGCCGCCTACAACCAGTACGGTGCGGCGGCCCGGCGGCCGGTTCCACCCGCTCGCGAGATGCACGTCTATCCGTTCAACGGTCACGAGGGCGGCGAGGCGGTGCACGTCCGGCGTCAGCTGCGCTGGCTCGACTCGACGCTGCACCCGGCCGGTCGACCCAGAACGTGAGCACGCGCTCCGGGGCCGGAACCCATAGCCGGACACCGATCTATTGCCGGTGTTAGCGATAACACGTTAGGGTGCGTCAGGCGAGGTGCAGGGCACACTTCCGCCACGGTCCATCGATCTGTCGCTCCGACCATCGAGGACCAGTGTCAGCGGCAGCGCCACGGCCACCAGTGCAGACGTCCGGGTTCTTGGTCGTGCCACGTCGCCCGCTCCCCCGCGTACCGCGACCTGGCGGCGACCGTCCTCCTGGTGGCCACCCTTGTCGCGCACCCTCACCACCAGAGGAAGTCCCATGAGCAGTGCAACGCTCGGCCGTCCCGTCCCTCCGTCACCACCCACCACCGCGCCGTCACCAAGGCCCCGACGAGCCCGCCTGTGGTGGGCGGCCCTGGCCGCCGTCGCCGCCGTGGCAGCGGCCGTACCGATCGCTACCGCTCCCGCGAACGCGGAATCCAACGGCGGCGTTCGCGTGATGCCGCTCGGCGACTCGATCACCGACGGCTTCAACGTCGCCGGTGGCTACCGGATCGAGCTCTGGCAGCAGTTCACGTCCGGTGGCTACCGGATCGACTTCGTCGGCTCCCAGTTCAACGGCCCGTCCAGCCTCGGCGACCACGACCACGAGGGCCACTCCGGGTGGACCATCGCCCAGATCGACGCCAACGTCGTCAACTGGTTGCGGGCCACCAATCCCCGGACGGTGCTGCTGCACATCGGCACCAACGACATGTACGGCGACACCTCCGGCGCCCCGGGCCGGCTGGCCACCCTTGTCGACCGGATCACCAACACCGCCCCGAACGCTGACGTGTTCGTCGCGACGATCATCCCGAAGTCGGGCGCGGACAACCAGGTCCGGGGCTACAACGCGGCGATCCCGGGGATCGTGCAGACCAGGGCCGCCGCCGGCAAACGCGTCCACCTGGTCGACATGTACCGGGCGCTGACGCTCAGCGACCTGGCCGACGGGGTGCACCCCAACGCCACCGGCTATCGCAAGATGGCCGTGACCTGGTACGACGCCCTCCGGTCGGTGCCCGGCAGCATCGGCGGCGACACGCCACCGACCACCGCGCCGCCGACCACCGCGCCGCCGACCACGCCGCCACCGACCACCCCGCCGCCCACCACCCCGCCGCCCACCACCCCGCCGCCCACCACCCCGCCGCCGTCGGGTGCGTGCCGGGTCACGTACACGGTCAATGCCTGGGGCAACGGGCTCACCGCCGCCGTGTCGGTGGCCAACACGAGCAGCACCGCTGTCAACGGGTGGGCGCTGGCGTTCACGCTGCCGAGCGGACAGACAATCACCAACGGCTGGAATGCCAGCTACTCCCCGTCGAGCGGCGCGGTGACCGCGCGTAACGTCTCCTACAACTCGACGATCGCACCGGGCACCTCTGTCGACATCGGTTTCCAGGCCACCCACACCGGCAACGCCGACCGACCATCCGCGTTCACCCTCAACGGCACCGCCTGCACCGTCGCCTGACGAACCTGTCGCGGTGCCGGGTCGTAGGGGCCCGGCACCGCCACGGCGGGAGATTATTGAGGCGCCGTGTCGATCCGCGCGCCGCTCGTTCGACGTGGGGGTGCGGGGGCCGGGAGGCGGCCCCGCCGGACGAGGAGACCGCGATGTCGAAGTACATGCTGATCATGCGGGGCACCGACGAGTCGAACGCGGCCATGATGGCCACCATCGACGAGGCGATGGCCGAGACCGGCCGGTTCATCGAGCAGATGATGGGGGCCGGTGTGCTCGTCGCGGCCGAAGGACTTGACGATCCGGGCCGCGGCGTCGTTGTCGACTTCGGCGGCGAGACCCCGGTGGTCACCGACGGGCCGTACGGCGAGACCAGGGAACTGTTCGGTGGCTACTTCCTCCTCGACGTCGCCACGAAACAGGAGGCGGTCGAGTGGGCCAAGCGGTTTCCGGCGGTCCGCGGCTCCAAGATCGAGGTCCGGCGGGTGGCCGAGGCCGACGAGGTCCCCTTCAGCAACGAGAGCAAGGGCCGGAACTGATGGGTACGGCCGACGTCGAGACCATCTGGCGGGTCGAGTCGGCCCGGATCGTCGCCGCGTTGACCCGGTTCACAGGTGATTTCGGGCTGGCCGAGGACGCCGCCCAGGAGGCGGTGGCCGAGGCGCTCGTGTCGTGGCGGCGGGCGTCACCGGCCAACCCGGCCGGTTGGCTGATGGCAACGGCCCGGCGGCGGGCGATCGACGCGATCCGCCGCCGGGTCGCCCTGCACGACCGATACGCCCTGTTGGCTGCCGAACCGGCTGTCGACAAGGACGTCGACCTCGACCGGATCGACGACGACGTCCTGGCGCTGATGTTCGTCAGCTGCCACCCGGTGCTCGCCCCGGCGGCCCGGGTGGCGCTGACCCTGCGGGTGGTGGGTGGGCTGACCAGCGAGGAGATCGCCCGCGCGCTCCTGGTGCCCGTGCCGACCGTGCAGGCCCGCATCACCCGGGCCAAGAAGACGATCGCGGCGGCCGCGGTGCCGTTCGAGCTGCCACCGGCCGACGAACGCCGGGACCGGCTGGGCGGCGTGCTCAGCGTCCTCTACGTGATCTTCACGGAGGGGTCGACAGCCACCTCGGGCGACCGGCTGGTGCGCCCCGACGTCGCGTACGAGGCGATCCGGTTGACCCGCACGCTGGCGGCGCTGCAACCCGACGAACCGGAGGTGTACGGCCTGCTCGCGTTGTGCGAGCTGACGGCCGCGCGTTTCCCGGCCCGCACCGGCCCGGACGGCTCGCCGGTTCTGCTCGCGGATCAGGACCGCCGGTTGTGGGACCCGGCGGCGATCCGCCGTGGGGTGGCCGCGCTGGCCAGGGCGTCGACTCGCGGCCTCGGCCCGTACGGCCTGCAGGCCGCGATCGCCGCCAGCCACGCGGCGGCACCCTCGGTCGAGGAGACCGACTGGGACCGGATCGTGGTGCTCTACGAGGCACTCGGCTGGACCGCGCCCTCCCCGGTGGTCGAGCTCAACCGGGCCGTCGCGGTGGCCATGGCCTCGGGTCCGGCGCCGGCCCTGGCCATCGTGGACGAACTGATCGCCGCGAACCGGCTCCCCGGCTCGCATGTGGTCCCGACCGTACGCGGCGAGCTGCTGACCCGCCTCGGCCGGCGTACGGAGGCGCGCACCGAGCTGGAACTGGCGGCCCGGCTCTGCGCCAACCAGCGGGAACGCGCTGTGCTCCTGGGTAAGGCGGCGGCGCTGAGCTGACCTCGGCGACACGGCCGGCCGTTGGACCCGATCCGGTCCTACGGGACGGGACGCGGCACCATTCCTGCTGACGAATCGAAGGCGCTCGCCACCCGAACGTGTCGGGCATGAGGTCCTGTTGCCTGATGGGCCGGTGCCGCCCAACGCGGGAAGCTGCGAATGCAGTGTTCTGCGGTTACCCAGACGCTCGCAGGTGATCGCTCGGGCTCGAATGTGGAGACGCGGTAACGCCTCGCTCATCGTCAGATCCGCCGCAGGTCGTGCGGCTGACTCTCCTCAGGGCAAGGAGTTTCAATGGACGAGTTCGACCTCATGTCGCGGGCGGAGAGGATCGCTTGGTGCGAGCGTCGGCTGCGCCGCTACGACGAGATCGAGGCGGATATTCTCAGCACTCCGAATGATCCTTTCCGGCAGCAGCGAACGCGGCAACTCGCCGACGCCCGACGCCAGACCGAGGACGTCCTTCGGATGTTGCGTAAGCCCTCTCTGGCAGCGCGTCAACATGTACGTCAATCGGGAGGCGGCCAAGGACGAGGCCCGGGAGGCCGCCCGGGCCCGTCGCCCGCGACCGTGCCCCGCCTGCCGCGGATCCGGCAAGGTCCAGGGTGCCGGCCGGTGGTTCGAGCCCTGTCGCTCCTGCAATAGCTTCCGCTACTGACCTCGATCGTCGCGATCCGGCCATCGTTCGCGATTACATCTCATCCACCAGCGGTTGCGTAGAGCCGGCTGACGGTCTCGGCCACGCAGACGGGCTTGCCGCCGCTGTCGCTCTCCACTGTGACGGTCGCGACCATCTGCACGCCGCCGGCCACCGGGGACACCTCGGCGATGGTGGCAGCGGCCCGGACGGCGGTGCCGACCCGCACCGGCGCGGGGAAGCGCACCCGGTTCAGCCCGTAGTTGACCCCCATCGCCACCCCCTGCACCCGGTAGAGCCGGCCGGCCAGCGCCGGCAGCAGCGACAACGTCAGGTACCCGTGGGCGACGGTCCCGCCGAACGGCCCCGCCGCGGCCCGGACCGGGTCGAGGTGGATCCACTGGTGGTCGTCGGTGGCGTCGGCGAAGAGATCGACCCGACTCTGCTCGATGCGCTCCCACGGGCCGGGCCCGAGGGTCTCGCCGACCGCGCTGGCCAGTTCCTCGAACGAGCTGAAGACTCTCATGTCAGGTCTCCCGGAGACTAGAAGGCGTTGACGCCGGTGAGCGCGCGTCCGATGAGGAGTTGCTGGATCTGGCTGGTGCCCTCGTAGAGGGTGGCGACCCGCGCGTCGCGCAGGTACTTGCCGACCGGGTATTCGTCGATGTAGCCGTACCCGCCGAAGACCTGGACCGCGTTGTTGGCCGCGCGGACGGCGGCCTCGCTGGCGAAGAGTTTGGCCATCGAGGCCTCGGTGGCGAACGGCTGGTCCCGGTCGATCAGATCGGCCACCTGCCACACCAGCAGCCGGGCGGCGGCGGTGTCCACGGCGATGGCGGTGAGCAGCTGTTGGACGAGTTGGTGCCCCGCGATGGGCTTGCCGAACTGGGTGCGCTGCGCGGCGTAGCCGACCGCGGCATCGAGGCAGCCCTGGGCGATGCCGACGCACCCGGCCGCCACCGACATCCGACCCTTGGCCAGGGTGGCCAGGGCGAGGCGGAACCCGCCGCCCTCGGGGCCGAGGCGGGCCGCGTCGGGCACGCGTACCTCGTCGAGGCGCAGCTCGCCGGTGGCCTGGCCGCGCAGGCCGAGCTTGCCGTGGATCTCCCGTCGGGTCAGCCCGGGGGTGTCGGTGGGCACCAGGAACGCGGTGATGCCGCGGTGCCCGGGGCCGCCGGTGCGGGCGAAGACCAGCGCGACGTCGGCCGTGGTGCCGTTGGTGATGAACGTCTTCGTGCCGGTGATCAGCCAGTCGGTGCCGTCGCGGACCGCGCGGGTGCGCAGTGCCGCCGCGTCCGAGCCGCTGTCCGGCTCGGTCAGCCCGAAACAGCCGAGCGCGGTGCCGGCGCAGAGTCGGGGCAGCCACTCGGCCCGCTGCTCGGCCGAGCCGTGGGCCGCATCGACTTCGCGACCAGGCCGAGGGAGACCGAGACGATGCCGCGTACCGCCGAGTCGCCCCGGCCGAGCTCCTCCAGGACCAGGCAGTACGCGAGGTGGTCGCCGCCGGAGCCGCCGTCGGCCTCGGCGATCGTCAACCCCAGGAAACCCAGGTCACCCAGCGTGCCGACGATGGCCGGGTCGACCGACTCGCGACGGTCCCAGGCGGCGGCGTGCGGCACCAGCTCCCGGTCGGCGAACTCGGCGGCCAACTGGCGGACCGCGGCCTGCTCGGCGGAGAGGGTGAGGTCCATGACCAATAAACTAGCGGTGATAGTTAACGTCGTCCAGACCCGACCGTCATCGGTCGGAGGCCAGCCCGACGTGCCGCTCGGTGGCGAACGCGCGCACCAACTCGGTACGTGAGCGGATGCCCAGCCGGTGGAACACGTTGCGCAGGTGGTGGTCGACAGTACGGGTGGAGAGGAACATCCGGGCGGCGATCTCCCGGTTGGTGGCGCCCTCCGCCACCAGTTCGGCGATCCGCAGTTGCTGCCCGGTCAGCAGCCGCGCCGCCGGCCGATCCGGTGCGCCGACCGACTCGCCGGCCGCCCGCAGCTCCGTGGTGGCCAGCTCGGTCCAGCAGTCCACGCCGAGCAGCGTGAACATCTCGCGGGCCTGGTGCAGGTGCGTACGCGCGTCGCGGGGGCGTCGACTGCGGCGCAGCTCCTGACCGAAGAGCAGCTCGGTGCGGGCCCGTTCGAACGGGCCCGCATCGCTCGGGTGCAGCCGCAGCGCCCGCTGGAACTCCTGCTCGGCCTCCGCGCCACCGCGCGGCGCGAGCAGCGCGTGGCACCGGGCGGACAGGGCCCGCCGCAGCGGGCTCGCGGTGCTGCTGGCCCATCTGTCGAACACCGCGAGCGCCGCCGTCGCGGTCGGCCGACAGGGCAGTTGCGCCGCCGCCTCCACCAGGTACGGAGTGGCCATCACCTGCACGAGCACCTGACCGCGCCCGGTGCCGAGCCGGGCCAACGACGCCAACCGGTCGGCGGCCTCGGCGTGTCGACCGTCGACCAGATCGAGCACCGCCAGGGCCCACCCGGCGAGCGCGTGCGGACGGCTGCCCGGCGTCGGCGCCTCGCCGATCTCGCGGATCCGTCGCAGGCTGGTGTCCCGGTCGGCCCGTACGGCGGCGAGCACGGCGAGCATGCCGAGGTGGACGTCGGCGCAGTTGACCTGACCGGTGGCCCGGGCGACCCGCAACCCGTCACGGGAGGTCTCCGCCGCCGCCTCGTGCCGGCCCTGCCAGTACTCGGCGACAGCCCGCAACTCCAGCGCCCGGGACAGCATGTGCAGCTCGCCCCGATCCCGGGCCACCGCGACGGCACGGTCGGCGAGGCGGTGTGCCGCACCGTCCACGGCGACGACCAGACCGGCCGCGGCGGCGCAGCTGAGCGCGGTGGGCGTCGCCGCCGGCCCGGTCAGCCGCCCACCGAGCACGACGGCGCGACGCAGCGCGGGACCGGCCCGCTCGTGGTCACCGCGCAGGGTCGCCGCCACTCCGGCGACCAGACTGCTCATCAGCTCCGTGGCGGGCGGGTCGTCCGGCCGCCGCAACGCCGAGGCGCGGCGGCCGACCTCGGCGTAGCGGTACTGGTCACCGGCGAAGCAGACCGCCTCGCCGGCTCGGGCCAGCCCGGACAGCGCCAGCGCACGATCGGTCCCGGCCACCGTCGCGGCGGCGGCCAGCAACCGGGCCGACGCGTGTGCCGCGGTGCCGCAGCGCAGCTCCAGCTCACCGAGGAGCAGGTCGGCGCGCCCTCGGATGCCCGGGTCCGTGCACATCGGGCGGAGCCGGTCGAGCAGGAGCCGGGCCACGTCGGGCTGTCCCCCGGCCCAGGCGTACTGGGCTGCGGTCAGCAGGCGGGCGGCCGTCCGCGTCGGTTCGTCGCTGAGTTCGGCCGCCCAGCGCAACGCCGCCGACGCGGTCGCCCAACCGTCGGCGCCACCGACCGCCGCCTGTTCCAGTTCGTCGGCGAGGGCGGGGTCCGCACCGGCCGCGGCGGCGGCGAGGTGCATCGCCCGGCGCAGCCGCTGCCCGTCGGCGACCAGCACACCGGCGAGCAGTCGGTGCGCCGCGCGTCGGTCCGCGAGCGTCGCCGTCCACGCGATCAGGGCGCGCACCAACGGCTGGGGGAACGTGACGCCCCGCGGCTCGACACGGACCAGACCGGCGACCTCCGCCGGTGCGAGCGCCTCGACCTCGGTGCCGGCGACACTCGCCGCCCGGGTCAGCGTGCCCGGTTCGCCGCTCTCGTCGAGCGCCGCGAGCAGCAGCACCCGTCGGGTCTCCGGGGGCAGTCGGTCCAGCCGGGCCCGGTAGGCGCGGGCCAGCGCGCCGTCCGCCGGTGGCGCGGTGGGCGGCGGATCCTCCCCCCGGCACTGCCCGGGGGTGAGCACCTCGGCGAGGTCCACGAGGGCCTGCGGGTTGCCGCCACCGGCCACCGCGAGGGTGGCAGCGACCGGCGCGGTGGGGCGCTCGGGCAGCCGGTCGGTGAGGACGGCGACGCTGTCGTGCGCGTCCAGCGGACGGAGTCGGTGCGCCGGCACCCCGTCGACGGTCGTGGTGACATCGGCGGTGAGCACCACCGCCACCGGCAGGTGCCGCAGCCTGCGGGCCACGAAGGCCAGCACCTGAGCGGTCTGCGGATCGCCCCGGTCGACGTCGTCCATGACGGCGAGCAGCGGATGGTCCTCGGCGGCGGCGGCGAGCAACCCGAGCACCGCCATCGACAGCTTCAGTCGGCGGTCAGCTGGACAGCCCTCACCGGCCAGCGCGCGCCGCAGCAGCCGGCGCTGCTCGTCCGCCAGTGCGGTCGTCCGGTCCAGCACCGGGTCGAGCAGGCGTTGCAGGCCCGCGTACGGCAGGGTGGCCTCCTCGGCGAGCCCGTTCCCGGCGAGCACAGTGCAGTTCCGGGCATACCGGTGGGCGTAACCGACAAGCGCGGTACGACCCGATCCGGGCTCTCCCTGCAGCAGCAGGGCGCCGCCGCCGTCGGTCACTCCGTCGAGCAGGCTCCGCAGCGCTCGGCACTCGTCGTCTCGCCCACGCAGTACGGTTAGTTGCACTCTCGATGCAGTAACCATGCTTGCCAGTGTCACTCATCGGAAACCGAATGGAAAGGGGTGCTTCTCTGCTGCCGCGACAGGCTCACGGTGTCGAATTCGGTGGGCCGCGTCGGTAGGTTGCCGACCGGCGTCAGTCCGCCACGACCTCGGCCAGCAACGCACCCACTGTCCGGGTCATCACGGCACGGGCCTGGTCCACGCCGAGACCGAGCCCGTAGCGCAGCATCGACCAGGCCTGCCAGGTGCTCGCCACCACCAGGGCGTTGAGCAGTTGCTCCCGCCCCGGCCCGGCCTGGGCCAGCTCGCCGGCGAAGAGTTCCTCGACCTCGTCGCGTACCCGGTCGATGTGCTTGAGGCGGTTGCGGTGCAGCTGGTCGGAGACCGGCTCGCGCATCTGGGCGGCCCGCGCCGACGGCGCGATGAGCTGGAGCAACCGGGCCCGCTGCCGGCAGTACGCGTCGACCCGCTTCGCCAGCGGCAGCCCGGGCGAGATCGGCCGGTAGGCGGCGTCCTGCTGGCGGAGCACCTCGGCGCCGCTGGCCTCGAAGAGCGTCTCCATGTCCTTGAAGTTGGTCCAGAGCGTCCGCAGCGAGATGCCGGCCCGCTCGGCGATGCGTTCCCCGGTCGGGCGCAGGTCCCCTTCGCCGATGAGCGCGAGGTGGGCCTCGACGATGGCCGCCCGGGTGCGCTCGGCCCGGGCGGTTCGCCCGTCGACCCGGTTCGCGACCTCGACCCCGTCCATCCGCCCCCGCCTCCTCACCGCCACGACGCCTCCCGGCGCACCGCCGAGTCTAGACAGGCGGTGATCAGCGGTTCCGCGCCGACCGTCGGCACCGTCATCCGACCCGACCGGTCAGCGATACCCCGCCGTCGCGGACGATCGTCTGCCCGGTGATCTGGGCGGCGATGGCGACGCGGTTCACGAGCCGAGCCAAATGTGCATTCACAGTGCAGATAGTAGGAGGGCGGCTCGGTGGCGGTCAACGCCTTCCACGAGCGGCCGGAAGGCACCCAGGGCAGCCGTCCGACCGGGCGGGGTCACGCGCGACCCGGCCCGGTCGGGCGGCTGCCGTCGGGTCGTCAGGAGACGGTCGGCACCCCGTTCGCGGGCGGCGCGACCGGCGCGGCCGTGTACTCCTTGACCGGCCCGTCCGCCTCGTCGGTCTCGTAGGCCGGCCCGAAGTAGCTCTGCACTCCCCCGGTCACCCGGCTCAGCCGGTGACCGCCGTAGCCGCTGTGGTCCTTCTCGGAGAAGCGCAACGGCACCAGCCCGGGGCCCTGGAAGCCACCCTTCTGCACGGCCTGGAGCACCTTCTCCCGGGTGAGGTCCTTGCCGGCGGCGAGCAACGTCTGCACGAAGAGGTAACCGACCGACATGCCGTAGACGGTGTTGCCGTCGAACGGCGCGTCCCCGTTGTGTTCCTTGTTGATCTTCGTGAAGAGCTGGATCCACGGGTTCGCTGTGTCGTTCTGCATCGGCAGGTAGTTGGTGCCGACCATGCCCTCCAGAATCGGGGCGGCGGCGCCGAGCTGCTTGGCCAGGGTCGGGTGGTCACCGCCGACGTTGGAGACCAGCCACTGCGCCTTGAAGCCCAGCCGCGCGGCGGTGCCGATCGACAGCGCCGTGAAGCCGGGCACGGTGGCCAGCACGACGACCTTGCACCCGGCGGCCTTGAACGCCCCGATCTGCGGCGCCACGTTGGTGTTGCTGGTGACGTAGGTCTGCTTGACCGCCACGGCACCGGCACCGAGCACCTGCTCCACGCCCACCAGGCTGTCCCGGCCGAAGTCGTCGTCCTGGCCGAGGAAGCAGACCTTCTGCCCGGCCAGGTTCGTCTTCGCGTAGGTGGCGAGGATCTTGCCCTCCACCGTGTAGTCCGGGTTGAACCCGAACGTGCCGGGATACTTGTCCGGCTGGTCCCAGCTGCGGCTGCCGGAGGCGACGAAGAGGTCGGGCACCCGGTTGCTCTTCAGGAAGTCGAGCACCCCGCTGTGCGTCGGCGTGCCGAGGCCGTTGAGGATGGCGAAGACCTTGTCCTGGAGGACGAGCTGACGGACCACCTGCTGGGTGTTCGCCGGGTTGTAGCCGTCGTCCATGATCTTGTAGGTGATCTTCCGACCGTGTACGCCGCCGTTGGCGTTGACGTAGTCGAAGTACGCCTTCGTCGCCGGGGCGATCTTCGAGTAGCCGGCCGAGGCCGGCCCGGTGAGCGGCATGTGGGTGCCGACGACGATCTCGGTGTCGGTGACGCCGGGCACCGCTGCCCCGCCGGGACCGGAGCCGTCGTCACCGCTGCAACCAGCGGCGGCGGCCAACAGGGCGATGGTGCTGGCGATCGCGAGACCACGTTGTGCCAAACGGTGCATGGGAACACCGACCTTTCTCGGTCCGGTTTGCGGGAACGGTGTGGGTGGTGGGGATGCCTGGCCGAGGGCCGGGCTGGAGAACAGCTCAGGAACGCCGGGCCCGCAGGCGCCGACCAAGACGCGACAACAGCCCCTGCACGCCCCCCGGCGCGGCGATCATCACGACGATCAGGGTGAGGCCGAAGATCGCCAGCGGGAGGTTGCCCTCCAGCCGCTGCGCCACCGCGGGCGAGAGGGTGAGCAACTCCGTGACGGAGTGGGTGAGGTCGGGCAGGGCGACAAGCAGGACCGCCCCCCAGAGCGCGCCGGTGAGTCGGCCGAGACCGCCGATCACCACGGCCATCAGCAGGAACAGCGACAGGGTGAGCGAGAACGCCCCCGGCGAGACGCTCTGCGCGAGGACCGCCAGCAACGCACCGCCGAGCCCGGCGGTGGCGGCGCTGACCACGAACGCGAGGACCTGGGTGCGGGCCACGTGGATACCGGCGAGGCGGGCCGCCACCTCGTCGTCCCGGACCGCCCGGAAGGTCCGCCCGTACCGGCTGCGGATGAGGTTGGCCAGCAGCAGCAGGGCGAGCAGGGTGGCCGCGCCGGTGAGCCAGAGCTGCCACCGCTCGTACGGGAAGTACGGGCCGAGCGCCAGCGGCGGCGGGTCCACCGGCACCGACAACCCCTGCTCGCCGTTGAACACGCCGTCGAAGGTGACCGCCAGCGCCGGCACCACGACGGCCACCGCGAGGGTCACCCCGGCCAGGTAGGGGCCGCGCAGCCGGGCCGCCACCGCCCCGACCACCGCGCCGACCGCGACAGTGCTGACGACCGCCGCGACCAGCGAGAGCGGCAGCAGCCAGCCGCCGGTCATCCCCCGGTCGGCGAACGCGTTCTGGCACAACGCCACTGTGTACGCCCCGGTCGCCATCAACGCGCCGTGCCCGAGCGACAGTTGACCGTTGAGCCCGGTGAGGACGGTGAGCCCGGCCGTCGCGCAGAGGTAGGCGGCCACTGTGGCGAGCTGGAAGTTGCGGAACGGCTCGACGGCGTAGCTGACCCCGACCAGCACCAGCCCGGCGACGAGCACGATCGCGAGGTGGCGCAGCAGTGTCGAGCCGCGTCGCCGGTCGGCCGGCCGGTCGACGGCGTCGTCCGGCCGCTGCTTCGGCGGCACCGCCGCCGTCGTGGCGCTCACACCCGCCTCGCCGCGACCGGGGCGAACAACCCACCGGGCCGGACCAACAGCACCGCCAGCAGCAGGACCAGCACCGCGAGCGGCGTGAGGTCACTGCCGGCGTAGCCGCTCACGTAGGAGAGCAGCAGACCGACCACCAGGCCGCCCACCACCGCCCCCGGTGGGCTGTCCAGCCCACCGACCACCGCCGCGGTGAACGCCGAGACGAACACCAGGTCCATCGCGTGCGGGTGCAGGCCCAGCTCGGTCGGGATGACGAGCATGGCAGCCAGCGCACCCACCCCGGAGGCGAGCGCCCAACCGAGCGTCAACATGCCACCGACGTTGACCCCGAGCAGCCGGGACACCTCGGGGGCGAAGGCCGCCGCCCGCATCCGCAACCCCACCGGGGTACGGGCGAACATCCAGGCCAGGCCGCTGACCACCACCCCGATCGTGGCGAAGACGAACAGGTCGTACGGCGACAGCACGGCCACCCCGCCGACAGTGAGCGCCGACCGACTGAACGGTGCCTCGGCGGGCCGGAACTCGTTGCCGTACACCATGCCCAACACGGCCTGGATCAACAGCACCAGTCCGAGCGCGACGATCACCGGGTTGAGCGGCGAGGCGTGGTCGACGTGCCGCATCACGACGCGGTCCACAAACGCGCCGAGCAGCAGCCCGGCGACGATCGCGACAACGAAGCCCAACCAGTACGAGCCGGTCGCGGCGCTGACGGTGTAGGCGACGTACGCGGCGGCGACGGCCATCGCGCCCTGGGCGAAGTTGACGACCCGCGCCGCCCGCCAGATGAGCACCAGGGCCAGCGCGAACGCGGCGTACACAGCGCCCCGGGACAGGCCGTCGATGGTGAGGAAGACGAAGCGGTCCAACAGTCCTCCCTCCGGGGGACGAGGTGGTGGTCAGAAACCGAGGTACGCGTGGCGCAGATCGACGTCGTCGCGCAGCTTCGCCGCCGGAGCGGCGATCACCACCCGACCGAGGGACATCACGACGCCCTGGTCGGCGACGGCGAGCGCACTGCGCACGTTCTGCTCGACGAGCAACACGGTCAGGCCGGTGCTGTCGCGCAGCTGGCGGAGCAGCGCCATGGTCCGGGCGACCACCCGCGGCGCCAGACCGAGCGACGGCTCGTCGAGCAGCAGCAGGCGGGGACGGCCGACCAGCGCCCGGCCGAGCGCGAGCATCTGCCGCTCACCGCCGGAGAGCTGGTGGCCGAGGTGCCGACGGCGACGGGCCAGCGGCTCGAAGAGTTCGTAGACCTCGTCGAGGGCACGGCCCGCGTCGGCCCGGTCGCGCCGCCACAACCCACCCAGCCGCAGGTTCTCCTCGACGGTCAACTCACTGATCACGCCCCGCCCCTCCGGCACGTGCGCCATGCCGCGCCGGACGAGCTGCTCCACCGGCGTACCCCCGAGGTCCTCGCCGTCGAGGAGGACCTGGCCGGCGGCCGGGCGGATCATGCCGGAGAGCGCACGCAGCAGGGTGGTCTTGCCGGCGCCGTTCGCGCCGACCACAGCGGCGATGGTGCCGGCCGGAACGCTGAGGTCGATGGCCCGCAGCACGGGCGCGGCACCGTAACCGGCCACCAGCCCCCGCACGACGAGCAGATCAGTCGCGCTCACGGGGAGACCTCCTCGACGGTGGCACCGAGGTAGGCGTCGGTGACCGCCGGGTCGTCGCGGATCTCGTCCGGGGTGCCGGCGGCGATGACCCGGCCGAAGTCGAGCACCACGAGTTCGTCGCAGACCGCCATCACCAGATCCATGTGGTGCTCGACGAGCAGCACCGCGCAGGGATCGTCGTCGCGCCGGGGCAACCGCCGGACCAGCTCGGCCAGCTCGGCGATGTCGTCGGCGCCGAGGCCACCGGCGGGCTCGTCGAGCAGCAGCAGCCGGGGCCGGGCGGCGAGCGCGCGGGCCAGGGCGACCCGCTGGCGTACGGCGAAGGGCAGGGTGCTCGGTGCGGCCTCGGCGTGCCCGGCGATCCCCAGGTCGTCGAGGATGTCCAGGGCGTGCCGGCGCAGTCGGCGCTCGTCGCGGTCGCTTGCCGGCAGCCCGAGCAGCGCCGGGACGAAGCCCGCCCGGGCGGTGTGCGAGGCGCCGGTCATCACGTTCTCCAGCACTGTCAGACCGGCGAACAGGCCGGTCCCCTGCAGGGTCCGGGCGATGCCGAGCCGGGTCAGCTGGTGCGGCCGGGGCCGCAGCGGCCGGCCGTCGAGGGTGAGCGAACCGGTGTCCGGCGCGACGAAGCCGCAGATCACGTTGAACAGCGTGGTCTTGCCGGCGCCGTTGGGCCCGATCACGCCCACCACCCGGTTGGGTGGCACCCGCAGAGACACGTCGTCGAGGGCGGTGAGGCCGCCGAAACGGACGCCGATGTGGTGCAGTTCGAGGCCGCGCTCCATCACCCATCCCTCTGTCGTGGCGGGTGTTTATTTACACTCGCAGTGTACGTTTCTCGGGTATCGCGTCAAGACCTTCATTGATCTCGCCGGGCACGCCGACGGGGCGGCCGCCACCGGCGACCGCCCCGCGACCAGGCTCAGGCGCTGGGACAGGTGTTGCGATACTCCTCGATCTGTGAGCCGCTCGGGCCGGGGCAGAGGAACTGCTCGTAGCGGGTGTCGTCGTCGACGAACCGCTTCAACCAGGCCACCATCTGCCGGGCGGTGGGCGTGTTCGTCGTCTGCGGGAAGAAGTGGCTCGCCCCGTTCAACTCCAGATACGCCTTCTCGGCGGACGCCGGGATGCTGTTGTAGAAGGGCACCGAGTGCGTCGCGACGGGGGCGACGCTGTCGCTCTCGCCGCCGATGATCAGGGTGGGTACGCGCAGCTCGGACCAGCTCTTGTCCAGGTTCCACGGCGCGAGCGGCACAGCGGCCTGCAACGACGGCCGCGACGAGGCCGCCTCCAGGCTGCCGCCGCCACCCATGGAGTGCCCGGCCACCGCGAGTCGGCTGCTGTCGATCCGGGTGCGCACCGAGCTGCGCTCGGTGAGGTAGTCCAGCGCAGCGAGGAGCTGCCGGCCCCGGCTGTCCGGCTGGTCCAGCCGGGTGTTGGTCTCGATGCCGATCACCACGAAGCCGTGCGAGGCGATCCGTGGTCCCAACCAGCTGATGCTGGACCAGGAGGCGGTGTAGCCGGGCGAGATGGCAATGGCTCCGAAGGTGCCCTCGCTGGTGCTTGTCGGATAGTAGATGACGCCGCCGCCGAAGCCGGTGACGCTCAGCGAGGACACGCTCTGCGACGCCGTGGCGAAGGGGCCGCGGCTGGCCTCCAGGATGGCGGTGGTGGGGTCCGGGCCCCGCTCGTACGGCCCGGCGGCCTGGGCGGCGCCGGTCGATCCGGCCACGAAGCCGCCGGCCGCCAGGACGGCGGCGAGGGCGAACCGGGTGGCTCGGGCGGCGACGGAACGGGGACGGGTGGTGGTTGGTGAGGACACGTCGGGCACTCCCTAGGGTCGAGGGATATCGACGTGTGTCAGTTTTGGCCGGTCAACCGGTCGCCGCATCGGCAAAATCACCAGTCGTGGCGGCATTTGCCGTGATCAGTCGTGTTTCGGCCCTCTGACCAGGGGTAGCAGGGCAAGCGCCCGCTCGAACACGCGCCATGGAGGGTTTCGACAAGTGGATTCCAGCAAGCCCGCCGAGGCGGTCAAGAACGCAGTGAAGACCGCCTCCGGGAAGATCGCCGACGCCCTTACCCCGGATGTCCCGGGTGCGCCCGGAAGCGCGCCGCCCACCGTCGAGGAACCGACGACGCCGCACGACCCACTGCCGCCGAAGGCGGAACAGGGTGCGCCGCAGACGCGTACGCCCACCGGCGCCGAGACCGGCGTGCCGAGCACCGCGAAGGGTCAGCAGGGCGCCTACCTGACCACCGCCAACGGGGCGCGGCTGCGCGACACCGACCACTCACTCAAGGCCGGCCCGCGCGGCCCGGTACTGCTCCAGGACCACCACCTACGCGAGAAGATCACGCACTTCGACCACGAACGCATCCCCGAGCGGGTGGTACACGCCCGGGGCGCGGGCGCGCACGGCGTGTTCACCTCGTACGGCACCGCCGAGGCGGTCACCCGGGCCGGCTTCCTGAAGAAGGGGCGGGAGACCGACGTCTTCGTCCGCTTCTCCACGGTCCTCGGTTCGCGGGGCTCGGCCGACACGGTCCGCGACACCCGGGGCTTCGCGACCAAGTTCTACACCGACGAGGGCACCTTCGACCTGGTCGGCAACAACATGCCGGTGTTCTTCATCCAGGACGCGATCAAGTTCCCCGACATCATCCACGCCGGCAAACCGCACCCGGACCGGGAGATCCCCCAGGCGCAGAGCGCCCACGACACCTTCTGGGACTTCGTGTCGCTGCACACCGAGGCGCAGCACCACACCATCTGGAACATGTCCGACCGGGGCATCCCGCGGTCGTACCGGACGATGGAGGGCTTCGGCGTACACACCTTCCGCCTCGTCAACGCGGCCGGGGAGACGGTGCTTGCCAAGTTCCACTGGAAGCCCAAGCTGGGTGTGCACTCCCTGACCTGGGAGGAGGCGCAGCTGCTCGGGGGCATCGACCCGGACTTCCACCGCCGGGACCTGTACGACGCCATCGAGGCCGGCGCGTACCCCGAGTGGGAACTCGGCATCCAGGTCTTCCCCGACACCCCCGAGGAGACCTTCGCCGACATCGACCTGCTGGACCCGACGAAGATCGTGCCGGAGGAGCTGGCCGAGGTGCAGCCGGTCGGGCGGCTGGTGCTCAACCGGACCCCGACGAACTTCTTCGCCGAGACCGAGCAGGTCGCCTTCCACCTGGGCCACCTTCCGCCGGGCATCGACGTGACGAACGACCCGCTGTTGCAGGGTCGGCTCTTCTCGTACCTCGACACGCAGCTCACCCGGCTCGGCGGGCCCAACTTCACGCAGATCCCGATCAACCGGCCACACGCGGCGGTGAACGACATGCTGCGCGACGGCTTCCACCAGCACGCCGTGCACGCGGGCGTCGCACCGTACCGGCCGAACTCGCTCGACGGCGGCAACCCGTTCCCCGCCGGGGACGACGAGCACGCCTTCGTCGACGTGCCGGTCACCGTGGCGCAGGCGCCGAAGGTACGCGCCAACCCGGCCTCGTTCGACGACCACTACAGCCAGGTACGCCTGTTCTGGTCGAGCATGTCGCCGGTCGAGAAGGAGCACATCATCCGGGCGTACACCTTCGAGTTGGGCAAGTGCTACCACCAGGCGATCAAGGAGCGCCAGCTCCAGTGCCTCGCCAACATCGACCCGGTGCTCTGCGCGGAGGTCGCCACCGGGCTCGGTCTGCCCGCCCCGCAGCCGACGGTACCGCTCGCCGACGTCACGCCCAGCCCGGCGCTGTCGCAGGTCGGCCGGGAGTGGCCGAGCGACGGCCGGGTGGTCGGCATCGTCGTCGACCCCGACGGCGACCTGGACGGCGTCGACGAGGTTCGGCGGGCCGTGTTCGCGGCCGGCATGGTGCCGCTGCTTATCGCCCCGCACGGCGGCATGGTGGGCGACCTGCCGGTGCAGCGCACCTTCGCCACCGGCCGGTCCGTCGAGTTCGACGCGGTCCTGCTGGCCGGAGCGCCGGCGCCCGCGCCGGATGCCGTCGCTTCCCGCGACGCCAAGGCGGGTACGCCGGCCCCGGCAGCCGTCGATCCCCGGGTGCTGCTGCTCGTCGAGGAGTGCTGGCGGCACGCCAAGGCCGTGGGTGCCTGGGGCGCCGGCGTCGCCGTGCTGGAGCAGGTCGGGGTGGCCGGCACGCCCGGCGTCGTGACGGCGGGTACGGGTGCCGAGGCGCTGGCGGCGGTGCAGCAGCTGATGGCCGCGCACCGGGTGTGGGAGAGGTTCCCCGCCACCGTCGCCTGACCGTACCGCCGAGGGGCTGTCCTTCCCGCACCCGGGAAGGGCAGCCCCTCGGGCAGTTCCGGGCCAGCGAGTAGCACAGCGGACCGGCGGGCCACCTCGGTCAGTCGTGCGCCCTCAACTCCGGGTCCAGCGCAGGTCGTTAGTGGCAGTGCCGCAGTCGCGCTGTTCGATGAGCGCACCGGCCGCTGCGCTCTGGTCGGCCGCGCCCAGGCACAGTCCGCTGTGCGCGTTCACCAGGTGGCCGTCCGCGGTGAGGGTGAACTGCTGCGCCGGGGTGGTGTTGCAGGTGGTGAGCTGGATCGCCGCACCGGCGTCGCTGGAGGCGCCCAGCACGTCCAGACACCGGCCGCCGAGCTGCACGCTGCCGTCCGGTCGCGTGGTCCAGAGTTGGTTGGCGGCGCGGTCGTCGCGGCAGTCCCACAGCCGGACCCGGACCGGATCGGGTGACTGCGGGGTCGCGATGTCCAGGCACCTGTCGCTCGCCGCTCCGACGAACCGGTAGCCCGTCCGAGCCGGTGGCGTGCTCGGCGTCGGTGACCCCCCGGCCGGGGGCCTGCCACCCGGTGTGCTGCCGACCGCCGCCGACGCGGGCCGGAACCCCGAGGTGACGTGCCGGAAGTCGTCCACACCCCAGGCGGCCTCGGGCGCGAACCAGGCGAGGCTGTAGCCCTTACGGTCCGCCGTCCGGAAGGTGCGCTGACGGACGTGCATCGTGGTGCCGGCGTCGCCGGTGTAGAGCCACTCCCAGTCCGCCGCCGCGAGTTGATAGTTGACAGCGAGCAGCGCGACCCGGCGGTAGTCCCGGTAGCGTCCGACGATGTCGGGTTGCTTCTCGTGGCTGGTCAACTCGGCCACCGGGTCGGTGCGCGGCGTGTCGGTCTGGCTGACCACGAGCATCCGCGCCCCGTCCGGCTCGTGGAACTCGACCCGCTGGCCCCGGCGGACGATCTGCCAGTCGCGCGGCGCCGGCACCGAGAAGCCGGTGCTGTCCCGGTAGACCGACCACGCGATCGGCCGGGGTGCGCTGGCACTCGGCGGGCCGCCGGAGGTCGGCGTCATGCCCGGCGCGGCGGCCTGCACCAGTTCGGCCGCGTCGCCGCTCGGGCCCGGCGCCCGCCGGGTGACGAGCGGGATGCCGATCACCAGGCCGAGCGCCAGCACGACGGCGACACCACCGAGCAGCCAGGTCCGACGGCGGCGACCCGCCGCGGGACCGGCACCGTCCATCGCGGAGCCAGGCCCGGTCGGGGGTACGTCGTCGGTGCCGGACCTGATCGCCACCGAACCCGCGGTGTCGACCGGTGGGCGGGTCCCCGCCGTGGGCAGCGCGGTGCCGTCCAGGGCCGAGCGGAGCAGCCGCTCGGCGGTGTCGGCGTCCATCCGCTCGGCCGGGTCCTTGCGCAGCAGTCCGGCCACCACCGGTGCGAGCGGTCCCGCGTGGCGCGCGGTCGGTGGCGGTTCGGTGACCAGCGCGGTGAGACTCATCAGGCTGGACGGCCGGGCGTACGGCGACTGGCCCTCGACCGCGGCGTAGAGGGTCGCGCCGAGCGACCAGAAGTCCCCCTCGGGACCCACGGTGCCGCGCATGGCCCGCTCCGGCGAGACGTACGCGGGCGAGCCGAGCACCACACCGCTGAGCGTGAGGTTCACGTCCTCGACGGCGGTGGCCAGGCCGAAGTCGGTGAGCACGATCCGGCCGTCCGCGCCGAGCAGGATGTTCGCGGGTTTGACGTCGCGGTGCATGATGCCGGCGCGGTGGGCGGCGCGGAGCGCACCGAGCACTGCCAGCCCGATGGCGGCCGCCCGCACCGGTGGGATCGGACCATCGGTGCTGATGGCGTCGTGCAGCGAACGGGACGGCACGTACTCCATCACGATCTGCGGGTCACCGTCGGCGCTCAGCAGCACGTCGAAGACCCGGACGACGTTGACGTGGTCGAGCCGCGCGATCGCCCGGGCCTCCCGAAGTGACCGGATCCGCAATTCCTGTCGCGCCTCATTGGTCAGGCCGGGCGGTGGAACGATTTCCTTGATGGCGACGTCGCGTTGCAGCATTCGGTCGCGGGCTTTCCACACTCGACCCATTCCGCCCTGGCCGAGGAGCCCCACGACGTCATACCGATCGGTAACAAGTAGCGGTAGCATCTGCGGCACCCGGAGAGGCTACCTGGCAGGCCGTGCGACCAATTGTGGCGGTCGAAAAAGGGCGCTTATGTGATCCGCCTCATTACCGCCGGGAGAACGGCCATTCCGGCGCCCGGCACACCATCGGTCAGCCAGGAATTGGTCCATTGTTCACAGTGGCCACCCGCACCGTCGCTGCCGCGTCAGCCGATGTCGGCCAACCGTGGCAGCACCTCGCCACCGAGCCGCTCGGCGAACTCGACAGGGTGCCGATCCGGGGTCACCTGCACCTCGGTCACCCCGAGTGCCGCGTAGTCGGAGACCTCGGCGAGGAACGCCTCGGTGTCGTCGAGCGGCGACCGCGAGGCGACCACTGTCTTCTCGATCGCGTCGTAGTCGCGGCCCTCGGCGGCGCAGTGCCCGCGCAGCACGTCCAGCTTGCGCGCCACGTCGTCGATGCCACCGCGACCGAACAGGTTGCAGGCGTCGGCATAGCGCGCCACCAGCAGCAACGTCTTCTTCTCGCCCCCACCGCCGATCATGATGGGCGGGTGCGGACGACGCAACGGCTGCGGCGAGTTGATGGTCTCGGCGAGCTGGTAGTGCCGTCCGTCGAACGGGCCGTCGTCGTCGCTCCACATCTGCAGGCAGATGCGCAGCGTCTCCTCCAGCCGCTCGAACCGCTCGGCCACCGGGACCACCGGCACGCCCAGCCCGAGCTGCTCACGCTCGTACCAGGAGGCGCCGATGCCGAGGCGGGCCCGGCCGCCGGAGAGCACGTCGAGGGTCGTCACGGTCTTGGCCAGCAGCCCCGGGTACCGGTACATCACACCGGTGACAAGCACACCAAGCGTCATCCGCTGGGTCTTCGCCGCAACGTAGGCCAGCGTGGTGTACGCCTCCAGCATCGGCTCCTCGGCGGCGAACACCGCGTCCATCTGGAAGAAGTGGTCCATCACCGTGAACGAGGCGACGCCGGCCTGCTCGGCGGTGGTCGCCGCCTGCGCCAGGGTCGGGGCGATCGCGGTCGGATCGGCCGGGGTCGAGTAGTTCCAGTAGTGCAGTCCGAGCTTCATGTTCGGCACCTCCGCAACGAGCCTAGGGGACGTCTGGCGACCTGTCTCAGAAGCAGTAGGTGAGGCCGTCCAGGGCAGCGACCGGCACTGTCGCGCACCGGGCGGGCACCGTCACCGCCTGCCGGTGCCGGTCGCGTCCATTACCGGTTCATGACAATTCGTGGACCACGCGCGGATATCCGGCTGGCAGCTTCTGCTGAGTGATCCAACAGTTGTCTCCCCCCGAGTCCCGGTCCGCCGAAATGCGCCCCGAGGCGACGCACGTCCGGTTTCGCCGAAGGTACCGGACCGGGACCGTCACCGTCGCGCGGCAGTCCCCGCGCGCACAGTGGGCCGACGCGGCGAAGGGCGTCTGCATCATCCTCGTCGTCCTGTGGCACGTCGTGGTGAAGGACTACCTACAGATCGACTGGCACGTCGGCGTACCGGTGCCGGGGCTGTGGGGGACGCTCGGCGAGCAGTTCCTGCCGCTGCGGATGCCGCTGTTCTTCACCATCTCGGGCCTGTTCGCGGCGAACGCCGTCACCCGGCCGTGGCGGGTCGTGGCCGGCAGCCGCATCGCCGGGTTCCTCTACCTGTACGTCGTCTGGCTGCTGATCCACACCGCGGTACTCGCCGCCGCGCCGCAACTGCCTACCGACCGCGCCACCTCGCCCCTCGGCCTGCTGGAGCAGCTCACCATCACGCCGTCCAACCTCTGGTACCTGTACGCGCTGGCGCTGTACTTCACAGTCGCCAAGGCGACCCGCCGGGTGCCCCGGGCACTGGTCCTGGTACCCGCCGGAGCGTTGTCCGCGATCGCCGCCGCCGGCCTGCTCGACACCCCGGGCAACCGGGCCGGCCTCTACCAGAACCTGGTCTTCTTCCTCGCCGGCCTGGCCCTGCGGCCGCAGATCGAGCGGTGGGCGGCCACCGCCAGCACACGCCGCCTCGGGTGGACCTCGGGCGCCTACGCGCTCGCGCTCACCGCCATGGCGGCGGCCGGCGCCCAACAGTGGTTCGGCGTATGGACGGCGGTCTCCGTACTGGCAGTGATCTTCGGCATAACCGCCGCCGCACGGCTGGCCCGGTGGTCGGCACTCAGCAAACCGCTGGTTAGGCTCGGCCGCATCACACTGCCGATCTACGTCATCCACATGCCGGTCCTGGCCCTGCTGCACCGGCTTTTGCTGGTACCGGTTTCCGGGCTGGACCGGTCCGCCCAGGCCCTGATCGTCCTCGGTTATCCGATTCTGCTGAGCGCACTGGTGATCGGTCTGAGCCTGGCCGTCCACCGCGGGCTGTTGGCGGTACGCGCACCCTGGCTGTTCGCGCTCCCCGGCTCCCGCCGGGCGGAGGCGGCCGGATGAGCGCCCTGGCCGAGGCGGTTGTCGACCTCGATGCGATCGCCGACAACGTGCGGGCCATCGCCTCGATCACCGGCACCGACCTGATGGCGGTGGTGAAGGCGGACGGGTTCGGTCACGGCGCGGCGCAGGTGGCCCGGGCCGCGTTACGCGCCGGCGCCCGCTGGCTGGGGGTGACCTCGGTGGCCGAGGCGCTGACCCTGCGGGCGGCGGGGGTGACCGCCCCCACGTTGAGCTGGCTGCACCGGCCGAACGACGACTTCGGGGCGTTGATCGCGGCGGGCGTCGACGTCGGGGTGTCGACCACGACGCACCTGCACGCCGTCGTCGACGCGGTGCACCTGCACGGCGTGCCGGCGATGGTGCAGCTCAAGGCGGACACCGGCCTGTCCCGCAACGGGGCCGCCGGGGAGGACTGGCCGGAATTGGTGGGTTGGGCCCGCAAGTACGAGCGGGAGGGCGCGATCCGGGTGCGCGGGGTGTGGTCCCACCTCATCGACGCGGACCTGCCGGGCGCCCCCGCCCTGAACCGGCAGGTGGCGACCTTCGAGGAGGCGTTGCGGGTGAGCCGCGTGGCCGGCCTCGACCCGGACCTGGTGCATCTGGCCAACTCGGCGGCCGCGCTGTCCGCGCCGCACACCCGCTTCGACCTCTGCCGGATCGGGATCGCGCTGTACGGCGTGGACCCGTTCGGGGCGAGCGGTCCGGGCGAGTTCGCGCTGACCGCCGCGATGACGTTGCGCACGAGTGTGGTCAACGTCAAACGGGTGCCCGCCGGTACGAGCGTCTCCTACGGTCCCGAGCACGTCACCGACGCGCCGACCACGCTGGCGCTGCTGCCGCTCGGCTACGCCGACGGGTTGCCCCGCGCCACCGGCGGTCGCGGTGAGGTGTGGCTCGGCGGCCGACGGTGCCCCATCGTCGGGCGCGTCGCCATGGACCAGTGCGTGGTCGACGCCGGGGACCTGCCGGTGACGATCGGCGACCCGGTAGTGGTCTTCGGCCCGGCCGACGGCGACCAGGACCCACCGACGGTCGTCGAGTGGGCCCGCTGGGCCGACACCAACCCGCACGAGATCTTGACCGGGATCGGGCCCCGGGTGGCCCGCGACCACCTCCACGAAAGGGCACGGAATTCATGACGACCCGACTGGCAGTGCTGTACGGCGGGCAGAGCGGCGAGCACGAGGTGTCCCGCCGCTCGGCGGAGAGCATCCTCGCCAACCTGGACCGGGAGCGCTACGAGGTCACCGAGGTGCTCATCGACCGCGACGGCGGATGGCATGTCGGCGGTCGCCCGACGACACTCCCCCAGGCGCTGCGGGTGCTGCGTACCCAGGACGTGGTGTTCCCGGCCCTGCACGGCCCGTACGGCGAGGACGGCACGGTGGCCTCCCTGCTGGAATGGCTCGGCGTGCCGTACGTCGGCAACGGTGTCTTCGCCAGCGCCGCCGGCATGGACAAGGGTGTCACCAAGCGGCTGCTCGCGGCGGAGGGCCTGCGGGTCAGCCCGGGGGTGACCCTGCGTCCCGGCGAGGAGTTGTCGGCCGCCGACCGGCAACGGCTGGACCTACCGGTCTTCGTCAAGCCGGCGCGGGCCGGCTCCAGCCTGGGCGTGGTCAAGGTGGCCGAGTGGGCGGGCGTACCCGCCGCGCTGGAGCAGGCCCGTCAGGTCGACCCGAAGGTGCTCGTCGAGCAGGGTGCGCGCGGGCGTGAGATCGACGTGGCAGTCCTCCAACATCCGGACGGGCGGGTGCAGGCCGGCCCGCCGCTGGAGATCCGGGTGACCGGTCCCGGCTTCTTCGACTACGACGCCAAGTACGACGGAGGGGCGGCCTTCCAGATCCCCGCCCCGCTCGACGCGGCGACCACCGAGGTGCTCCAGGACCGGGCGATCCGCGCCTTCCGCGCCCTCGACTGCCGTGGGCTGCTCCGGGTCGACTTCTTCCTGCCCGCCGAGGGGTCGCCCGAGCCCATCGTCAACGAGGTCAACACGTTCCCCGGCTTCACCGCCGCGTCACAGTTCCCGCAGATCTGGGCGCAGGCCGGTCTCGGATTCGCCGCGCTCATCGACATCCTGATCGCCGGTGCGCTCGTCGACGAGGACCGGGGCCGCCACACCGGGCTGCCCCGGCAGGCGGGACCGGCCAACCTGGTGGGCAGTGGTGGTCAGCGCCCGGTCATCTGATCGGGCACGGCCGGGCCGGCCGGGCCCCGTCGGACCCGGTGATGGTGACCGGGGTGAAGCTCTCCGCCAGGCCGGACCGGGCGGCGGCGTCGGCCGCCGTGCAGATGATCTGGTCCGCCGCCCTCGACGTCAGGGCCCGCGCCGGGCCGGTCGTCCGCACCGTGAGGCCAGCGGACCGGCCGGCCACGGACGTCACAGTGACGGGGTCGAACCCGGCCGGCACCTCGCTCGTGAAACCCTGGCCGCGTTCGTTCTGCTGCGGACCGGCCGCGAGCAGGGCGAGCGTGGTGGCGGGCGAGGAGTCCTCCGACTGCGGGCGGAGGACCGGCACGAGTGCGCCCTGCGCGAGCAGGTAGAGCGTGCTGCCCTGGGCCGGGCCGCTGACCGCGGGCCGACCGGTGATGACCTCACTGGGCCGTACCCCGCAGCCGCCCGAGGCGAGCAGCGTGAGCAGCACGCCACCGGCGAGCAGCACGCGCCTGGTCATCGGGCACCTGCGGCGTCCGCCGGGTCGCGGGGCAGGCGCACTGTGAACACCGCGCCGCCACCGGCGGCGTTGGACGCCACCAGACTCCCCCGCCGTTCGCCGTGCTGGTGCAGGCGGGCGTTCTCCCAGGAGATGGCGAGGCCGAGACCACTGCCCTCGGAGCGGGTCCGCGCGGTGTCGGCCTTGTAGAACCGGTCGAACACGTGCGGCAGGACCGCCGGGTCCAGGCCCGGCCCCTGGTCGGCGACCTCGATGGTGACCCAGTCCGCGTCCGCGCGCAGGCGTATCGACACCGGCTCGGCACCGTGCCGGAAGGCGTTGCCGACCAGATTGGCGACGATGACGTCCAGCCGACGGGGATCGAGTCGGACCACGATCGCGGGGGGCAGGTCGGCCCGTACCCGGTCGAGCCAACCCCGGATCCGCAGGGTCGCGGTCACCGCCGCGGCCACGTCCACGTCGTCGAGGGCGAGCCGTGCGGTGCCGGAGTCGAACCGGCTGACCTCGATGAGGTCGTTCACCAGTTGGGTGAGGTTCTGCGTCTCCCGACTGACCAGCCGGGCGGCCCGGCCCGCGTCGCCGGGCAGGTGCTCCGCCTCCTCGTCGAGCACGTCGGTGACAGCCGTCATCGCCGCCAGTGGCGTACGGAGTTCGTGCGAGACGTCGGCCACGAAGCGGCGGGCGTCGGACTCCATCCGCCGCAGCTCCCCGACCTGCCGTTCCAGCGTCCCGGCGGTGTCGTTGAAGGTCCGCGCCACGTCCGCGAGCTCGTCGGCGCCCCGGACGGTCAGCCGGGTACTCAGGTCGCCCTCGCCGAGGCGGCGGGCCGCCCGGCCCAGGTCGCGGACGGGTCGCAGCACACCGCGGGCGGCCAGCAGGGCCAGCAGGACGGCGAGGACCAGGGACAGCCCGCCGGTCTGCCAGGCCCGGGTGGCGAGCCGGTTGACGCTCTGCTGCTCGGGCACCAGGCTGCGCACCGAGTAGACCTCCAGCCCGGACGGCCGGGTCGTACCGCCGGACGCGTCGAGCGCCAACTGGGTGCCGATGAGCAGCCAGGGCTGTCCGTCGAGCGATACCCGTTGCCAGGCGATCCGGCCGTCGCCGACCTCCCGACGCAGCTCGGGGGTGAGCGGGTCGGCGATCTCCCGGCTGCCCTGGGACCGCATGTCGCGGTAGACGACCACCGCGAAGCCCTGCCGGTCGGAGAGCCGCTGGGCCAGCAGGTCCAGGTCGTTCTGGGTCGGTGGGAGCTGGAAGATCGGGTAGACCTTGGTGAGTTGGTCGGTGAGCGACGCGACAGCGGCGTCCTGCGCCTGTTGCAGGATGACGGTCCGGGCCTGGATGTAGCTGCCGCTGGCCACGGCCGCCGTGGTCGTCACGCCCAGCAGCGCGAAGGTCAGGAGCAGCCGGACCCGCAGGCCCAGAAGTCGGGCGCCGGCCCAGCGCCACCGGGTCACAGCGGCCCGAACCGGTATCCGAAACCGCGCACGGTCTGGATGAACAGCGGCGCTGACGAGTCGGCCTCGATCTTGGCACGCAGCCGCTGGACGCACGCGTCCACGAGTCGGGAGTCCCCGAGATACCCGTGTTCCCACACGGCCTCCAGCAGTTGCTGGCGGCTGAGCACCTGGCCCGGCGTCTGCGAGAGTTCGAGCAGCAGGCGCAACTCGGTCGGGGCCAGGCCGACCGGCGTCCCGTCCCTGCTCACCACAAGCGCGGCGCGGTCGATGGTCAGCGGGCCGTACTGCTCCACACCGGCGCGTTCGCCGGCGGGACGCCGCGACTCGCCACCGATGCGTCGGAGCACCGCGCGGATCCGCGCCTCGAGCACCCGGGCCTGCACGGGTTTGACCACGTAGTCGTCGGCGCCGGCCTCCAGGCCCGCCACCACGTCCATGTCGTCGTTACGGGCGGTGAGCATGATGATCGGCAGGTCGCCGAGCTGCCGGATTCGGCGGCACACCTCGAACCCGTCCATCCCGGGCAGCATGAGGTCGAGGACCACGACGTCGGACGAGGTCGTGCGCAGCCGGTCCAACCCCTGCTCACCGGTTCCCACGGCATGCACTGTGTGGCCCTGTCGGGTGAGCGCCAGTTGCAGTCCGTCGCGCACCGTCTGGTGGTCTTCGATAAGCAGCACCTGGGACATGTCGTCAAGTATCCCATCATGAGATCTTTTGCGACCCGGTCGACGGCCCTGGCCGGGCGGGAAGCGGAGAAGCGAAATCAGTGGCCCTTACCAGGAACACCACAGCACCCACCAGGACCATCGTCACCGCGCCGGCCACCATGATGGCGACGAGCGCGCCGCGCTGCACCGACGCGGCCAACTCGGGCCCGACCACCACCAGGGCCCAGAGCAGCACGAGGGGACCAGCCGCCGCCCCGGCCAGCCCACCCCACCGACTGCCGCCAGCCGGCCGGCCGGCAGCGCCCCGCTCACCCCGGGCCACCAGGGCCGCCGCGGCCAGGCAGAACAACGCCACCCCCAGCAGTACGCCGCCGAGCGCGTCACTGAACCGGTGCCAACCCGCGATCATCGTCGCCGCCGCGACCACCGTGACCCCCGCCGCACCTGGCACCGTTAGCCAACGCCGGGCCCACCCGGGCAGGACCAGCATGAACGCCAGCAGCAGCGCCGTCGCCGCCGCGACGTGGCCGCTCGGGAAACTGTTGTGGGTTGTCGAACTCCCGATCCCGAGATCCGGGCGGGGCAGCGCCGACTTCACCGCGCCGGCCACCACCACCGCGCAGAGGACCAGGCCGACCCCGACGACACCCGGCACCAGCCGTCCGCGCAGCGCACCCACAAGCAGCACCGCGCCGAGCAGGGCGGCGAGCAGTGTCGGGCGGCCGAAGGTGGCGAGCACGGCGTTGGCCGGCCCCACCAGGGCGGTTTGCTGCTCGTACCCGCCGCCCCGCTCGGCGGGCGGTAGCAGCGCGCCGTCCCACCACTGACCCGGGTACGTCCGCACGAAGACGAGAGCCGTGAGGGCCAGCGCGAGCAGGCCGCACAGCGACGCCGCGAGCAGCCGCAGACCCAGCGGCACCGCCGGGTGGGGGCGTGCCAGCGGTCGCGCCGGCTGCGGGCCGGGCGTCGACCGCCCGACGGGGTACGACGATCCGATGGACATGACGACCATGCTCAGCCCGCCAGGTCCGTACGGCGTGCGCGGATTGTCATGGTTCTGTCACAACTGCCTCCGGACCGTCGGAGACGAGCTGGCGACCCCTGCGACGTGGTCGAATTCGTCCGCGTGCATGCGACGATGTTTTACTCTGCCGAGATCAGCCACCACTAGGGTCAGGACGCCGATCGATGCGTGCGTCGACGGTGCGAAAAATCCATCCGGAGTGAGTTGGGGAACCGGAAGGGGTTGGGGGAATGCAGGAAATCCCTGTCGCGAGTCTGGTCATCGGCATCGCGTCGTCGCCGGCCGAACGCCGGCAGTTGGCCCGACTACTCGGCGGAAGTGACGCCTTTCTGATCGTCTCGACCGTCGACCAGGCGCGGGAGTTCCTCGGGGTGGTCGACGCGCCGCCCTTGCCGACTCCCCCGGTCACCGGCGTACTCGCCGAGGTGGCGCCGAGCCCACCACCACCACCGCCGCCACCACCGGAGCTGAGCGTCGACTCCGACCGGCGGGTGCTGCGGTGGCGCGACCAGGAGATCGACCTGACCCGGCTGGAGCACGACGTCCTGCTGTGCCTGGTGCACGCCCCCGGGCAGATCTGGACCTACGAGCGCCTGCACCTCGAGGTCTGGGGCAACCGGCACCTCGGTCGCGGCTCCGACATGCACTCGGTGGTCCGCCGGGTGCGTGGCAAGCTCGCCCGGCTGAACGCCGCGGCGACGATCCACTCGGTGCGCGGGGTCGGCTTCCGGCTCGCCCCGGTCTGATCCGCCGGACGCGTTCCGGCCCGCCTGGTCGGTGACCAGGCGGGCCGGACGTGGTCGCTACCGCTCGGGTGTCAGCACCGGATCGGCGCCAACCCGAAGTTCTCCACTGTGGGAGTGGTGGTGTTGACCTTCGTCTGCCGGGTCTGCGGCTTCCAGCCGTCCTTGGCGACGATCATCGTGATCGGGTTGTTGCGGCGGTCCACCCAGTAGGCGTACTTACCCTCGGCGTCGGTGGCGAAGGTGAACGACGACGCCCACGAGTCGACCTGGACGACCGCGCCGGTGAGCGGCGAGGTCGCACCCTGGCAACTGGTGCCGGTGACCGTACCCATCAGCTTGCCCCAGGTCTTCGGGGGGTTGACGGTCATGGTCACCGCGACCGGCGCGACCGAGTACGGCGTGTTCTCGGTGATCGCGACCGAGCCGGAGTAGGTGCCGGGCTGGTCCACGTTCGCCGTCATCGTGACGGTGACGGTGACCTTCGCACCCGGGGCGAGGGTGACCGCCGACTTGTCGATGGCCAGCCAGCTGACGTCGGCCGCCGCCTCGGAGCAGCCCTCGAAGCCGGGCAGCACCTCACTGTCCGGGGCCGCGTCGAAGCTGCCGGACGAGCCGCCGATCTTGTAGAAGCCACACGCCGCCCCGCCCCGGTAACGCGGCGTGTTGGCGTTCGGCAGGTTCGACCACGAAGCCGTGGCCGGGTCGAAGGCGAAGCCCGCGTTGCTGATGGCCCCGCCCTGCGAACCACCGACGACCAGGAGCTTGCCGTTGGCCACGGCGTACGAGCTGGCCCAGTTGTCGCTCGGCGCGTCGGCGATAGTGGACCAGGTGTTGGCGCCCGGGTCGTAGGCGTAGCTCGACTTCTGCGCGGCGGCCCCGTCGTTGCCGCCGGTGCAGTAGAGGATGCCGTCGATTCCACCGCAGGAGGCGAACGCCACAGACTTCGGGTAGTTGGCGAGCGTCTCCCAGGTGTCGCTGCCCGGGTCGTACCGGACGACGCTGTTCGACATCGGCGTGCAGCTCGCTGTGGTGCAGCCGCCGATGGCGTACAACTTGCCGTTGACCACTGCCTGACCGGCAGCCGACCGCGGCGCCGGGTTGTCGGCCAGCTCCGTCCAGGCGTTGGCCGCCGGGCTGTACGACCAGGTGGCCGAGTCCGGACCCTCGTCGCCCCAACCACCGGTGACGATGATCTTCCCGTCCACGACGCCCGCCGTCACCGCGTTGCGGGCACCGGGCAGGTCGGCGATCGCGGTCCAGGTCTGCGCGACCGGGTCGTAGGCGTAGTTCTTCGTGGTGGAGGCGCTGCCGTCCCCGCCACCGAGCGAATACACCTTGCCGTCCAGGCTGACCACCCGGTTGTCCATGATCGTGGACGGATAGTCGGCGATGTCGGTCCACGGTGCCGCCTGCGGGCCGACCGCGGCGGTGGCCGCCTTGGCATGCTTGCTCGACGCCTTCGCGGCGAAGGACGTCGGGGCGTTGATCCGCTGCGCCGGGGCGCCGGAGCCACCGAGCACCTGCTGCCGGGTGACGGTGGACCCGTCCGCCCGCAGGAGCGCGAACCCGTTGTCCCGCTCACCGAACTTGACCTCGACCGGCGCCCCACCGGTGTTGGTCACCGTGAACGTCTTGCTGGCCTTGCCGCTCGGCATCTGCAGCGTGGCGTTCAGCTGCGTCGGCGTCACCGACAGCCGGCCGGCCGCGAGCTGGAAGTTCGCGGCGGTCGCCCAGTCGGCCTCGACGTCGACCTGCTTGGTCTGGCTGACGTAGTTGCCGGCGGTCGCGGTGAACGGGTGCGTGCCGGTGAGCGTCGAGTAGATCCAGTAGAAGCCGTCGGCCAACTCCGGGTCGTCCGGGGTCGCCACGGTGACGGCCTTCTCGGCGGGCCGGTCCTTGCTGGTGACTGTCGCGCCGTTGACGTAGCTGTTGTCGTTCTTGTCGCGGACGTTGCCGACGACCAGACCACCGTCGACCGGCACGCAGAGGATCTGGCTGCCGATCAGGACGTTGTCGACCTCCCACCACCACTCGTACGAGGCGTCGTAGTAGTGGAACCGGACCTGCACCTTCGCCTGGCCGGCCGCCTGCGGGATCGGGATCTCGGTCAGCTTCGGGCCCCGGACGTCGGTCTCCTGGCGGAGCACGTTGGTCCAGGTGGCGCCACCGTCGATGCTCAGGTCGACATCCGCCGTGTCGTCGTTGAGCTGGTTGAAGTCCTGGTTGAACCGGATCACCGGGGCCGGCACGCCGGTCAGGTCGACCACCGGGCTGACCAGGGAGGTGTCCTGGCTGGTGCCCGCGCCGTAGTCGTCGCTGTCGATCATCGCGAAGTTGCCGCTGCCGCCGGTCAGGTTGCCCCGGTCGCCGTCGTCGGTGAACTTCCAGACCTGACCGCTGCCCGCGTTGTCGACGACCGTCCAGCCCGGCGGCGTGGTGGTGCCGTCGAAGGACTCGTACTCACCGTCGGAGCCGAACGTGTAGCCGGGCGCCGTGGTGCAGGTGCTGGGGTCCACCGGCACCGCGACGTTCACCGTGGTGTTGCCCGAGCCGACAGCGACCTGCTTGGTGACGGTCTGGTAGCCCGGGTACTGCGACTCGTACTTCAGGGTGTAGGTCTGCCCGGCGGGCAGCTTGAGGCTGTAACGGCCGTTCGCCGGCGTGGTGTAGTCGTAGACGCCGGACACTCCCGTCACTGTCACCTTCGCGTACAACGGCCAGCCGTGGCCGGAGCCGTCGGTGACCGCTCCGGTGACGTTCACACTCGGCACCGGCGTGAGCGCGACGTTGAGCGTCGTGGTCGCGGCCTTGCTGACCGTCGCCGGCTTCGTGGTGCTGCCGTAGCCGAACGCCGCCACGGTGACCTGGTAGTCGCCGGTGGGCAGCTGGGTGGAGAACGTGCCGTCGGCGCCGGTGCTCACCTCACGTGCGGTCGGGCCGGTGAGCGTCACCGTCGCCCCGGCGATCGGGGCGCCGGTGGCCGCGTCGGTGACCGTGCCGGCCAGGGTGCCGATGTCGCCGGTCGGCGCGGCGGTGAGCAGCGCGAGGGCGTCCAGTCGGCCTTCGCCGTAGACGTTGTTGTCGGCCGCGGTGCCGCCGCACTGGCCGTCGGCCTTGTCGATCGCGGTGCCGTTGAGCAGCGCACGGGTGCCGTCGATGTCACCGATGAGCGACGGGGCCGCCGAGTACAGCAGCGCTATCGCACCCGCGAGGTGCGGTGCGGCCATCGAGGTACCGCTGATGCTTCCGTAGGCGTTGCCCGGGATGCTCGACCTGACGTTCACGCCGGGGGCCGAGATGTTCGGCTTGATCTCGCCGTTCTGCCCGGTGCCCCGGGCGGAGAAGCCGGCGATGTTGTTGTTGACGTCGTACGCGCCGGTCGAGTAGTTGCTGGCGAGGCTGCCGGGCGAGCCGCTGGTCTGGCACGCCGGCCCGCTGTTGCCGTTGGACCAGACGCCGAAGATCCCGGACGCGGCCCAGGCGTCCGTCACGTCCTCCATGAACGGCTCGTTCGACGGGTCCCGGGTGCCCCACGAGTTGTTTATGACGTTCGGTCGTTTGCTCGCGTCCGCGTTCTCGCCGTTGAGGTCGAGCGGTTCGAGCATCCACTGACCGGATTCGATCAGAGCGGCGTCGCTGGGGCAGCAACCGTTCGCCGCGATCCACCTGACTCCGGGGGCGACACCGATCTGGTTCGCGCCGTCGGAGCCGGCCATGGTGCCCATCGTGTGCGTGCCGTGGCCGTCGTCGTCGCAGGGGCCGGCGTCGCAGGTGCCGGCGGCGTCGAACCAGTTGTAGTTGTGGTCGAACGTCCCGTCGCCGTTGTTGCCGCGGTAGGAGTTGACCAGCGCCGGGTGGTCGAACTGGACCCCGCTGTCGATGCTCGCGACGGTGATGCCCTCGCCCCTGACGCCGAACTGGGACCAGACGTCGTCGGCGTTGATGTTGGCGACGCCCCACTCCAGGGCGTTCACGGTGTGCTCGTCGGTACCCTTGATCGTCTCGGGCACCTTGTAGGTGACCGGGGCGTACAGGCCCTCGACCTCGGCGTGGCCTGCGAACTTCTGCGCCATCGCCAGCGAGCCGCTGTTCACCTTGATCGCGTTGGTGGCCCAGAAGGTCTGGTACTTCGCACCCGAGCTGTCGAGGTCGGCCCGGATCTTGCCCTGGCTCGCCGCGGCGGTCTTGCGCAGCGCGTCCGCCACCGCGGTACCGCGCTTCGACCAGTCCTTGATGGCGCTGGCCTTGCTCAGGTCCGCCCGGTCCTTGAACCGGATCCAGAAGTCCCCTTCACTCTTGGCCTGGAGCTGTTTGGTGAGCTCCGGTCGGATCTTGTCCCCCGCCCCGGTCGCCCCGGTCGGGGCGGCCTGCGCGCCCGAGCCGATGGCGGCCAGGCAGGTGGCGGCGAGGATCGTCGCCGCCCCGGCGCTGACCAGTGATCTGGCCGCGCGTCCCCATTGTGGACGTCTGAACATCGGTGCTGCCTCCCTCAGAACGACCCAGGGTGTCAATGGGCCATGGTGGACCTCCCCCATGCACCGCGCGGGTCACGCCGGTTGCCCGACTGGACACTATGATCGAGAAGAACGGACGATCAAGAACTTGCCGTGAGCAACTTGTCGCTAAGAGTTGCCCCGCTGACGACGCGCTTGCCAATCATTGTCAGGACCATGACGATAGCCGGGCAGGGATGCCCATCGATCCCGGGCGGTGCTGTGGCCGAGGACGACGAGGCGACATTGAGTCGGGGTGATCCGGCCGACGAGCCGTTCCCGCTGCTGATCGCGGTGACCTCGTCGCCGGCCGAACGGATCCGGCTCGCCGAACGCCTCGACGGCATCGCACCGCTGCTGCTGGTGGCCGACCTCGACGAGCTACGCCGACTGATCGCCGCGCCGCAGCGGCTGGCCCCCGCGTCGTCCTCGCCGGCGCCCGCCGCCGCGAGCGGAACCAACTCCGCGCTGGTGATCGACTCCGCCCGGTCCGTCGCCCGCCACCGGGATCGCGAGGTCGACCTCACCCGACTGGAACACGACCTGCTGATCTGCCTGACCACCGAACCGGTCCGGGTCTGGAGCTACGCCGACCTGCACCGGTCGGTCTGGCGCGACGAGGGGCGCGAGCGCAAGGCGGACGTGCAGTCCCTGGTGAAGCGGCTGCGGCGCAAGCTGCACGACCTCGACACCGGAGCCAGCATCGAAGCGGTACGCGGGGTCGGGTTGCGGCTCACCGATCGTCGGCATCCGCGCGTCGAAAGGGCCTGACGCCTGCCTGATGTGGGCAGCGCGCACCCGCGGCGAGTGAGCTCACCGGGGGGCGGCGTTGGGGGGCGGCCGGGGACGGCGCGCCCTCATGCCGTACCACCGAGCGACGACGGGTCAGATCAGCCCGGCCCGGGCCCACAGCAGACGCCCCGGCCCGGCCACCAGGCCGACGTCCGCCAGGTTGGCGTGCACCCGCGCCGCCGACCAGCGCAGGGTGGCACGCCAGTGCGGGTTGGCCCGGGCAGCGGCACGACCGACCGCCGGCGCGATGCCCACCGCCGCGTACACGTCGGGATGGACCAGGCGGTTGGCGATCGTGTAGGCGGCGCGACCAACCAACAGCCGGGCGTACGCCAGGCCCGCCGGGCCGGTGGCCGCCACCGCGGCGGCCAGTTCCTCGCGGGCGAACCGGACGTGTCGCGCCTCCTCCACCACATGGATGCGGCAGACCATCCGGATGAGCGGCTGGAGCGACTCGTCCGCCATGATCTCGCGCTGGAACGCGTCGAGGATCTCCTCCGCGATGAGGATCGCCGCGTACATCCGGGGGCCGCTGGCGGTGGTCTTGAGAAAGCGCCCGAGGTGGTGGTCCACAGTGCTCGCGCGGTAGACCGGACAGCCCATCGCCTCGATCAGCCGGCCGAACATGATGGAGTGCCGGCACTCGTCGGCGACCTCGGTCAACGCGTACTGGGCCTGTCGACTGGTCGGGTCGGCGCGGTAGTACTCCCGGATCAGCATCTGCATGAGGATCGTCTCGAACCACAGCCCGGCGCTGGCCGCGCTGGCCACCTCGTGCTTGGTGAGCGCGACGCGCTGCTCCTCGCTGAGCTGCTCCCACAGCGGCGTGCCGTAGAGGCTGCTGCGCTGCGGCGGGAGCCAGTAGGCGCCGGGGGTGTGCGGGGCGTCCCAGTCGATCTCGACGGTGGGGTCGTAGCTGGTCCGCAGTGAGGACGTGAGTAGTCGCTCGGCGACCGCCGCACGCCCGGTTTCCTCCGGTGCGGCCTCCATGGCTCCTCCATATTGACGTGACGACCAGTAACTGTTACGAGTAGTAGCATGCAATCGCCGCTCACTGATGTCAATGCAGCCGACCCGCCGGCCACGCCCCCCGACGGAGGCCCGAGGGCGAAGGGCAACGGCCGTCGGGACCGCTGGGCGGACCATCGCGAGCAACGACGGCAGGAGTTGGTAGGGGCTGCCGTGCAGGCGCTGCTGCGCCACGGGCCGGAGGTCGACATGGAACAGGTCGCCACCACCGCGGGTGTCAGCAAACCGGTTCTGTACCGCTACTTCGCCGACAAGTCGCAGCTCTGGGTCGCGGTCAGCGAGGTGGTGGCGGCCCGGATGGTCGACGCCATCGCGCCCGCCGTCGAACAGGTCCGCGAGGAACGCGGCCTGGTCGAGGCGACGATCGACGCCTATCTGGGCGTCATCGAGTCGGAGCCGAGGCTCTACCGGTTCCTGATGCACCAGTCCGGCGACCCCGGCATCCACCAGGTGATCGCCGGCACCAGCCGGCAGGTGGCCGCCGGGCTCGCCCGGGTGATCGGCGACCGGCTCCGCACGCTGGGCCTGGACGCCGGCCCCGCCGAGCCCTGGGCGTACGGCCTCGTGGGTTTCGTGCAGGCGGTCGGCGACTGGTGGACCACGCACGGCCAGCCGATCAGCCGGGCCGCCCTCACCGACTACCTGACCACCCTGCTGTGGAGCGGCATCGAGGGGGTACGGGCCAGCGCCGACCTGCCACCCGAGCTCACCCGTGCCCACGAGCGGATCGTGCCGTGAGCTACCACGGCCCGGCGGGGGTCGAGGGCACACCGGTCCGGGTGCACCTCAGCGGACGGTGGGAGCCGGTCGACGGCCGCTTCCACTGGGGCGGGCGGATCGAACCCGAGCCACGGGTGGCCCACCTGCTGCGCTCCGGCCGGCGCGACGTCGAGGTGCGCATCGCCGACCGCGTCCGGGCCGCCCGACTTGCCGAGGTCGACCCGTGGGGCGGCGTACGCATCACCGGCGTGGGCGATCCGCCCTGGCCGTCCGTGGCCGACCCGACTTCCGCGCCCGAGCTCACGGAGGGGTGAATGGAGACAGACATCGCCATCATCGGCGCCGGCTTCGGTGGCCTGGGCGCCGCCATCCGCCTCCAACGGGCCGGCTTCACCGACTTCCTCGTCTTCGACAGGGGTGAGGACGTCGGCGGCACCTGGCGGGACAACACCTACCCGGGCTGCGCCTGCGACGTCCCGTCGCACCTCTACTCGTTCTCCTTCGCCCCCAACCCCCGCTGGTCGAACACGTTCTCCGGTCAGCCGGAGATCTGGGACTACCTGCGTGGCTGCGTCGACCGTTTCGGCATACGTCCGAGGTTGCGGTTGCGCCACGAGGTGCACGAGGCGAGGTGGGACGACAAGCGCCAACGCTGGCTGCTGCGCACCTCCGGCGGCGACCACAGCGCCCGCGTCCTGATCTGTGCCACCGGCCCACTCAGCGACCCGGCCATCCCCGACCTGCCCGGGATCGACGGGTTCGCCGGCACGGTGTTCCACTCCGCGCGGTGGCGGCACGACCATGACCTGACCGGTCGGCGCGTCGCGGTGATCGGCACCGGCGCCTCGGCCGTCCAGTTCGTGCCACAGATCCAGCCGACTGTCGAGAAGCTGACGCTCTTCCAGCGCACACCCGCGTGGATCATGCCAAGGATGTCGCGCCGGATCGGCCGGGCCGAGCAGGCCGCGTTCCGCACCGTGCCCGGCGCGCAACGGGCCGCCCGGGCAGGGCTCTACCTGGTACGCGAGAGCATGGGCCTGGGCTTCCTGCACCCGGCGGTCAACCGTCTCGCCTCGCGGCTGTCCCTGCGTACGCTGCGCCGCGAGGTCACCGACCCGCACCTGCGCGACAAGCTCACCCCCCGCTACGCGATGGGCTGCAAGCGGGTGCTGATCTCCAACGACTACTGGCCGTCACTCACCCGACCGAACGTCGACGTGGTCACCGCCGGCATCGACCGGATCGTGCCGGACGGCCTGGTCACCGACGACGGCGTCCACCACCCGGCGGACACGATCATCTTCGGGACCGGCTTCCACGTCACCGACTCCCCCGTCGTGCGGCGCATTCACGGCCGGGGCGGGCGCAGCCTGGCCGAGGCGTGGACCCCCAGCATGCACGCGTACCGGGGCACGACAATCGCCGGTTTCCCCAACCTGTTCTTCCTGCTCGGCCCGAACACCGGGCTCGGGCACACCTCAGTGATCCTGATGATCGAGGCCCAGCTGCACCTGGTGGTCGCGGCCCTGCGACACCTGCGGGCCAAGGGCATCGGGGCCATCGAGCCCACGGCGCGGGCGCAACGACGCTGGACCGAACGGATCGATCAGAAGATGGACGGCACCGTCTGGCAGACCGGCTGTTCGAGCTGGTATCTCGACGCCACCGGCCGCAACACCACCATCTGGCCAGGCCTCGCCACCAGCTTCCGGATGCGGCTGCGCCGGTTCCGCCCGGCCGACTACCAGGTCGTCACGGCCGGGAACACCCCCAACGACAGGGAACGGGAGCACGCCGATGCGGTATGACCTGGCGGGCAGGACGGTGCTCATCACCGGCGCGGCGCGCGGCATCGGGGCGCAGCTGGCCCGCGCGGCCGTCGCCCGGGGCGCCCAGGTCGCCGTCGTTGGTCTGGAGGGCGACCTGCTCAGGCAGCTCGCTGCCGACCTCGACGCGCACTGGTACGAGTGTGACGTCACCGACCAGGCGGCGTTGGACGCGGCGGTGGCGTCCACCGTCGACCGCTTCGGTGGCATCGACGTCGTCGTGGCCAACGCGGGCATCGCGAACCTCGGCACCGTCGCCGTGGGACCGGTCGACGCGCTGGTCCGTACCGTCGAGGTGAACCTCTGCGGCGCGATCCGCACTGTCAGCGCGGCGCTGCCCCACGTCACCGCCGCCCGTGGCCACGTCCTGATCGTCTCGTCGGCCGCCGCCTTCACGGCGATGCCCGGGATGGCGGCCTACTGCGCGTCCAAAGCGGGTGTGGAGCAGTTCGCCAACGTGCTGCGCCTGGAGACCCGCCCACGCGGCGTCACCGTCGGCACGGCGCATCCGATCTGGATCGACACCGACCTGGTCCGCGACATCAGTGCCGACCTGGCGTCCTTCCGCACCACACTGCGCCGGTTGCCGTGGCCGCTGTCCACCGTCGTACCCGTCGAGCAGTGCGTCGAGGCCCTGCTCCACGGCATCGAACGCCGCAAACGCAAGGTGTACGTGCCCCGGGCGCTCGCCCTGGTGCAGGCGCTGCGGCCGGTGGTGCTCAGCGGCCTCTCGGACGCGTTGATCACCCGCTTCGGCGGCCAGAGCATGGTCGGCCAGATGGAAGACGAGGTACGCCAGCTCGGGCGTTCCTTCGGCAGGACGTCGGTGGGAGAGCCGAGATGAGCATTCACTTCCGACGTGCGGGCAGCGGACAGCCCCTCGTGCTCATCCACGGCATCGGTCACCGCCATCAGGCGTGGGAGCCGGTGTTCGACAGGCTCACCGCCCACCACGAGGTGATCGCGTTCGACCTGCCCGGATTCGGAAACTCTCCGGTGCCGGGCGCCGGCATGCCCGCCGACATGGCCGCCACCGTGGCCGGGATCCTGCCGGCCCTGACCGAGTGGGGCCTGGAGCGCCCGCACGTCGCCGGCTGCAGCCTCGGTGGGGCGATCGCCCTGGAGCTTGCCGCCACCGGGGCGGTCGCCTCGGCCACCGCCTTCTCCCCCGCCGGCTTCTTCACCCCGACGGAGCGCCGACGGGCGCTGGCCATCCTCCGGATGCTGCGGGCCAACTCGCGCCTGCCCGCCCCGATCATGCGAGTCGCGCTGCGCTCGGCGTACCTGCGGGCGTTGTGCTTCGCGCCGCTGATGGCCCGCCCGACACTGCTGGACGTCGAGCGGGCGCTGGGTGACGCACTCGCCCTGCGCCGGGGGCCCGGCTTCAACGCCGTGGCCCGGGCAGCCCGCGACTATCGCTTCGACTGCCTTCGGCTGTCCGATTCGACCGTGCCGGTGACCATCGGCTGGGGTGACCGCGACCGGATCTTCGGCGTCCACCAGGCCGAGCGCGCCCGGGCGGGCCTGCCGGCGGCACGGGTGGTGACGCTGCCCCGCTGTGGGCACGTGCCGATGAGCGACGATCCGGACCTGGTCGCCGGGCTCATCCTGGAGACCACCGGCGCCGCGCCCCGCACCGAACGAACGGTACGTCCGTCCCCGACCAGCGCCTCGGGTCAGAAAGATCACTTCACACGCTAAAAACTTGCAGACTGCGCAAGTTCGCTCCTAGCCTCGCTCGCGTGACCGACACCGACCACGCCGCGCCCGGGCGTCGCGACCGCAAGAAGGCGCAGACGCGGGCCGCACTGACCGCCGCCGCGCTGCGGTTGGTCGCCGAACGCGGCCTGGACCACGTGACGGTGGAGGAGATCAGCGAGGCCGCGGACGTGTCCTCGCGGACCTTCTTCAACTACTTCACCTGCAAGGACGAGGCTCTCACCGACGATCCGGCGCTCGACGGCAACCCGGCCGTGGCGCGTCTGGCGGCCGCCCCCGCGCAGGTGTCGGCGTTGCAGGCCATCCGGATCGCCCTCGACGAGGCGATCGACACGATCCAGGCCGACCGGGAGTTGTGGCGGCTGCGACTGGCGGTCATCGCCCAGAACCCCGCGCTGCTGCCCCGGCTGGTGGCCGGCAACAGCGCTACCGAGCAGGCCATGGTCGCGGTCGTCGCGACCCGCCTCGGCGTCGGCCTCGACCACGGCCACCCGCCGCTTGTCATCGCTGTTGCCGGTGCCGCCTTCCGCACCGCGATGCTGCGCTGGGCCGCCAGCGACGACGCCCGGCCCCTGCGCGACTTCGTCGACGAGGCGTTCGCCGCGATCGCCGCCGGCCTGCCGGATCCGCCAGCCCTCTCCTGACCCGCACGTCCCCGCCCCGCCGCAACAGCCTCAGGGCCAGCCACTCCGCCACAAACCCGACAAGGGAGCGTCAATGACCACCACCATCCCGCCCGCCGACACCGCCGAGGTCGGTACGCGCATGTCGCGTCGGGAGGTTCTCCAGGCACTTTCCGGCCTGATGGTCGGCATGTTCGTGTCCATCCTCGCCTCCACGGTGGTGGCGAACGCGCTGCCGCGGATCATCGCGGATCTGAACGGCAGCCAGACCGTCTACACCTGGATCGTCACCAGTGAACTGCTCGCCATGACGGCGACGGTGCCGCTGTGGGGCAAGATGGCCGACCTGTACAGCAAGAAGCTGCTGATCCAGCTGTCGCTGGGGCTGTTCGTTGTGGGTTCGCTCATCGCGGGCTTCACGCCGAACGTCGAGGTGCTGCTGCTCAGCCGTGTCGTACAGGGCATCGGCGCCGGCGGCATGACGGCCCTGGCCACGATCGTCATGGCGGCGATGATCCCACCCCGTGAGCTGGGTCGCTACGCCGGCATCTTCGGCGCGGTCTTCGGTGTGGGCACCATCGCCGGTCCGCTGATCGGTGGCCTGCTCGTCGACACGTCGTGGTTGGGCTGGCGGTGGTGCTTCCTGATCGGCGTCCCGTTCAGCATCATTTCCATCGCCCTGCTCCAGCGCACCCTGCACCTGCCTGTCGTTCGCCGCAAGGCGACGATCGACTGGCTGGGTGCGCTGCTCATCACCTCGGGCGTCTCCACGCTGCTGATCTGGTCGTCCCTGGCCGGCAACAAGTTCGACTGGGCATCCGGCTGGACGGCCCTGATGGTCATCGGCGGTCTGGTTCTGCTGGCGCTTGCCGTGGTCGTCGAGTCACGGGCGGCGGAGCCGATCGTCCCGCTGACGATCTTCCGTAACCGCACTGTCTCGCTGGCCACCATCGCCAGCGTGCTGGTCGGTGTCGCGATGTTCGGCGGCACCGTCTTCCTGTCCCAGTACTTCCAGATCTCGCTGGGCAAGTCGCCCACCGTCGCGGGCCTGATGAGCCTTCCGATGATCTTCGGTCTGCTCGTCTCGTCGACGGTGGCCGGGCAGCTCATCACGAAGTACGGGCGGTGGAAGGCCTACCTGGTGGCCGGCGCCGCGGTGATGAGCGTCGGAATGCTGCTACTGGGCACCATCGACGCCAGGACCAGCGTCCTCGTGCTGTCGATCTACATGGCCGTGCTGGGCATCGGTGTCGGCATGCTCATGCAGAACCTCGTACTGGCCGCCCAGAACGACGTGCCGGCAAACGAACTCGGTGCCACCACGTCCGTCCTGACGTTCTTCCGCAGCATGGGCGGCGCGATCGGAGTCAGCGCACTCGGCGCGGTCCTGGCGAGTCGGGTGACCTCGCTGACGACCGAACGTCTCGGCCCGGCGGCGACCGCCGGAGGTGGCTCCGCCGAGGTGCCCGACCTGTCCACGCTGCCCGAGCCGGTGCTGCGCATCGTGCAGGACGTGTACGGCATCGCCACCGCGGATCTCTTCCTGGTCGGCGCGCCGATCGCGCTGCTCGCGCTGATCGTCGTGCTGTTCATCAAGGAGAAGCCGCTGCACACCCTCAGTGGGGACGAACGACGCGTACAGGAGGAGGCGGCGGCAAAGGCCGCGATGCACTGAGTCGTACGCCAGCGGGACGGGGGCGAGCCGGTTGGCCCGCCCCCGTTCCGCGTTTTCCGGTAATGACATGGTGTGAATCAGCCGCCACGTAACGTGAGGTAGAGCCGGTAATCGGCTGACGCCAGACGTGCGCCGGGCCGCCACTGCGGCGGCGCCCCTCGGCCAACTGCCGGGTCGGACAGCTCGGCAACGTCGCGGCCCACTCAGCCGCAGGAGGTGTGGACGATGCCCATGCTGTCGGTCTTCGATCCCCGGCACACTGTCGCTCCCCCGGGATACAGCCGCTGGCTCATCCCGACCGCGGCACTGGCGGTGCACGTCTGCATCGGCCAGGTCTACGCGACGAGTGTCTACAAGAACTCCCTCATCGCGCACTTCGACACCAGCCAGACGGCGATCGGGGCGATCTTCAGCATCGCCATCGTCATGCTGGGTTCGTCCGCCGCGGTGGGTGGCCGGTGGGTGGAGAAGAACGGACCGCGCCGGGCGATGTTCGTCTCGGCGTGCTTCTGGGCCGTCGGGTTCCTGGTCGGCGCGCTCGGCATCGCGACCCAGCAGCTGTGGCTGCTCTACCTCGGGTACGGCGTCATCGGCGGCATCGGGCTCGGCATCGGCTACATCTCGCCCGTCTCCACACTGATCAAGTGGTTCCCGGACCGTCCCGGCCTCGCCACCGGCCTGGCCATCATGGGTTTCGGCGGCGGCGCCCTGGTCGCCGGCCCGCTCGCGCGCCAACTGCTCTCCCTCTACGACTCCGGCTACAACCCCGACAACCCGGCCGCCGTGGCGTCGGGCAGCGCCCTCGTGGCGCTCTTCGTCACGTTCGGCATCGGCTACTTCGTGATCATGATGTTCGGCCCGTTCAACGTCCGGGTTCCGGCACCGGACTGGCGGCCAGCCGGGTTCGACCCCGCGACCGTCGCCGCCAAACCTCTCGTGACGACGGCGAGCGTGTCGGCGTCGAACGCCGTGCGTACCCGGTCGTTCTGGTTGCTGTGGATCGTGTTGTTCTGCAACGTCACAGCGGGCATCGGCATCCTGGAGCAGGCAAGCCCGATGATCCAGGACTTCTTCCGGGACAACGGGACCGCCACCGCTGTCTCGGTGTCGGCGGCGGCCGGTTTCGTGGGAGTGCTGTCGCTGTTCAACATGGCCGGGCGGTTCGTCTGGTCCACAACGTCCGACCTCATCGGCCGCAAGCCCATCTACATGGTCTACCTCGGCGTCGGCATGGTGCTGTACGTGCTGCTCGCCGTGGCCGGCCACTCCGCGACAGCGGTCTTCGTGCTGATCGCCGCCGCGATCATCTCCTTCTACGGCGGTGGTTTCGCCACCATGCCCGCCTACCTGCGTGACCTGTTCGGCACCTTCCAGGTCGGGGCCATCCACGGCCGGATCCTGACCGCCTGGTCGGCGGCGGGTGTCGCCGGCCCGCTCATCGTCAACGGGATCCTCGACACGCAGGGCAAGCCCGGCACCCTCACCGCGGCGTCGTACCGGCCCGCGCTGTTCACCATGGTCGGCATCCTCGCCATCGGGTTCATCGCGAACCTGCTGGTGCGTTCCGTGCCCGAGCGGTTCCACGAACCGAACCGGGGGCCGACCTCGCCGGTGGCGAAGGCTACAGTCACCGAGCCGGTCGCTCTCGGGCGCGACAGCCAGCCGCCCGCGCCGCCGCACGTCGGTAGTCAGGTCGGGCGGCTCTGGGTGTCGTGGCTGCTGGTCGCGGTGCTGCTCGGGTACGGCATCATCCAGACCGCCATCACCGCCGCGAAGCTGTTTACCGGCTGAGCCGTTCCCGTTGTGGCACGACCGTGTACTTCGGATCTCGTGCCGAGGCCCGGCCCGCCTCGAAGACGCCGAACCGGGTGGCGACCGACGATGCCACCAGGGCGGCGCCGGAGATCGCCGACAGGACCCGGCTGCGGCGGCTGAGCAGCGCGGTGACGGTGCCCACGGCGAGCAGGACGCGTCCCGCCTTGACCAGCCGGCCGCTGCGCCCGCGCGTGTAGGGCTCGCTGGTGAGGCCCTGCCGCTCCAGCTGGTGCCCTCCGCCGAACTCGACGGCCGCGGCGGCCAGGGCGAGTCGTCGCAGTGGGGCGGCCTGCGCTGCCGGTGCCGCGATCAGTCCGACCCCGGACGCGGCGGCGAGCGCGCTGCCGGCGAAGACGAACGGCAGCGACGGGTAGGCGTCGTGCCAGGACGGCACTGCCGTGTCGGCGAGCAGCACCCCGGTGTACGTCGCCAGCGCCGGCGCGGTGGCCGCGGCGCCGAGACCGGCGAGGTTGCCGATCGGCGGTGCGATCCGGCGGGCGAGGCCGAGCACACCGTGCTGCGGGAGCAGCGGCGCGAGCTCGGCGACAGCCGCCACGCCGGCAAGTGGCCCGAACGCGGCGAGGATCCAGGTGCCGACCGACATCGGCGAGGTCACCTTGGCCACCCGGAGCATGTGATGGAAACGGGCCGGCCGGCCGAGGTCGTGGACCAGCAGGTACGTGCTGGCGGCGACACCGCCGAGGGCCGTCCAGCGGCCCACGGTGCGCAGTTCGGGTCGTCCGGTCAGTTGGGCGCCCGCGCCGATCAGCGCACTTCCGGCGGCGAGGCCTCCGGTGAACAGGTAACCGGCGATGTCGTACTTCCACACCGGCGGCTTCAAGACCGGTCGGCCGTAGTAGGAGGCGAACTCGGCCGGCGGCACAGTGAGCCGCTCACCGCCGTCGCCGCGTCGTCCGCGGGGCTTCTCGTCGGTCATTGCCGCCTGCCCAGGAACGCGACAGCCGTGGCGACCGCCATCGTCACCGCCGCCAGGCCGGCGCGTTTCCACATGGCCGGCAGGTCGCGGGTGGTCACTATCGGGTCCGGTGGCAGCCCGTACACCTCCGGCTCGTCCAGCAGCAGGAAGAACGCACCGTCGCCACCGACGCCGTCGTTCGGGTCGTGCCCGTACAGCCGTGCCTCCGGCACTCCCCGCTCGTGCAGCTTCGCCACCCGCGCGGCGGCCCGCTCGCGCAACTCGTCAAGGACGCCGTACTGGATCGACTCGGTCGGACACGCCTTCGCACACGCGGGCGTCATCCCCACCCCGAGCCGGTCGTAGCACAGCGTGCACTTCCACGCCCGACCATCATCCTTGCGCTGATCGATGACTCCGTACGGGCAGGCGGAGATGCAGTAACCGCAGCCGTTGCAGATGTCCTCCTGGACCACCACCGTGCCGAACTCCGTCCGGAACAGCGAACCTGTGGGACAGACATCCAGGCAGGCCGCGTGGGTGCAGTGCTTGCACACGTCCGACATCATCAACCAGCGGAAATCCGTCCGTCCCTCCGCGCCCGAACCTCTCCCCGGCGGCTGCGCACCAGGCATCCCCAGAAACTCCGGGCCGCTCGACATGCGGGCCGCCGCGCCGGGCGAGCCGGGGGGCAGGCCGGGGTCCGTGCCGGTGTCGGTGCTGGTACGCGCACCGGCCGCCGCCGTCACCGGGCTGATCGCCGGCCCGTCCGGATCCCCCTCGAACGCCGGAGTCGCCCAGCCGGCCGAGCGGGGCTGCTCGACGAACGCGACGTGCCGCCACGAGTTGGCGGTCAACGCGCCGGTGTTGTCGTACGACATGCCGAGCAGGTCGAGCCCGCTCTCCGGGACGCCGTTCCACTCCTTGCAGGCCACCTCGCACGCTTTACAGCCGATGCAGACGCTGGTGTCGGTGAAGAACCCCATCCTCGGCGGCGGGTCCTCGTAACCGGCGTCCGGTGCGGGGTCCAGCGGCCCGTACAGGGCGTTGGCGTGGGGCATCGGTCAGGCCTCCTGGTCGCTGCTGCTGTCGGCGACGTCGGTAGTGACCATCGGTGGGTAGCGGTGGACGAGGTTCCCCGACCGCCGCCGGTAGTCGACGACGAGGTCCAACAGGTCCGGTCCTCTGGGGCGTCGTCCGGGCCGGACGTCGCACGTGCCGACCTTGCTCTCCTGAATCAGGACGTTGGGGTCGAGGGTGATGCCGAACAGGTCGTTTGCCGAATCACCGGTCACCAGGCCCTCGAAGCCGAAGTGGTACGGCAGCCAGACCTGGTGGATGATCCGGCCATCGACTCGCAGCGGCGTCACCCGGTCGGTCACCAGCACCTTCGCCTCGACTGCCGCGCGGCTGGTGACCAGGTGGGCCCAACCCAGGTGAGTCAACCCTCGCAGGGCCGCCAGCTCCGGTGACACCTCGACGAACATCTCGGGCTGCAACTCGGCCAGGTGTGACACGGTCCGGCTCATCCCACCGGCGGTGTGGTGCTCGGTGAGTCGGCTGACCGTGAACACGTACGGGAAGACCTGGCTGTGCTCCTGCGGCGGGCTCGGGTTCAACGTGTTGATCGGGTGTGTGTACACCTTGCGGGTCGGGTTGGCCTGCTGCCGGTAGAGCGGGTTGCGTACCGGCGACTCGACAGGTTCGTAGTGGGTGGGCATCGGCCCGTCGAGCACGCCGGTGGGCGCGTACAGCCAGCCCTTGCCGTCGCCCTGAAGGATGAACGGGTCGTCGCCGGCGATTCCCGCCACGCCCGAGGCGTCGCGCTCCGGCCGGTAGGACGGCGGCTTGGTCTTCTCGAAGTCCGGCACGTCGTAGCCGGTCCACTCACTCTTGTCCGGGTCCCACCAGACGTACTTCTTGCGCTCGCTCCACGGGTTGCCGTCCGGGTCGGCGGAGGCACGGTTGTAGAGGATGCGCCGGTTCGCCGGCCACGCCCAACCCCACTCGGGCGCCACCAGTGACTGCTCCGAGCCGGGTTTGCGGCGGGCCGCCTGGTTGACGCCGTCGGCGTACACCCCGGTGTAGATCCAGCACCCGCCGAGGGTCGAGCCGTCGTCCTTCATCTCGGTGAACGACGCCAGCGGCCGGCCGGTGGCCACGTCGTACCCGTTGATCTCGCGCAGCACCGCCTCGGCGCTCGGCTCGACGTTCGGGCCGTGCGTGGGGTAGTCCCAGGTGAGGTCGAGCAGCGCACGGTCGCGCGGCTTCGTCGACGTCGCCAGCCGTTCCCGGATGATGCGCCCGAGGTGGTAGAAGAACCACAGCTCGGAGCGGGCGTCGCCCGGTGGCTCGACGGCCTTCTCCCGCCACTGCAACAGCCGCTGCGTCTGGGTGAAGGTGCCCTCCTTCTCCACGTGCGAGGCGGCCGGCAGGAAGAACACCTCGGTCCGACACTTCTCCGGCACGATCTCGCCGGTCTCGATCTCCGGCGCGTTCTTCCAGAACGTGGCGCTCTCGATTTCGAACAGGTCCCGGACCACGAGCCAGTCGAGGTTTGCCATGCCGAGGCGCTGCGCGCGGCCGTGCGCCGAGCCGACAGCCGGGTTCTGCCCGAGCAGGAAGTACCCCTTGACCTTTCCGTCGATCATGTCGAGCACCTGCTGGTAGGTGCCGTGGTCACCGGTCATCCGCGGCATGTACCCGTAGCAGTAGTCGTTGTCGGCGGTGGCGGCGTCACCCCAGTACGCCTTGAGCAGGTTGACGCCGTAGGTGCGGGCATTGCCCCAGAAGCCCTTCTGCCCGGGGTGCGCAATGCTGTCCACCCACTTGTCGAGGGTCGGGTGTTCGGCGTGGTGCGGCATCGGCAGGTAGCCGGGCAGCAGGTTGAACAGCGTCGGGATGTCGGTGGAGCCCTGGATGCTGGCGTGCCCGCGCAGGGCCATCACACCGCCACCCGGGCGACCCATGTTGCCGAGCAGCAGTTGGATGATCGCGCCGGTACGGATGTACTGCACACCGACGCTGTGCTGCGTCCAGCCCACCGAGTAGACGAGCATGCCGGTCCGCTCCCGGCCGGAGTTCTCCGTCCATGCCTGGGCCAGTTCGAGGAACTTCTCCTGCGGGATGCCGCAGACCCGTTCCACCATCTCGGGGGTGTAGCGGGAGAAGTGCCGCTTGAGGATCTGGTAGACGCAGCGCGGGTGCTGCAACGTCTCGTCCCGCTCGGTCTCGCCGCCGACCGGCGCGCCGTGCGACTCGTTCTCCAGCCCGGCCGCGGTCTCCCGCTGCGTCTCGCTGTCGCGGGTCGTCTGGTCCTGCGAGTGGCCCTCGTACCGCCAACTGGCCTGGTCGTAGGTGGCGTTGTCGTCGTTGAAGCCGGAGAAGAGGCCGTGCATGTCCTCGGTGTCGGCGTACTCCTCGGTCACGATCGTCGCGGCGTTGGTGTAGGCGACGACGTACTCCCGGAAGTCCAGCTCGTTGTCGAGGATGTAGCGCACCACACCACCGAGCAGCGCGATGTCCGTGCCCGCCCGGATCGGCAGGTACGAGTCAGCCAGCGCGCTGGTGCGGGTGAACCGGGGGTCGACGTGGAACACTTTCGCACCCCGACGCTTGGCCTCCATCACCCACTGGAAACCCACCGGATGTGCCTCGGCCATGTTCGAGCCCTGGATGACGATGACGTCGGAGTTCGACAGGTCCTGCTGGTACTGGGTGGCGCCGCCACGACCGAAGCTGGTCCCCAGACCGGGGACGGTGGAGGAGTGTCAAATACGGGCCTGGTTCTCGATCTGGAGCGCCCCCATCGCGGTGAACAACTTCTTGATGAGGTAGTTCTCCTCGTTGTCCAGCGTCGCCCCACCGAGGCTGGAGATGCCCAGCGTCCGGTTGAGCGGTCGGCCCTCGGCGTCGACGTCCTCCCAGGTCTCGTCGCGGGCGGCCAGGACCCGATCGGCGATCATGTGCAGCGCCGTGTCGAGGTCGAGGTCCTCCCACTCGGTGCCGTACGGCCGGCGGTAGCGGACCGTCGTCTGCCGCAGCGGGCTGGTCACCAGACTCTTGCTCGCCGAACCCTTCGGGCAGAGCCGACCCCGCGAGATCGGGCTGTCCGGGTCACCCTCGATCTGACTGACCTGCCCGTCCTTGACGTACACCCGCTGACCGCAGCCGACGGCGCAGTACGGGCAGACGGACCGGGCCACGCTGTCGGCGGTGTCGGTGCGGGCGGTGAGCGCGCGGGATCCGTCGGACTTCGCCGC